>CAZABT010000022.1:0-32280 GCA_964483395.1 uncultured Lachnospiraceae bacterium
ACAGATAGGGGGGGAAGGGCGTACTGGATCTGCTGGAGCTTGGAATACAGGAGTTAACAGCAGGACTAATGTCTCTGTCATATGCAGAGACAGCAATTTATACAGTCTTTGGAATGCCAAATTATGGAGAGTCAATAAAGCAGGATCAGGTCATTACAGAAGCAATCAGTCAGAAATTTGAATATTGTCATATGAAGGTAATCAATGATTGTGAGGCAGGCTGGGCAGGTTCTCTTGTTTTAGAGCCGGGCATCAATATTATTGCAGGAACAGGCTCCATAGCCTTTGGGAAAAATGCAGCCGGAGAGACAGGCAGAGCTGGTGGATGGAATGACTTCTTTTCAGATGAGGGCAGCGGAAAATGGATGGGTCTAAAGACAATGGAATATTTTTTTAAGCAGGCAGACGGAAGGCTTCCAAAGGGACCTCTATATAATATAGTCAGAGCTTTTTTTCAGGTAAAAGAGGATGTGGAGGTGGTTGATATTTTCGAAGAAATATATCAGCCCTATCGAGATAAGACAGCATCGTTATACAGGCTTTTACTACAGGCGGCAGAACAGGGTGATTTAACCGTTATACAGGTTTATAACCAAGCAGGAATGGAACTGGCAGCTATGGTTCGGGCTCTTTATTACAAGCTGCAGATGAAGGATGTATGTAAGGTTTCTTATTCAGGAGGATTGTTTCAGTCAGGAGACTATCTTTTGGACGCGATGAAGATGCATCTGCGGGGTATCCCCTTTGCTCTTGTGCAGCCTAAAAGTGTTCCTGTCATTGGTGCAGTCCTGTTGGCTGGCTATTACCATGGATTTGAAATTCCCACTCAATATTTATTAAAAGGAGATGTATTATGTATTTAACAGAATCAGAAATTATGTCTCAGCATGAGGCATTAAAAAAAACATATCAGTATATGATGGAAAGAAAAAGTGAAATCAAGGAATTTTTCCAAAGAAACAGTAGTCGGAAATTTGTATTTTTCGGGTGCGGTTCCAGCTATATGCTTTCAAAATCAGCAAACAGGATTTTCAGTACCTGTCCGAATACATCTTCTGTGGCAATTGCTGGCGGAGACTATTTGATTAATCCGGAATATTTTGAGGAAACGATCAAGGGAAGCATCATTGTAACACTGTCTCGCTCCGGTCAGACCTCGGAAATTGTAAGGGATATTCAATATATTAAGGAACAATATGGAAATCCGGTTATTTCTATCTCCATGATGGATCATAATGATATTATGCCGTACAGTGATTTGGATTTGACTTTGGATTGGTGTTATGACAAGAGTGTCTGCCAAACGAGAACAGTAACAAATCTGTATGTCGTCTTGTTATTCTTATCTGCTGTTTATAATCAGGATGAGGACTTGATGAAGAGCATTGAACTTGCAGTAACCATGAATGAAGCATATAAGCTTAAATACAGACCTGTTTTTGAACAGATAGCAAAAAAGAACTGGATGAATGTAGTGGTGCTGGCAGACGGAGCACTGACAGGTATTGCAGAGGAGGGGGCACTGGCATTTACAGAAATAGCCATGCTGCCAGGGCAGTGCTTTAATATGCTGGATTATCGTCATAGTCCTAAGGTGCTGAACACAGAACAAACCTTAACCATCTGCATTTTACAGCCAAGGGAAGAAAAACTGCAGGCGGATATGCTCAGGGATTTAAAACAGCATAAAGGTACAATGGTGACGGTTTCTGATAAAGAAGAAAATATATATGATGTGGATGCGCATGTCTGTGTAGGAGATATTCCGCGTTTTGAAGCTTGGGGAATTCCATTTATCTATGTGATGCAGATGATTTCCTATTCTAAATCTATTGCACTGGGCAGAAACCCTGATGCACCAACGGGGTTGGATGCTTTTATTACCTTGTAGAAGAATGGGAGGAAGAAAATGCATCCATTAAAAGAAATGATTATCAAACGAAAACAGGGAATTATTTGCGGTATTCCATCCTATTGCAGTGCCAATGAGCTTGTATTGCAGGCAGCAATCAGAAGAATAAAGGAAACAGGCACTCCCATTCTAATTGAGGCAACGGCAAATCAGGTAAATCAGTTTGGGGGATATACAGGTATGAAACCAAAGGATTTTATGGATTTTGTATTGTCAATTGCTCAAAAAGAGCATGTACAGCCTGAAAAGCTGATTCTCGCAGGAGATCATTTAGGCCCCCTGAATTGGAAAGATGAGCCAGAGCAGCAGGCTATGGATAAGGCTAAGGAGCTGGTTAGGCAGTACATATTAGCTGGCTTTACTAAAATTCATTTGGATACGAGTATGAAGCTGGGTGATGATACAGAGCAGCCGCTGGAAACAGAGGTGATTGCAAGACGCGGTGCCGTTCTTTATCAAGCATGCATGGAGGCATATGCTGAAGTACAGAAGGTAAATCCGGCTGCGGTCAGACCGGTGTTTGTAATAGGAAGCGAGGTGCCAATACCTGGTGGCGCACAGGAAGCAGAGGAAAGCATACATGTTACTGAACCTGCTGATTTTGAAAATACTGTTTTGACCTATACAAGAGTATTTCAAAGCTATGGCTATGAAAATGCATGGGAGGATATCATTGCGATTGTCGTGCAACCGGGGGTAGAATTTGCAGATGCGCAGATATTTGATTATGACAGAGAAAAAGCGCAAATCCTCTGTGAAAAGAGAAAGGAATACCCTTACATTGTATTTGAAGGGCATTCAACAGATTATCAAAGTCCCTTTCACATGCAGCAGATGGTTGAGGATGGTGTTGCGATTTTGAAGGTAGGACCGGCACTGACCTTCGCTTTAAGAGAAGCCTTATTTGCACTGAGTTTTATGGAAAAAGAGCTGGTACCGGCTGAGAAAAGAGCAGATTTTATAGAGATACTGGAGGATGCAATGTGCAGACATCCAGAAAATTGGGTGCATCATTATCATGGTGATACAGAGGCACAGGCACTGGCAAGGAAGTACAGCTTTTCAGACCGTGCAAGATATTATATAGGTGAACATTGTGTCGTGGAGGCAATGAACAGATTATTTGAGAATCTGCGTGAATATCCGATACCGCTGAATGTTCTGCATCAGTATATGCCCTGTCAGTATCATTTGGTTCATAATGGCGATTTGGATTTGACACCCCATAATCTGGTGATCAGCAGTATACATCAGGTTATGAGAGAGTATGAATATGCGGTTGGAATAAAATAAAAACCAAAAAGGCTGCTTCACAACTTTCCGGTATTTCTGTCAGTAATCTGCGTCCTGCGACAGTCAGGGAATTGCTATGCTGGGAGATGATACGTTGCTTCTGTCTCCTGAAATCGCAGAGGAACTGCTGATATACATCGAAGAATTTATACATGGTGCAATTGAAACAGAGAGATGCACTGCTATAGTAAAAAACTATGGCGGTGCATCTTTTTTCTGTATTATACAGTTTATGCAATGTATGCTATTATCAATCCATAGAAAACAAGTAGGAATTGTAACGATTCAAACAATGAAAGAAAAATGGAGGGTAAGATCATGAGTCAAAAAACATACGCAGAGAGAAATTTGAGACATTGCAGTTACATGTAGGACAGGAAACACCGGATGCGGTGACGGATGCAAGAGCGGTTCCAATCTACCAGACATCCTCTTATGTATTTCATAACAGTGAACACGCTGCTGCAAGATTCGGACTGGCTGATGCAGGTAATATCTATGGCAGACTGACAAATCCGACAGAGGATGTATTTGAACAAAGAATTGCAGCTCTGGAGGGAGGCGTGGCAGCGCTGGCTGTGGCATCCGGAGCAGCAGCTATTTCCTATACGATTCAGAATCTGGCACATGCAGGTGACCATATCGTAGCAGCAAAAAATATTTATGGAGGCACCTATAATCTGCTGGCACATACACTGCCTGAGTATGGAATTACAGCTACATTTGTAGACCCTTTTAACGATGCAGAGGTAGAAGCAGCCATTCAGGAAAATACAAAAGCAATTCATATTGAGACATTGGGCAATCCGAATTCAGATGTGGTAGATATTGAAAAACTTGCCGGAATAGCACATGCACACAAGATTCCGCTGGTGGTGGACAATACATTTGCTACGCCGTATCTGGTTAGACCGATTGAGTATGGGGCAGACATCGTGGTGCACTCAGCAACAAAGTTCATAGGCGGACACGGAACGACGATCGGTGGTGTGATCATAGACAGCGGTAAATTTGACTGGGAAGCAAGCGGCAAGTTTTCATCTCTGACAGAGCCGAATCCGAGCTATCATGGAATCAGCTTCACCAAGGCAGTAGGACCGGCAGCATTTGTAACAAAAATCCGTGCCATTTTGCTTCGTGATACAGGCGCAACACTTTCCCCATTCCATGCATTTTTCTTTTTACAAGGATTAGAGACGCTGTCTCTTCGTGTAGAAAGACATGTGGAAAATGCGTTAAAGGTTGTAGATTACTTGAATCAGCATCCACAGGTAGAACGTGTCAACCATCCGTCTGTATCGGAAGAGGCATTGCAGAAAAGCTTGTACCAAAAGTATTTCCCGAATGGCGGTGGCTCGATCTTTACCTTTGAAATCAAAGGTGATGCAGAAAAAGCAAAAGAATTTATTGACCATCTGGAGTTGTTTTCACTGCTTGCCAACGTAGCAGATGTGAAATCACTGGTCATTCATCCAGCATCTACGACACATTCACAGTTAAATGAATCGGAGCTTTTAGAGCAGGGGATTAAACCTAATACAATACGTTTGTCCATTGGTACGGAGAACATAGCAGATATTATTGAAGATTTGGAGGAGGCATTTAAAGCTGTAGTATAAGCGCGCAGAGGACAATATTTCAGAAACACACTTGACAAAAACACAAATGGGTAATATATTACTTGCTATGGTAATGTATTACCTTTTTGCGTGCATTAAGAATGGGAAGGGATATTGAAAAGGATGAATCAGGATGAAATACAATACGGCAATTTGGATTTGAGTGAGATGGAGGGCTCCTTTTTTCTGGCAGGACTGCTAAGTGAGTTCGTGAATCGATTTCAGACGGTGGGAGACAGCTTCATCGATGAAATCAGTTGGAAGCAGTGCTTTACGATTATCTGCATAGGGTTATTCGAGAAGCCGCCGATGCTAAAAGAACTCTCTGAGGTGATGGGAAGTTCGCATCAGAATGTCAAACAGATGCTTCTGAAGCTTGAAAGAGAAGGCTATGTATGTTTTGTGCCGGATGAGTCGGACAGACGAAAACAGAGGATTCTTGCAACAGAGAAGGCAGAGCGGCTTTCAAAAAAATATGACCTGCCAAGTCAGAAATTAATGAAACAGCTTTTTGCAGATGTCAGTGATGAGGATGTGCAGACTACAATCAAGACAATTATTCACTTGGATGACAGACTGAAAGAGATTGCGGGACAAATCAAAGAACAGGGAGCAGAGAGTTATAGATAAAAACAATCGAAGAACAGACAGCAGCTATGGAGGGAAAGGTATGATTACAATAATAGCAGATGAAACCTGTGAGGCAGTCGGACGGAACATAGAAGCCGCTTTACAGAAATCAGGAAAAGAAACGGCATACATATCAATGGCAGGATTGGATATCAAAACCTGCTTTAGCTGTGGATATTGCAGTACAAAGGAATACGGAAAGTGTTTTCAGAAAGATGCAATGGAGCCGATTTTGCGTACACTTGTAAAGAGTGAGACCATGGTGGTTGTAACACCGGTGACCTTTGGCTCTTATTCTTCAGCAGTCAAGGCAGTGATTGACCGCACCTGTATTCTTGGCGATACGCATTATCATGTGATACGAGGGGAGATGGTAAAAGGAATGCGCAGCGATATCAAATATCAATACGTAGTCGGTGTGAAGGAAGCATGCTGTGAAAAAGAGCAGCAGTATTTTCATAATCTGCTTGCTGAAAATATTCGTATCATGGACATTCAGGGAAAATCATGGATTATCAAACCGGACGATACACCGGAAGAATTATTGGAGGTGATATGCCATGCATAAACTGTTATTGATAAATGCAAGTCCTAGAAAGACCGGAACCAGCCGGATGTTTTGCGACAGACTGCAAAAAAAGCTTGGCGGAGAGATTATGGAGCTGTTTGATACAAAGACAGAGCTGACGGAAATGATTGAGAAGATTCATACGACAGACAGCATAGTCATTGCAGGCCCCTGTTATGTGAATTCCTATCCGGCAAGAGTGACTCTGCTGTTAGAAGAATTGCGCAGACAGCCGGAGCAGTGTCATGGGCAGAAGCTGTATGGAATGATTAACGGCGGAATGCCTTATGTGCACACGCATGAATCCGGTCTGCATCAGCTTGAATTATTTGCAGAGGAATGTGGAATGCATTATGCCGGCGGATTTGTTATGGGCGTAGGGCCGATGCTCAACGGACAGGATTTGGAAAAACATATGTGTGCAAAGAAACTTGTGCCGGCTTTTGATGCATTTGCTGAACACATTGCCAAGGGAGAGGATTCACCCGCTTCCATTTACTGCAATGCAGCTTTGAAAATGCCGCCCTTGATCGCGAAGATCATGACCAGAAAAATGAGCAAAGGAATAGACAAACAGCTTGCTTCACATGGATTTGATTATCATACCCCAAGTCCGTATCGTTACGAATAACCGGAAAGATGGCTTTTTAATGATGAGAGCGGGAGCCTGATTTTTTTGGGAAAATAAATTTTGATTCCAGAATTTTATTACAGATGCCGATGATTGTACCATTGATCAGGGCACAGAGGACAGTTCCCCATTTGATTCCTTCAAAGTGACCGAAGCCGAAGAACAGAAATGACATCATGATTCCGATAGAACAACTGCAGCAATCGTATATGGTTTTGACTTTGCTGATTTTCCACAGATGCTTCTCGGCAAGCTCCTTAACAAGAAGTTCATATGCTTCAGGTGCGAGATAGGTGTGAAACAGAAGGGCAATACCCACAGCACAGAGCAGCATGCCTGCGATGTAGTCAATGATTCTGCCTGCCATACCATGGCAGGGAAGCAGTGCAAGCAGCTTCATCTGTGCGTCCAGAATGAAGCCATAGATGACAGCCGTTACAAATGAACCTAAATAGGAAAGCTTGAATTTTTGCAGAAAAAGCCCCATAATAAGCAGTATGAATGCCTGCAGCAGATATTCTGCCATTCCAAAGGTGAAAAAGGAAAGATAAAGTGATACTTTCAGATAGAGCAGATAAGCAGGCGCAACTACCATTGACAAGCCAAAATCAGCCCGTTCCATCAGAGCCGTTCCACAGGCCAGCAGGATCAGGCCGATTGCGTATGCCAGCTCACAGGAGAAAATTCTTTTCGTTTCCATATTGTAACCTCCGTTAAGAACATTATGGACGTTTGATACAGAAACGACAAAAGGTAATTGTAGTATAATACAGATGGGATACAGTTGCAAATTTTATCGTGTATGTCCTGTGTGCATTGGTATCATGTCTGTATCGAGGTGAAGGAATGAAGAATAGAACAAATGTCATGCGGCTGCTGGAGACTGCAGGAATAGAATTTCAAACAAGGGAATATGAGGTCGATGAAAATGATCTGTCAGGTGTACATGTGGCAAATCAACTCGGACAGCCCGTGGAGCAGGTGTTCAAGACACTGGTGGTACAGGGAGAGAAGCGGGGCTATATGGTCTGCTGTATTCCTGTTGCAGAGGAACTGGATCTGAAAAAGGTGGCAAAAGCGACAGGGGATAAGAAGGTGGAAATGCTGCCTATGAAGGAACTGTTGGGAGTGACAGGCTATATCAGAGGCGGCTGTTCTCCAATCGGTATGAAGAAAAAGTTTCCGACCTATATTGATGAGACAGCAATCCTTTTTGATGAAATAGCAGTCAGCGCCGGAATCAGAGGTGCACAGGTGCTGCTTGATCCGGAGAAGCTGGGAGAGTATGTACAGGCAGAGTTTGTTGATCTTGTGAAGTAAGACGATTTCCATTATGATTGTACAAAGAAATCTTATTTATAAATCCACTTGTCGGGAGGCATTTTATGAAGGAAAGGATTGCGGATCATATCAATATCTTGGGGCGATTCTGTGGAAAACGGGATATTGCAGAATTGACACAGAAAGAATTAAAGCAGAAATATGGATTTGCACAGGCTGATGTGATGGTTCTTTTTGGAGGAAGCATTCTCTGCGGAGCAAATGTTTTGGCAGAAGGTATCAAACACCATGTTGCAAAGAAGTATGTTATTGTCGGAGGAGCTGGACACACCACACAGACCTTGCGTGATAGAGTGCATCAGGAAATTCCGGCTATTGAAACAGATGGTTTGCCGGAAGCACAGATGTTTGAAGCTGTTCTAAAGCATTGTTACGGTCTTTCGGTTGATTATCTGGAATGTGAATCTACAAACTGCGGCAATAATATTACCTTCCTTTTAGAACTGTTGAAAGAGAAAGGGATTGACTGTAACAACATCATTCTTTCGCAGGATGCAACCATGCAGCACCGTATGGAAGCGGTGCTTAGAAATTATGCCGATGATATCACAATCATCAATTATGCAGTATATTCAGTGAATGTAATCCAGTCTGCAGAAAAGCTGAACTATGACAGAGAGCCTTGGGGAATGTGGGATATGAAGCGTTATATCAATCTGCTCTTGGGAGAGATACCAAGGCTGACGGATGATGAAAATGGGTACGGGCCGAAAGGCAAAGGCTTTATTGCTCATGTGGATATACCCGATGAGGTACGAACAGCATTTGATATACTAAGTAAAGAGTATTCTGATTTGATTAGAGAAGCCAACCCGGCTTTTGCATCAAAGTGATCATGCCCAGTTTACCGAACTGTATAAGTAATATGAATTAAATAGAATTGTATTCAGAGAACGAATGGTGATGTTGTTGGTTACCATTCGTTTTCCACAGTCTTCTCCATTGTCAGCATAACAACGATCAACATAATCATTAAGAACATCTTTTGCTGCAGGAGATATATCCACCTTCCCCATTTTTTGTTAAGGAAACAGGTTCCCCAGTTTCTTTGCAGAGGTTAGATATCTCATTATACTATCTAAACATTAGCAGAGCATTACGACTCTGCCAGCCTGCATTTGCTCCGGGAAGTAGTGTCGAGTTGGAGCGGGCATTTTAAAACACAGCAATGAGAATAAGAAATGCCATATGAAATGAAGAATGAAAAGGGCGGATTTTTAAGCGGATTTGTGGACAGTAATGGTTGAAAAGCAGGTGAAAAATGCTATAATATCCTATTTGGAGGATAGAAATTATGGCAAATCAGTTTAAAATCATTGATGAAAAATCGTGGGACAGAGCGATGCACTGTATGATATTCAGAAACAGTGTAGAACCGGCATTCTGTGTAACATTTGAAGCAGATATTACAAGCTTCAGGGAAAAAGTAAAGGAACAGAAACTCTCTTTTACGATGGCAATGGTGTATGCGGTTTGCAAATGCGCCAATGAAATAGAAGCATTTCGTTATCGCTTTGCAGATGGACAGATTGTTTTATATGATAAAATCGATACTGCATTTACATATCTCAATCAGGAAACGGGACTGTTTAAGGTGGTGAATGTACCGATGACAGATGGTTTAAAGGAATATTGTGAACTTGCAGGAAAAACTGCGGATGAACAGAAAGTATATTTTACAGGCCCCTTGGGAAATGATGTATTTCAATGTTCACCGATGCCTTGGGTGACCTATACTCATATTTCCCATACGAATTCAGGCAAAAAAGATAATGCAACGCCTCTTTTTGACTGGGGAAAGTATTACGTGAAGGATGGGAAAATAATGATTCCCATATCAGTTCAGGCACATCATTCGTTTGTGGATGGTCTGCATGTTGGTTTGTTTGTAGAGAAATTGCAGAAATACTTTGAAAGCGATTTAGGGAGGTGATCACGATGAATGATAATTGTCCATGTAAAAAGAAAAAATGTGAACGCCATGGAAACTGCGAAGCCTGCAGGACGCATCATGAGCAATCCAAGAGGAAACGCCCGGTTGCCTGCGAAAAAAGGAAAAGGGCAGATTGATGGCCACTGCCGAATAGTACAGTTGGAGGTCAGGTGGACAAAATGATTGAATATGGAATGCCTACATTAATTGAAAACAGAACACTTGCGGATAATATTTCTCTTTGCAGGGAATTGAAGCTGCGCTTTATTGAACTTAATATGAACTTTCCGGAATATCAGATCGACAGCCTTGAGCAGACGGATGCGTTTGTGCAGGCGGCTGATGCGGCGGGAGTATATTATACCATTCATCTGGACGAGAATCTGAATATTGCAGATTTTAATCCACTGGTGCGCGAAGCGTATCTGGAGACGACCAGAAGGACGATAGAAACAGCCAAGAAATTCACGGAACTGAAAAATAAATATGGTGACAGAAATCGCTCTGTCACAATCAATATGCACATGCATCACGGAATCCTTATTACCCTGCCGGATAGAAAGGTGCAGATGTATGACCGGGACTTTGATGTGTACATGGAATCATTTTGGAAATTCAGAGAAGCATGTGAAAAGTGGATTGGTGAAGCAGATGTCAAAATAGCCATCGAGAACACTGACGGGTTTCGAGAATATGAAAAGAAAGCCATTGCGTACTTGCTGGAAAGTCCCTGCTTTGTACTGACTTGGGATATAGGACATTCCAAAGCAGTCGGAGAAACAGATGTGCCGTTTATCATGCAGCATGACAACAGGCTGAAGCATTTTCACATTCATGATGGCAGAGAGCAGCCACCCCAAAATCATCTGTCCTTGGGAGAAGGGGAGATTGATCTGGCAAGGCGAATTCAGAAAGCACAGGAATGTGATGCAAGGTGTGTATTGGAGACCAAGACTATTGAGGCACTTAGAAAATCGGTAAAATGGATAGAAGACCATGGGTGGATAGAATATCGTATATGAATTTTTGAGGTGGTAGAAGTGAAATTAGTCAGGGCTGATCTTACAGTTAATGGTGGACATGCCCGGAATATGCAGATTTATTATTTTACGGGAACAGGAAGAGGTCAACAGATTGCGGAGGAACAAAGAATACATGAGAAATAAAGACTGGGAGAAAATACATCACTACTGCATGGGAAAGCCCTGTGTATATGAAAGTCGGCCCTTTGGCAAGTATCCGATCTGCTATCGGGTATCCGGGAAAATATTTTGTCAGCTTTCACCGGAAGAAGAGTGGTACAAAGCTACCTTAAAGACCAATCCGGATGCCGCAGATTTTTACAGGCAGACTTATCCGGGCATGATTGTCAGAGGCTATCACTGTCCGCCGGTACAGCAGCCCTATTGGAACACTGTTGAGTTATCCGATGCTCCTGAAAAGCTGGTGTTTCAGATGATCGATGAAGCCTATGAGGAGGTCGTAAAGCATCTGACGAAAAAGGAGAAAAGCCGTATTCCGGTCAAAAGTCAGTTTGTTTTTCAAAAGACAGACGGAAACAATCCAGCTTTCATTGAGTTGTGCAAAAGACTGGATGAGAATTTGGATGAAATTGTTGGCGGCAGATTTCAAAGAAGCCAGTATGTACAGTATAATACGCTGGAAAGTATTCATGATGTCATAATTATTTATAAGGACAGTGTACCGGTGGGTGCGGGTTCCTATAAATTTTATGATGAGGAAACTGTAGAAATGAAGCGCATTTTTATAATGAAGGATTATCGAGGTCTGGGGCTTGGAAAGGAGCTGCTGCTTCGTCTGGAGGCAGACGCCAGAATCAAGGGGTATCGCTATGGAATACTGGAAACAGGGGAACCATTAATGGCAGCTTCTGCACTTTATAAGAAAAATGGCTACAAGGTTATCCCGAACTACGGACAATATAAGGACATGCCGAACTCTGTCTGTATGCAGAAAAGACTGTAGATTTAAAAGCGAATATTAAAAACCATAGGTGAATTGTCTTTGATGTGCTTTCCCATTCCTCCCCCGTAACGAGTGCAAAATCCTCAAACACGCCAAGGTGGTAAACGGTGATATTTTCTATGACCGCCCCAAAGAGCCTACACGCTGAAGCTGACTTCTGTTTCAGCTACTGACAGCAGGAAAGAAAGTGAGGAAATGGCTGTGTGCAGAATAGAAAAAACAAAGGATTACACCGCCATGGCAAACAACCATTTACGCAATAAAGCCCTGTCGCTCAAGGCAAAGGGCTTGAGCTTTAGTTTTGTGGATAAGAATTTCTCAATGTCAAAAGTGTTCTTCTTAATTCGATTGTTTTCCAATGACTCGACCAACAGTAGATTATTCAATAAATACAATTCTACCACCAGTAGGTGTGCTTTTTATCCCTTTTATCATACGATACGATTGAAAAGGAGGTTTGCCCATGAACCAATCAAAGATAGGTAAATTTATTTCAGAATGCCGTAAGGCTAAAGGCTTGACACAAAGTCAGCTGGCTGAAACATTAGGCATTACAGATAAAGCTGTTTCAAAATGGGAAACTGGAAAATCAATGCCGGATTTATCGCTGTTTACACCACTATGCAGTTTGTTAGGAATTACATTAAATGAATTGTTGTTAGGCGAATTTATTGCTGATGAAAATTTAAAAGAAAAATCCAATCAAGTTCTTTTTGAGGTTATTACAACTTGGTTGGGCAAAGACCGATGGGAACACCCTTCAAATGATTACAATCAAAATATTGTTTTGAAATTACAAAATATTGAAAAAATCTATGATACAGAAAATACCTCAACATTAGCTGTAAACAATGTTAGTTTTGAGGTGACTAAGGGGAGTTTTGTTGGAATTATGGGAGCATCTGGCTGTGGAAAAACCTCACTATTGAATATGATTGCTACCATAGATAAAGCAACCAGTGGGACAATTGAAATTGGAGGACAAAATATTGCGGATATATCAGAGCAGGATTTATCTGTTTTCAGACGAGAGCATTTAGGTTTTGTTTTCCAAGAATATAACTTGCTCGACACTTTAACCATTTACGAAAATATTGCGTTGGCTTTAACAATTAAAGGCACACCTAAAGCGAATGTTACGAGTGCGATTACTGACTTAGCAAATAAGTTGAATATCATAGACATTTTAGACAAATTTCCTTATGAAGTTTCGGGTGGACAGCGACAACGCTGTGCCTGTGCGAGAGCAATTGCAACAAATCCAAGCCTTATCCTTGCGGACGAACCTACTGGAGCATTGGATAGTCATTCTGCCAAACAACTTTTGGAAACTTTTGTACTGTTCCGTCAAGAATATAATGCAACAATTTTAATGGTTACACACGATGCACTATCTGCAAGCTATTGTGACAAAATACTATTTATGCAGGACGGAGAAATGAAAGCTGTTTTGGATAGAGAGCATGAGAACAAGCAAGAGTTTTTCACTAACATTTTAAGTGTTATGGCAAAGATAACGGAGGGAGTGGATTATGTACCTTAAATTAGCTTTCGGCAATGCAAAACGTTCGGCATTTGATTATCTTCTTTATATTTTCACGATGATAATTCTTGTGTCAATCATGTGTGTATCAAACTGTATTGCCGTATCAGGACAAATGCAATTGGGTTTTGGAACAGCATCACTCCCACTGCTCATCGTACTTATTATGGTGGTTTTGATAGCGTATATTAACACGTTTATGATGAAACAACGAGCTAAAGAATTTGCAACTTATTCTCTTTTGGGAATGGATAAAAACAAGTTATCATTGATGTTTATTTTAGAAATTTGCATTATTGGAATTGTATGCTTTGTTTTAGGAGTATTTTTAGGGACAATCATCTACTATATGTGTATTTTTCCTATGTTATATGTTACTGAAAAGCAATTCACTTTGACTTTTGCACTTATGCTTAAAAGTGTTTTACAAACTTTTTTGTATTTTTGTGCTGTGGAATTGATATCTGCTTTTCTTATGAAACGTAAAATATGTCAGTTGCAAATCAGAGAGCTTATGAAAGAAAAAAATAGAAATCAAAAGATTTCTGGAGATTGGCATAGTTTGTGGAGGATTTTGTTTATTTGTAGTATTTCATGTTCTCTCATTATGCTGGCTGGAATTGCATTTTTATCAGGTACTATATCCAGTATAGCAATTTCTTTCATCGCTATACCTATGCTGCTAAGTATCCTTGCTTTTTACAAGTGTCTATTTACTTTTATCGCATCAAAGCGGCTTGCAAAGTCTGATGTTTTATATAAAGACACGAATATTTATAGCATGGCTGAAATGACAATGGTATCAAAACAAGTTCAACTATTAACAGCATTTTTTGCAGCTGCTTGCTATTTTCTGCATGTTCATTTATTTTTGGAGTGCTATTGCTCAATGAAAAAATAATGCTTTTTTCTCCCATTGAGCAACAATGGATGGGGTTTCTACAGATTAGTATGTGTATAATTTTTATCGTTATTTATTTTTCGATTTTATCATTGCTGCAGGTAGTAGAGCTAAAACAGCAAGCAAAGAGTATTAGAATACTTCACTATATGGGTAAAAGCCAAAACGAACTAAAAAAATTAATTAAAAAACAAACTCTTGCAAAATTATTCATACCAACATTTATGTGTTTTATTTTATTGATGATTGGAACACCGTTTGTAAATGATAAATTAAATAACACATTAGCAATGAATAACGAATTGTTAAAAGCAGTTGGACTATTTGTGGTTTGCTTTGCTGTACTGTACCTATGTTACTTTCAGGTAGTGTACTCTATTATCAGAAGATATCTAAAATCAAGTGTTAAACTATTTTGATACTGAGCTTGAGATTAAAAAATTGAGCATTGACTTGGTAAAAGTTATTATTGAAGAAGGAAATAAGTGGGGATTAAGGACAACGGCACATGTTTGGAAAAGGAACGATGTGGAAGAATTATTACATACCGAACTCTATGGAATAGAACATGGAATCATAGATCAAGATATTCAAGCAGATGATACAATCTTATCTCTTTGGAAAGAACAAGGAGCATATTATATTCCTACAGTAAATGCAGGTAAATTATAGCAGAAAAATAGTTGCAACTGTAAATGAAATATGATATAATTTGACAGATTAAGAGAGAAAGGGGTGTTCCGATGAGACTGTAATCCATACGATGAGTAACTGAAAACACGGGATCAAGATAGTATGCGGCAAGACGGCATATGATTCTGATGTTGCCATATATGGATTGAAGAGTAAAAGGAATTCCCATAAAATCTGTACTTTATGTAATGCGGCGTGCCATGAAGCAAAGGATTTGCAGTCATAATCTGCGAACAGACTAGGTTTCAGTCATGAAAACACATGAATTGCGGTCGCGTTTTATGAATGCGGTGAATTACAGAATGATAAAAGGCAGGAATCTTCAGGAATCGTATGGCGGCATAGGGTTCTTTTTTGATGAAAAATACTTACGTGGATGTCAGAGTATTTTTCAGACACCAGAAATGGAGATGACTGACGATGGCACAAGTGAATGTGAGCGGGCTGACCTTTTGTTATGAAGGAAGCTATGACAATATATTTGAAGATGTATCTTTTTCGATAGATACGGATTGGAAATTGGGCTTTATCGGTAGAAACGGAAAAGGAAAGACGACCTTTCTGAAACTGCTGCTGGGGAAATATGAGTATCAGGGGAGCATCAGCACATCCACTGTATTTGAGTATTTTCCATATCAAATGAACGAGAAATGGATGGAACTTGACACGATAGAGTTGTTGGAGAAACTGAAGCCTGAGTATGAACTTTGGAAGGTATGCCGGGAGTTGGAATTGCTAAAGACAGGTGCGGATCTTTTGTATCGTCCGTTCAGAACGCTTAGCCATGGGGAACGCACCAAGGTGATGGAGGCATTGTTGTTCTCGGGGGAACAGGCATTTTTACTGATCGATGAGCCGACAAATCATTTGGATATGCCGACGCGAGAGCTGCTCGTAAATTATCTGAAATCGAAGAAAGGCTTTATCCTTGTGTCGCATGATCGTTGGTTCATGGATCAGTGCGTGGATCATGTGCTGGTGTTGAATCGTGAAACAATTGAAGTGGAAAAGGGCAATTTCAGTACATGGTGGGAAAATAAGCAGAAGCGAGATGCTTTTGAACTTGCTGAAAATGAAAAGCTGAAACAGGAAATCAGCAAGCTGACAGCGGCAGCCAAACGCAGTGCAGCGTGGGCTGATAAGGTAGAAGCAACAAAAATCGGATTTGATCCGCTGAAGGAGCCGGACCGCTTTCTTGGTACTAGGGCTTATATCGGAGCCAAAAGCAAGAAACAGCAAAAGAGAAGTAAAAGCTTTGAAAGACGTTCAAACGCTGCCATTGAAGAAAAGATGGAGCTGTTAAAGGATTTGGAGCAGCCGGTCGAACTCAAACTGATGCCGCTTGATTTTCATAAAGAGGTTTATATAGAAAGCAGAGACTATTGCTGCGGTTATAAAACGAATGAGACTGCATGCAAAATGGTTCTGCAGGATTTCGGCTTGAAGCTTATACGAGGGGACAGAGTGGTCTTACAGGGAGCCAATGGCTGCGGAAAATCGACATTGCTCAAGGCAATTCTGGGTACAAGAGGTATTACAGTCTTGAATCACAATCTGGAACAACCTCTTGAAACATCAGTGGAAAATGCAACGTCCGAATTACAGACAACGGGTGGCACCTTATCGGTGGCGAGTGGTCTGATTATTTCCTATATTAATCAGGATACTTCATTTTTAAAAGGTCGGCTGGAGGATTACATTGAACAATGTGGAGTAGAAGAACGGTTGTTTAAAGCGGTTTTAAGGCAGTTGGATTTTGAACGGACGCAGTTCGAAAAGTGTATGGAGGAATACTCCGAAGGACAGAAAAAGAAGGTACTGATTGCGGGAAGCCTGTTACAGCAGGCACATCTTTATGTCTGGGATGAGCCGCTCAATTACATTGATGTTTTCTCCCGCATGCAGATTGAGCAGTTGATTTTGAAATATCGACCGACGATGCTGATCGTCGAGCATGACAGGAGTTTTGCGGAGTATGTGGCAACGGAAATCATAGCGTAAGCAGGCAGAATAATGTGGAAAAGCTGCAACTCATCCATTCAAAATGCAACTCATCCTCCAAAGTATTGGCGGTCTGTGCGGATCGTGCTATGGTAGCACTATCAAGAAACGGAGGAAAGAAGAATGGGAATTTTATTACTAGGGATTGCAATCGCAGTCGAGTTGTTTTTTATGATTTGGTCATTTATCGCGAAGGACAGACATGATTTGGAAAAGGTCATTGTTCGGGCAGGCAGTGCGGTATTGATTATATTGTTGCTGCTGACAGGGGTATTAGATGGTGTATTTCGCTATGGCATGTTCCTGTTCATAATCATTTTACAGGCAGGTATCGGGTATCTGGTATGGCACGGCAAAAAGGAAAAGCCATATCGGATATGGAAACAGATCTTAAAATGTCTTGGCAACAGCTTACTATATGCAATGGCTCTTTTTGTGGCAATTTTACTGCCGCAGTATCAGGAACCGGCAGTTACCGGAACGCATGAGGTGGCAACAGCAGAATATACATGGGTGGATGAGAGTCGCATTGAGACCTTTACGGATACAGGAGAAAATCGTGCAGTTACGATTAAAATATGGTATCCTAAGGAAGATGGAACCTATCCTTTGGTCATTTTTTCACATGGGGCATTCGGTGTTTTGGAAAGCAATACGTCCACCTGTACAGAACTTGCATCAAACGGATATGTGGCAGTCAGCATTGCACATCCATATCATGCGGCGTATGTAAAGGATACAAGCGGCAAGGTGACAATCGGAGATATGAACTTTGTCAATCAGGTCTATGGTGATAATGGAGAGGATACTCCCGGAGGTGAAAAACGGGTCTATGAGAATAGCCGTGAATGGATGAAGCTTCGTACCGATGACGAGAACTTTGTATTAGATACGATACTGACGATGGCACAGGATGGAGAAGAAAGCCCCTTCAGCCTGATCGATACAGATAAGATCGGTCTCTTTGGACATTCCATGGGCGGCGCTTCCTCTGTAGCACTTGGCAGAGAACGCAGCGACATTGATGCTGTTATAGATATGGAGGGCACAATGTTCGGTGAATATGTTGACTTCGTAGATGGCGCATATGTTTACAATGATGAGCCGTATCCGATTCCACTGTTAGACATCAATTCAAGAGAAATCTATGATCAGGCGGTTACGCTTCCTGAGACATCGGGTGTTGAGTATGTGAATTTCTATACAGGAGAGCATGCGAAGGAGTTTCATGAGGTAGTCATCAATGGAATCAGTCATATGAACTATACGGATTTGGCACTTGTATCGCCAATACTGGCAAAACTGCTGTGTCAGGGTACGTCAAGCTCCGGTACGGCAACAGTAGATGCAAGAACTGCGATTGAAACAATCAATTCGATTGTACTGAATTATTTTAACTATTATCTAAAGGATGCAGATGAATTGAATCTGCAGAAAGAATATCTGTGATGACGCAAGGACGTGCAGATGAAATAGCCGCCGGGTGGACATCAGGAAAGGAATCTCTGCATGAAGGCAGTGGTCAGAAAAATTGACAATCTGAAAGCAGAACAGGTCATCATTGAGTGTGTAGAAATCACACCCGAGGTCAGGGAAATCTATTCCTATGCCCTGACCAAAGGGACTGAACTTTCAGGTATGGCAGGGGAACGGCTGGAACGGTTTCGATTGGAGGATGTCTGTTATTTTGAGGCGGTAGATGAAAAATTGTTCGCATACACGGTGAATCAGGTGTACGAACTGAAACTGCGGCTTTATGAGGTTGAGGAGGCGTACAGAGCATATCACTTTGTACGCTGCTCCAAATCTGTTGTCATCAATCTGATGCAGCTTGAAAGCATCAGCCCTGCTTTGAATGGACGCTTTCTTGCACATATTAAAAATGGAGAGAAGCTGATCATTTCCAGACAGTATGCACCTGTATTAAAGAAAATCGTAATGGGAGGCGGTCATGATGAAGCATAAAGATATGTGGTTTGATATGATGATGTCATTTTTTGTCGTGACGGCATGCGTCTGTGTTTTAGAAGCGGTGCTGGGCATGCTCCTGTTTCCAGAGGTACAGTTTGGCTATGAGGCTTTTCTTTCGCCGCCCTTATTTGGGTTTCTGTCATCCTTGCTTGGAATTGTGACTTATTCCAGAAAGGAATTGACTGTCAGACAGGCGGCCGGAAGAAAACTTCTTCACCTGGGTCTGATTGAATTGCTGGTATTCGGAGTGAATGCCTATGCAGGACATTTCTTTGAAACGGTTCAATTTATTTTCGTTATGATTTCCGTAGCTGTGGTCTATACGACGGTGAATGCTGTACTGTGGGTCAATGATCAGAGAAGTGCAGAAAAATTTAATCAGGAGCTTAAGGAATTTCAAAAAAATAGTCAAATGTCGTAAGTGGAAAGACTGAGGGAAGTTATGAACGCCAAAAAAGAAAGACCGTATCTGAATGTACTGAAACGGTTTTTAGAGATTAACAGAGAAGCAATACCGGGGTTTATCACCGCGGTGTTCTTTTTGATTGTATCTATGGTGCTGCAATCAGGAATTTCATTATGCACCGGAAATATGCTGGATTGTGTGAGCAGTCAGCAGATGGATATATTTATACGTCTGTCCGTAGGACTGTGCAGTCTGCAGGCGGTCAAGCTGGTCATAGGCTATCAGGTCAACTATCGCATCAATCATCTGAGTGAGACATGCGTTCGCAGGATGCGTTCTTATACCTATGAGCATATCAGCAGAGCCAGTATGCGATGGCTGGACAATCATAAGCTGGGAGACATCATAGCGAGGGTCAATGGTGACCTGAATGCACTGGTGGAGGCGGTCAGCCGTTTCCTGACCTGGGAAGTGTCGGATATCATCCGCTTTTTTGTATGTATGGTAATCTGTTTCATCGTCAATTGGAAGCTGTCGCTCATGAGCTTTTGTATGATACCGGTGATTGGATTTTTACAGATGAATTCAGGCAGACCGATTGCGAAGCTCGGTGAAAAACGTTCTGAAGCAGAGGGCAGGGTCAGCGCTGTTTTTATGGATTTTCTTGGTGGACTGTCCATCTCCAAGGCATTTGGAATGGAACATGAAATATCAAGAAAATATGGACTGGAAGTGGAAGAAGCCAATGTGAAATCCTTTCGTATGGAATTCGTTCTGTTTCCGCTGCAAATGCTGCTGAATTTTTTGCCGACGCTGTGTATTACGGCATTGGGAACCTATTCTGTTCTGAAAGGTCAAATGACGTTAGGCGCTATGGTTTCCTTTATTATGATCGCGGGCAATGCTTTTGAGGCGGTCGGTGGAATGTCATGGGCTGTCAGGGATATATACAATACAATCGGAATTGCCAATCGTGTATTTGAATTATGGGATGTCGAGACTGAACCGGAAGGCGGAACTTTTCTGGAAAAGGGTTCTGCTGTTCCAGTGGAATTTAAACAGGTTCATTTTGGCTACAGCCGTGAGGTTGAGATTCTGCACAGCGTTGATTTCTGCGTGAAACCCGGAGAGCAGATTGCTCTGGTAGGTGCGTCCGGCTCCGGAAAATCCACAATTATGAAACTGCTGGCTGGCTTTTATGAGCAGACGGAGGGTGCAATTGAACTGTATGGACATGAGCGAAAGCAGTGGAGTACGAAGGCGTTAAGGAAACACATTGCCTATGTGGGGCAGGATGCATTTCTTTTTCCGGGAACGATTATGAGCAATGTTCTTTTGGGAAAGAAGGGTGCAACCGAAGCAGAAGCAAGAGAGGTGCTCCGTGCAGTCGGTTTGGAGCAGTTGGATGCCGAGGCTGCGATAGGAGAGCGCGGTGTGATGCTGTCAGGAGGACAGAGACAACGAATCTGCATTGCGCGTGCACTGCTGAAAGATGCAGACCTGGTGCTGTTAGATGAACCGACCTCCGCCTTGGACACAGAGTCGGAACATCAGGTACAGGAAGCACTTACGAAGCTGATGAGGGGGAAGACTACTATTATGATTGCACATCGCCTTTCAGCCATGCACTATATAGACAGAATCATTTGTCTGGCTGATGGCAGAATTGTGGAACAGGGGACACATGAAGAATTGATGAAGCTTGGCGGGGTCTATCGTGCTTTATATGAAAAACAGGCAATAGGGGGGAGCAAATCATGAGTCATCCAAAGAGGTCTCGGACGTATTCTCTGAAGCAGTCGGCCGGAATATTGTTTCGGATGTGGAATTATTGCAGGCAGTACAGACTACGTTTTTATGCAGGCTTTATCATCGGTTGCTTCAGCCCATTATTTTTTGCGTATATGGATGCTTACATTTTACAGGCTTTTTCAGAGGTATGTGTCGAGCAATCCTTTGATTCGCTTTTTAGTACACTGCTTCGCGTGAGTGTCATTGAACTTGTGGGCTTTGTTGTATTTCCTATGGCATTTGGTGCGATTTATACGACGTATTCCCTGATTTCAGGTGCTATAAAAAAAGATATGTTTGATAAGGCACAGAAGCTTCCTGTTTCCTATATTGAACGAACCTACTCAGGAGATCTGGTCAGCAGACTGACCTCGGATTTTGATTCGGCCATACAGCTTGTGGCATATCCGGGAGTCGGACAGGACAATCCGTTTGCTTTGGTGCTTATGATTGTTGCTGTCGGAATCATTGTGATTGCAGCAAATCCACTGCTGGGAGTTCTTTCACTTTTGTTCAGTTTTCTGGGAATACTCATGATCCAGCTTTGTATGAAGCCCTTGCAAAAGAAGGAGCATCAGGTCAAGACGGCAACCGGAGAGGCCGCACAGGGAATCATCAATTCTCTGTCTGGAACGATGGTATCCAGAATGTATGGACTTGATCTTATGCTGCAGGAGCAGTATGAAGAAAAAACAGAGGACATCTACCGCTATAATGTATCACTGATTCGACGTAAATCAATCCTGTTCCTCTTTATGGACTTTCAGAGTTTTCTGTCCTTTGCCGGAGTCACAGCCATTGGATTTTATCTGTCTTATCGGGGAATGGTAGACATTCCGACGGTTATTTTTATTGCATCGCTGCAGATGCATATGAGCGCACAAGTGAGTGAGCTTGGTCAGAAATATGCCGGATTGCAAAGGTACATTGTAGGTGCAGACCGCCTGTTTGCATTTTTGGATGCGGAGCCGGAGATAGAGAGACAGAATCTTGCACAGGCTGATTGGAAGTCTCCGTATGCGGTTGAAATGGAGCATATCAGCTTTGCGTATGAGGAAGGGCAGGAAATATTTGAAGACTTTTCAATTCAAATCAGGCAGGGGGAAAAGCTAGCCATTGTCGGCGGCAGCGGCGGCGGAAAATCTACGATGTATAAGCTGCTTTTGGAATTTGCAAATAAATCCGGCGGTGACATCCGTATTTTTGGAAACAGCAGCACAGAGTACAGTGTACACACAATGCGTTCCTTTTTTTCTTATGTTCCGCAGGATTGCTATTTGTTTGATACGACCATTTATGAAAATGTCAAAATGGGACGACCTGATGCAACGCAGGATGAAATTGAAAGGGCTCTGGAGGATGCTTTCCTGACGGATTTTATCAAGACTCTGCCCAATGGAATGTATACAGAGGTTGGGGAACGTGGCTCGAAGCTGTCCGGCGGACAAAAACAGAGAATTGCCATTGCAAGAGCTTTCTTGAAGAATGCGCCGATCATCCTTTTGGATGAGGCGACTTCGGCATTGGATTCCAAATCTGAGCAGGAGGTACAGGAGGCGCTTGATCATCTGCTGGAGGGAAGAACCGGTGTGATCATTGCCCATAGGCTTTCAACCATTGAAAACTGCGACAGGATTATCGTATTGGAAAAGGGACGTGTTGCAGAAGAAGGCACGCATCAGGAACTACTGACCTTGAACGGACGTTATAAGCAGTTGTTTGAGTATGGTTTGTAATGCTTTCTTTCCACAGGTATCTTTTTAGGAGAATAAAATAATCAGCCACAGCGGATAACTTGCTGCGGCTGATTATTTTATTGATGAAGTATGAATCCGATATGTACCTTATTTTCTTTCGGGCCCGTTCGGAAATCTTTTGAAATAAGACCTTGTTTCAGCGACAACTACGCCGTTCAGGACGAGCAGAGCAATCAGGTTTGGTATCGCCATCAGTCCGTTAAATATATCTGCAATTGTCCATACGGCAGAGACTGTCATGAAGGGTCCAATGAAAACAGCAAGTATGTACAGCCAGCGATAGCCCTTGACAGCACGTGTATTTCCGTTAGTCAGATATTCCAGGCATTTTTCACTGTAATAATCCCAGCCCAAAATGGTTGTAAATGCGAAAAATACAAGACAAACCATCAATATAAAGGCAGCAACAGTGGAGGAGAATGGAAGTCCTAACTCAAATGCTTTAGAGGTAACAGCAACACCCTCGAGACCGATATTCCATGTACCTGTAATGACAATGGAAAGTCCTGTCATAGTACAGATGATGACTGTATCAATGATAGTTCCCATCATGGAAATCAGACCCTGACGGACTGCTTCATCTGATTTTGCAGCAGCTGCAGCAATAGGTGCACTTCCGAGTCCGGCTTCATTTGAGAAAATACCGCGGGCAACACCCTTCTGCATTGCAACCAAAACAGCACCGAGAGCGCCACCTGCAGCAGCACGCAGACCGAATGCGCTTTCTACAACCTCTGCTATGGCAGCCGGAATCTTTGTATAGTTGCAGATTAAGATGATCAATGCGGCAGCAACATAGAGAATTGCCATGAAAGGTACAACAACCTCAGCTACCTTGGAAATACGTTTGATACCGCCGATGACTAC
This sequence comes from uncultured Lachnospiraceae bacterium, assembly GCA_964483395.1. Taxonomy (GTDB): domain Bacteria; phylum Bacillota; class Clostridia; order Lachnospirales; family Lachnospiraceae; genus JAAYYM01. Next base: position 23,844 of record CAZABT010000022.1, read on the forward strand.
AAGACCTACACAGAATGTCAGTATGATGCCGGCAATCACAACGGTCCAAGAATAGGGATGACCAAGGATTTCGATGGTCCAGGTGTTGCTTGGATCAAAGAAATTGTTGACAGCACTGGTGATGCCGTTTACCTGAGTAAAGGTACCGATTCCAAGCAGTCCGGCAATGACACCAAAAAATGCAAAGAGCTTGCCGAGCCATTTCCAGTTCTTTCCCATTCCCTTTTCAATGTAGTAAAACGGGCCGCCAATGATATGACCATCCTCAGCCACTTGTCTGTAATGTACAGCCAGCATACATTCTGCAAACTTTGTTGCGGTTCCGAACAGTGCGGCCAACCACATCCAAAACAATGCACCGGGGCCTCCGGCTACGATGGCAGTTGCAACGCCGACAATATTACCGGTTCCGATGGTGGCGGATAAAGCTGTACACAGGGCACCAATACTGGAAACCTCACCATGCTTGCCACTGTTGTCATTTGCAGCGATATAGCGGATGGCGCGGGGAAGTCTGGTAATCTGTAAGCCCCTAAGGCGAATGGTCAGGAAAATACCGACTGCCATGATCAGAACGATCAGAGGGATGCCCCACACCTTATCATCAATGATGTTCAGGACACGATTAATAGATTCAAAAACGTTGTCTAGCATATTTTATTCCTCTCTCTCCAAGAAATGTATAAATCAATAATAATAAAGTACCATAATATATGGATTTCTACAATAAAAAATGAAAAAATGAAAAGCACACTTTCTTCATTGTGATTTATCTGGAATGAGTGTATAATAGCATCAAGGGTATCCTTTTTGCTACGGACAAAGAGGAGCGTTCCCGGAAACATAACATTATATCAGATATTTTCATGATTTATGAGGAAAATGTCCCGGCAAATGAGGAGGTAACCTGTATGGCATTTGGAAAGAAAGATAAGGATACGATCTATCGAGAGACTTCCGAAAGAATGACAAGACTGGAGCAGAATGAGAAGAAACTTGCAAACTCGGCACGTGAATTGCTGGATATCGTCAGTTCCGTCAGCAGTTTTGATGTAGGGATGACTCATATATCGGAAAAATTAAAAGAATATGCGGAACAGATGGCAAGCGTGAGTGAAGCCAATCTGGCACTTGTTGAGGAGACTTCAGCGACCCTGACCAATGTCAAGGATCATCTTGAGGAGACAACAAGTGCATTGGAAAGCCTGACGGAGCAGTCTGAGACGATTACGGGCAAGAATGATACAAGTAAGCTGCTGCTGGCAGAAGCAAGCAGTTTGAAAGAGGATGTTGTAACAGATACCAAGATTATGAATGATAAGATTGTTCAGTTGGCGAATCTGGCGACGGAGGTCGAGAAGATTGTGGAAAGCGTACAGAGCATCGCCAATCAGACCAACCTTTTGGCACTCAATGCAGCAATTGAGGCAGCAAGAGCAGGCGAGCAGGGCAAGGGCTTTTCGGTAGTTGCAGATGAGGTGCGCACACTGGCAGACAATACGAAGGAAAATCTGGAGGGTATGCGTGTATTTGTGAAGGATATTCATGTTGCAGCCGAGGAAGGTAAGGCAAGTGTAGTGCGTACACTGGAATCCACCAATCAGATGAGCGGGAAGATCGACAGCGTGGCGTCAACCGTATCCGAGAATATTAATATCATGGGAGATGTTGTGCAGAATATCACTGCAATCAATGATTCCATGCAGGAATTGAGTAAAGCAGCCGTAGAGGTCAATGCGGCATTAGAGGAGTCTGCAAATGATTCTCAAAGGTTAAGTGAAATGACGCAAGAGGTATATCAGGATGCAACGACCAGCTCTGAGTATGCACGCGGAATTGCCGCCATTGATGAGCAGATGTCGGATGTTGTTACAGGCATGTTTGGCGGCTTGAATGCAGGCGAGAATGCAATGAGCAATGAGGAACTGAAAGAAATTCTGGAAAAGGCAAAGAGCGCCCACAAGGCTTGGACAGCAAAGCTGAAGGGCATGGTGGATGCGATGAATCTGGGTGCGATTCAAACCAATTCCAAAAAGTGTGCGTTTGGACATTTTTATCATGCACTGCGGGTAGAGCATCCAATGCTGCGGGAGGAATGGAGCAAGATCGATGCCCTGCATCATCAGGTACATAGTTCGGGCGATGAAATCATAAGGGCCATCAGAAACAATGATCGGGATAAGGCGGTTGGACTGTACAAAAAGACAGAGCAGCTTTCCGGACAGATGGTTGCGGCACTGGATCACCTGGAGAGCATTGTAAATGATATGACGAGAAAGGAAATCAAGCTGTTTGACTGATTGAAAAAGCAATCAGAAATCGTACAGAGATAAGAAATAGCGTCAACGTTTAGTATAGAATTGAACGAATATAAGAAATAACGTTAAAGGTCAGACAGGCATAGGAAATAATGAGTAAAAGATCAAGAAAAAGAAAAAGAAGAATTATGCTGGGAATCAGCATTGGCTTGCCGGTTGCAATTTTTGCAGTCGGCATTGCCATTGTCATGAATGTAATCAGACAGAATAAAACAGCGGACACAGAGCCGGAAGAAATACCGGTTGTGGAGATGACACAGGAGGAAACTACGCCCTCTCCAACTGTGACGGAGCCTGTACAGCTTCCGGAAATTGAGGTTGTGGCTGCCGATGTGGCAGCAATGGATGATGCTGAAGATCCCGGAGCAAAGTCCGAGGATGGGGAATCCGTGAATGTTGCGGAGGCACTTGCCAACAGTCAGTTTGAAACTGACGCAATGAGCATCGGAATTGATGTGGCAAAGTATCAGGGAACGATTGATTGGTCGCAGGTGGCAGCATCGGGAGTGCAATTTGCTATCATCAGAGTCGGATATCGTACACAAACGACTGGTATTATATATGAAGATCCGTGTGCGAAATACAATTTGCAGCAGGCAGAAGCAGCAGGCATCAAGCTTGGAGCATACTTCTTTTCCACTGCCGTAAATGAGCAGGAAGCACAGGAGGAGGCAGCCTGGGTGACCAATTATATTGCCCAGTATAAGATTACATATCCGGTGGTTTATAATTGTGAAGGCTTCAAATCAGCTGATTCAAGACAATATGGACTTGATAAGACAACCAGAAGCAATTGTGCTGCCAAGTTCCTTGATTATGTAGCTTCAAAGGGATATACTCCGATGTTCTATGCGGCCCGCAACGAGTTGCAGGATGACACCGACTGGAATACGACTTCGCTGAGCTCAAAATATAAAATATGGGTTTCACAATATCCAGATCCGCCGTTTCCGGTGACATCGGAGCCGAGCTATACCGGAAGCTATGACATGTGGCAGTATACGAATGTGGGTGCGATCGCGGGCATCAAGAAGGGCGTGGATGTGAATGTGGCTTATTTTGGATATTCACAAGAGGCAGCTGCCAAAGATACAACACCCTATGAAATGGTAGAAGCTGACCCGGAGGTCGGAATTACCTTTACCGAGGTAAATGATACCGTGACAGCTAAAAGTGAAACGAATCTTCGTTCTGTACCAAGTTCCGCAGACAGCAGTACCATTGTTGCAAAACTGGTCTATGGCGATACGGCCAACAGAACCGGAATCGGCAATAACGGCTGGGCTCGTATTATCTACAACGGGCAGAAGCTCTATGCAGTGAACAGTTATTTGACCAATGATCCCAATTATGCCGCCACGGCAGCAAACGCAGGCGCAGCCGTTGCAGTGGCAACAACAAACGCAGGTGCAGCCGCAACCACAAATGCAGGCACAGCCGCAACCGGTACAGGAACGACAGGTACCGCGGTAGATAAGACGGCCGATTCTTTATATAGTCCCGTAAATGAACTTGTAACTGCAAAGGTGGAGACCAATCTACGCACCTATCCGAGCACTGAGACAGGGCAAGTCTATGCGCTGATCAAGCACGGAGATACAGTTACACGCACAGGACTCGGCAGCAACGGCTGGTCCAGAATTTCCTATGATGGTCAGACCCTGTATGCAGTCACAAGCTTTTTGCAGACAGTCGAATAAGGATAGTAATCATCTGAAAACATAACATAAATAGAAGAAGCATAATTGATATTTTGCGAAAAACCATTCTAGCCCCCTCTTAGCAAGCAATATTGAACTCTGGGAGGGGAAACATTTGCAGCGTGCCCCCTCTTAGCAAGCAATATTGAGTTCTGGGAGGGGAAACATTTGCAGTGTGCCCCCTCTTAGCAAGCAATATTGAGCTTTGGGAGGGGAAACATTTGCAGAAAGCCCCCTCTTAGCAAGCAATATTGAGTTCTGGGAGGGGAAACATTTGCAGAAAGCCCCCTCTTAGCGAGCAAAATTAAGCTTTGGGAGGGGAAACATTTGCAGCGTGCCCCCTCTTAGCAAGCAATATTGAACTCTGGGAGGGGAAACATTTGCAGAAAGCCCCCTCTTAGCGAGCAAAATTAAGCTTTGGGAGGGGAAACATTTGCAGCGTGCCCCCTCTTAGCAAGCAATATTGAGTTCTGGGAGGGGAAACATTTGCAGTGTGCCCCCTCTTAGCAAGCAATATTGAGCTTTGGGAGGGGAAACATTTGCAGAAAGCCCCCTCTTAGCAAGCAATATTGAGTTCTGGGAGGGGAAACATTTGCAGAAAGCCCCCTCTTAGCAAGCAATATTGAGCTCTGGGAGGGGGAAATATTTGTCGCCCCCTCCTTGCACACGCAATATTGAGTTTTAGGTGGGAAAAGACTTGAGGGGAGAAGTTTGAGGAATGATAGACTATGAGCTTGAAGTAAGGCACAAAAGAATGGAAATCTGGAACATGGAAAAGCAGCGCTAAGGAATATGGTGAAGTGGTGGTAGATGACTTGACAGACGCTTGTCGTGTGAACTTAGTACAAATGGTTCATAAGAATTTGGCACGAATTTGGTACAACTTGAAAAAAGGCTTTGGTACAACTTGAAAAAAGTGGTTGAAAATAAATAATAAGTATGTTACACTAAATTTCGCGTGAGACAGACTTAGGAGGTGTAAAAGTGGGAACTTTAAGACTCATTTTAACAATAGTGTTTATCATTGTGTCGGTTGCATTGTCCGCAATCGTATTACTTCAAGAAGGTAAATCGGCGGGACTTGGAGCCATCAGCGGAGCAGCTGAGACTTACTGGGGCAAAAACAAGGGACGTTCCATGGAGGGCGCACTTGTCAAGGTTACCAGATATCTTGCAATCGGATTTATGGTATTGGCCATTGTGCTGAACCTGAATAGATTTTAGAAGACGACAAACACTCTTGGATAAATCAAGAGTGTTTTTTTCTCTAAAGTTTTGAATGTTGATTATGTAGAATTGATGTCAAGCAGAAGCAAAAGCAGAGATGTCAAGCAGAAGCAAAGGCAGAGATATCAAGCAGAAGCAAAGACAGAGATGTCAAGAGGAAGAAAGGCAGAGATGTCAAGCAGAAGCAGAAGCAAAGGCAGAGATGTCAAGCAGAAGAAAGGCAATGTTGAGCAGGAAGAAAAGCTGAAGTGTTAAGCCCTCGATTTAAGCAGCGGACGGGGTGGCGAGTGATGATAGCAGAAGAATATAGTAGGAGAAGAATTTGGGAAACAAAAAGAAAGAAAAAGAAAAAATAGTTTTAGACTTCATGCAGAGTGAATTATATACACCAATGAAGGAGAAGGAACTTGCAATTTTATTGCAGGTGAAAAAGAAAGACAGAGAAGCACTGAAAGAGATTTTGGAAGCTTTGCTGGAACAGGGGAAGATACAGATTTCTAAAAAAGGAAAGTATTCTGTTGCAGAAGCTGCCAATGTGACTGGCATTTTTGTGTCCAATCAGCATGGCTTCGGCTTTGTTGAGGTGGAGGGCAGAGAAGAGGATTTGTTTATTCCTGAAAAGGAAGTGCATGGGGCTATGCACGGCGATACGGTTGAAGTGGCACTGGTATCCGGCAGACGTGGTAAGCGTCAGGAGGCAACCATACTAAAGGTCGTAGAGCGGGCAACCAACAAGCTGGTCGGCAGATACGAGAAATCGAAGCAGAACTACGGTTTTGTGATTCCGGATAATCAGAGATTTATGGAAGATATTTTTATTCCAGTGGAAGCATCTATGGGTGCGGTAGACGGACATAAGGTTGTTGTAGAGATTACGGATTACGGCTCCAAGAAGAAAAGCCCGGAAGGGAAGATCATTGAAATTATCGGTCATGCCAATGATCCGGGGGTCGATATCATGTCGATTGTAAAAAATTATGATTTGCCGGTGGAATTTTCAGACAAGATCATGCATCAGGTAGAGAATGTATCAAATGAAGTATCAGAGGCAGATATGGCAGGCAGACTGGATTTGCGAGATGTCTGCATGGTCACGATAGATGGTGAGGATGCAAAGGATCTGGACGACGCCGTCAGTGTGACCCGTGTGGGAGAATGTTACGAACTCGGTGTGCATATTGCAGATGTGACAAATTACGTGCAGGAGAAGAGTGCGCTGGATAAGGAAGCGCTGGAGCGTGGCACGAGCGTATATCTTGTTGACAGAGTCATTCCGATGCTGCCGCATAAGCTGTCCAATGGTATTTGCTCTCTCAATGCAGGGGAAGATAGGCTTGCACTTAGCTGTATTATGACGATTGATGTGACTGGCAAGGTCGTTGATCATAAGATTGCCGAAACAGTCATCAAGGTAGACCGCCGCATGAGTTATACTGCGGTGAATGCAATACTGGCGCTTCATGATGAGAAACAGATTGAACAATATAAGGCATTGGTGCCGATGTTTCATGAGATGGAGCAGCTAGCGGCCATACTGAGAGATAAGCGGAAGAAGAGAGGCTCGATTGACTTTGATTTTCCAGAAACGAAAATGATTTTGGATCAGGCCGGTCATCCAATCGAAATCAAGCCCTATGAGCGTAATGTGGCTACGCGTATGATTGAGGAGTTCATGCTGATTGCTAATGAGACAGTGGCACAGGATTATTACTGGCTGGAGGTGCCGTTTGTGTACAGATGCCATGAAAATCCGGACTCAGAAAAGATACAGAAGCTGGCAGTGTTCATTCGCAATTTTGGATATGGGCTCAAGATTAAGAATGAAGAAATCCATCCAAAGGAGCTGCAAAAATTATTGGAAACTGTGGAGGATACACCTGAAGAAGCACTGATCAGCAGGCTGACACTGCGTTCCATGAAACGTGCTAAATATGCAACAGTCGGTACAGGACATTTTGGACTGGCATGCAAGTATTACTGTCACTTTACTTCGCCGATCAGACGTTATCCGGATTTGCAGATTCACAGAATCATAAAGGAGAATCTGCGAGGCAAACTGAAGGACAAACGTATTGAGCATTATGAGAAACTATTGCCGGAGGTGGCCAAGCATTCCAGTGAAACGGAACGCAGAGCTGACGAAGCCGAACGTGAGACAGAGAAACTCAAGAAGGTGGAATATATGGAAAGCCGCATCGGTGAGACCTATGAAGGTGTTATTTCCGGTATTACAGGCTGGGGCATCTATGTGGAATTACCAAATACCATAGAGGGGCTGGTGCATGTTTCGAGACTTACAGGTGATTACTACAGATATGATGAGAACTCCTACGAGATGATAGGAGAAGCAACCCACAAACGGTACAAGCTTGGCGAAAAGATTAAGGTTACCGTGAACGGAACCGATAAAGATAATCGGACGATTGATTTCATCATTGCGGAGGAAAATCAGGATTCCGGTCTGACAGACGGTGAGCAGTAGATGACAGATGTCCGAGGGAGGTAGGAGAGATGGGCAAGGACAGCATTAAACTGGTGGCAAATAATAAAAAAGCATATTTTGATTATTTCATAGAGGATAAGTATGAGGCCGGTATTTCTCTCAGTGGGACGGAGGTCAAGTCACTGCGTACAGGCAAATGCAGTATTAAGGAAGCCTTTGTCAGAATCGACAGGGGAGAGGTATACATCTATGGAATGCATATCAGTCCATATGAAAAGGGCAATATTTTCAACAAAGATCCGCTGCGGACGAGAAAGCTGCTGCTGCATAAGAGTGAGATCAATAAGCTGTTGGGAAAAATTGCACAGCAGGGATATACAATTGCTCCGCTGCAGGTCTATTTTAAGGGGCGCCTTGTGAAGGTCGAGATTGGACTTGCAAAGGGAAAGAAGCTCTATGATAAACGGCAGGATATTGCCAAAAAGGATCAGCGCAGAGAGGCGGAAAAGGATTTCAAGGTAAAGAATCTGTAATCCTTTTGTAATGAAGATTCACAAAGATTTAACCGGCAGTTTATTGATTTTATGACAGAAATCAGATATACTGTAATCGTATAAAAACCGTGTACCGCGTTTGCACGACCGGAAGCAATGAAGCGATTATGATATTGCAGCAGAAAAGTATTTCGGGTCGCATATTCGGGCTTGTACCGGTTTCGACGGGGGTTTGGAAATTAGGATAGCCATCTG
>CAZABT010000023.1:0-30906 GCA_964483395.1 uncultured Lachnospiraceae bacterium
GATTTGATCTGTCGACAATACTCATCTTACAGGACAATAATTAAATAAAAAGAGGAAAAATATAAATAATTATTAATATTCATCAACTAATAATATCTTCTGATCGTAATGATAGAACGATAGGTCGCCGAGGTGTATTTGATTCCGGTCGCCTGCGTACTCGCATGTACAATCGTTCCGTTACCAACATAAATTCCAACATGTCCGCCGTAATAAATAATATCTCCGGGCTGCATATCCGAATAACCGACCTCGGAGCCGCCGGATGCCTGCGCATAGGAGCTACGCGGCAGACTGATTCCAAAGTTTTGGTATACGGCCCATGTAAATCCTGAACAGTCTGCTCCGTTGGTCAGACTTGTCCCTCCTGCAACATACGGATTTCCGACAAACTGACATGCATAGTTGGCAATCTCCTGACCTTTTCCACTGCCTGCAGAGCTGCCTCCTCCGGAGTTGGATGAAGATGTCTCTGAGGACTGTCCGGAATTCGCGGAGCTGCCGGAGTTTCCGCCGGAGGATTGATTTGAATTTGCCTCAGCCTGCTTTCTGGCTGCCGCTTCTTCAGCGGCCTTCTTCTTGGCTGCCTCCTCGGCTGCTTTTTTTCTGGCAGCTTCTTCTGCTTCCAACCGCTTGATCTCGGTTGTCTGTGCCTTAATGGTTGCGGAATAGGCACTTGCCTGTTTCTTGGCTGTTGCCAACTGTGCATTAAAATTCTCAACCGTAGCCTCTTTTTCATCAATCATGCTCTGCAGCTCTTTTTGCTGCTCTGATAAATCAGCCTCCAGTTCGACCATCTCTGATTTCTCACTGACTAACTCTTCCTTCAGTGCCAATACCTCTTTCTTTGTTTCCTGGTATTGGATCAAAAGTGTTCTGTCATACTCATACAATTGTTCGATATAGTCTGCCTTATTGACCAGATCGGTGATGCTCTGTGATTCAATGAGCAGCTGCAGATAGCCTGTCTCACCTTTTTCATACATGAATTTGATACGGCGTTTCATTGCTGTATACTGTGTCTCCTCTTTTGCCTTGGCGGCTTCATAGGCGGTTGTGGCATCAGCAATCTCCACTTCTTTATTTTGAATATCATGCTCCAGTATTTCAACGGTCGAAAGCAGATCCACCAACTGAGTGTCCAATTGTTCCAGTTCCTCAGCTGCTGCATCCTTATTATCTTCTATACTTGATATGTTGTTATTCAGGGAATTTAATTCCTTTTCGGCTTCTTCCTTCTGCTTTTTCAACTCGGAAGACGTGACAGCCCATGCGGGTGTCACTGTTGATGCGCATAATACGATTGCAAGAATTACGCAAATCACCCTTTTATTCATTCATACTCACCCTTTTGAGGACCCTCTTCCTCAATAATTGGAAATTATGTAAACCCAAAATAATTATACATGAAAAATCGACAAACTGCAACCTATCTTGTCAAAAAATATGATTTTTAAAAGTAAAAAAAGAGACAGATTGCTGTGGCTAAACTACAATCTGTCTCTGTGATAAACTTACAATTCACAGTTATTCACTGTTCTCGGGAATGGAATGACATCACGGATATTAGCCATACCAGTCAAATACATGACACATCTTTCAAATCCCAAACCAAATCCTGCATGTCTTGTGGAACCATATTTACGAAGATCCAGATAAAACTCATAATCCTCTTTCTTCAGTCCCAACTCGTCCATTCTGGCTACCAGCTTATCATAGTCATCCTCTCTTTGAGAGCCGCCTATGATCTCTCCGATGCCCGGTACCAGACAGTCCATGGCTGCAACAGTCTTTCCGTCCTCGTTCAGCTTCATATAGAATGCTTTAATTTCCTTCGGATAATCCGTTACAAATACCGGTCTCTTAAATTCTTCCTCTGTCAGATAACGCTCATGCTCTGTCTGCAGATCACAGCCCCAAGATACCTTATAATCAAATCTGTCGTTGTGTTTCTCCAAAATCTCTATGGCTTCTGTATAGGTCACATGTGCAAAATCGGATGCCACTACATGCTTCAGACGCTCAATCAGACCCTTGTCCACAAACTGGTTGAAAAACTCCATCTCTTCTGGAGCATTTTCCATTACATAGCGAATAATATGCTTGATCATGCTCTCTGCAAGAATCATATCGTCCTGCAGATCCGCAAATGCCATTTCCGGCTCGATCATCCAAAACTCTGCTGCATGTCTTGTCGTATTAGAGTTTTCTGCTCTGAAGGTCGGTCCAAAGGTATAGATATTTTTAAATGCCATTGCATAAGTCTCACCGTTTAACTGACCACTGACCGTCAGACTTGTTTCTTTATTAAAGAAATCCTGTGAATAATCAACACTGCCGTCCGGATTTTTCGGAAGATTCTCCATATCCAGTGTCGTGACACGGAACATTTCTCCGGCACCCTCACAGTCACTGCCTGTGATCAAGGGCGTATGCACATATACAAATTCCCTCTCCTGAAAGAACTTATGAATCGCATAGGCAATTAAGGAACGAACACGAAATACTGCCTGAAAGGTATTCGTTCTTGCGCGCAGATGTGAAACTGTACGCAGATATTCAAAGGAATGTCTCTTCTTCTGAAGCGGATAATCCGGTGTGGATGCACCCTCTACTGCAACCTCCGTTGCCTGAATCTCAAAGGGCTGTTTTGCTTCCGGTGTTGCGACCAAGGTTCCCTTTACAATGATGGCCGCGCCGACATTCAGCTTTGAAATTTCTCCAAAGTTCTCTAACCCGTCGTGATATACAACCTGCAACGGTTCAAAAAAAGTACCGTCATTGACTACAATAAATCCAAAGGTTTTGGAATCTCTGATATTTCTAACCCAGCCGCCGATTCGGATTTCTGTATTGATATATTTTTTCTGCTCTCTGTATAATTCCCTGATTGATACTAGTTCCATCTTTATTTGTCCCCACTTTGTTTCTCTATTCTGCAGTTTTCTCTGCAGCTGCATCTTCTGCTGGTGCTTCTTCGGCTGTTCCCTCTGTCGGTGCTGCATCCTCTGCCGGTGCTGCATCTGCTGCCGGTGCTGCTGCACCCTCGGAAATAACAGCATTTTCTTTTAAGAAGTTTTCAACCTTTGTCTTCAATACATGCTCCTCAAACGCTGTCATATCATTCTCTGCCTTAAAAGCATCCTCTGTCTCATAACCATAAAGCGTTGTATATTCTGTAATTGCTGCTGCAATCTCATCCTTTGTCAGTTCCAGCTTCTCGGCCTTTGCAATCGCATTCAGGATCAAGGTTTCTTTCGCAGCATCCAATGCATACTTGCTTGCTTCATCTGCAAATCCATCTTCCGTCAGTCCCATATACTGTGTCAGGAAGGTTGAGAAGTCCATGTTAAAGCTTTCTGCATATTTCTTTGCATTGTCATACATCGTCTGTGTCTTTTCTTCAATCAGGTCTGCAGGAATGTCATCACTGACTGTTGCGCCTGTAATCACCTGATTCCACAAATCCTCAGTTAACTTTGTTTCCGCAGATTCTTCTTTGCTTTTAAGAATCTCATCTTTCAGCTTGTCCCTGAACTCTGCCACTGTACTGACATCTGCAGACAGGGACTTCACAAATGCATCATCCAGCTCCGGAACAACCATTTTCTTGATTCCGTTGATTGTAACTGTGAAAACAACTGCCTTACCTGCCAAATCAGGATTGTTGCTGTAGGTTTCCGGAAAGGTCAAATCCAAATCAAATGTATCTCCAACCTCTTTACCGATGATCCCATCCTCAAAGCCCGGAATAAATGTTCCTGAGCCAATAGTCAAATCAAATGCATCTGCAGTGCCGCCTTCAAAAGCAACTCCGTCCTGCTTGCCTTCATAGTCAATATTGACGATATCTCCGTCCTCTACCTTAGTTCTATCTTTAACATCCTCTGTCGTAGACTGCTGCTCCAGCATATACTGGATTTCATTCTCAACTTCTTCCTCCGTAACCTCGACGGTCTGCTTTGCGACCTCAAGCCCCTTATACTGGCCAAGTGTTACATACTTATCAGGATTCACGGATGAAGAACATCCTACCGCAAAGGCCATGATCCCAGCCATCATTCCAATTACTGCTACTCTCTTTTTCATAACATATTCCTCTCTTATTTCATACAATATACTTGCAATCCTATAAAAACCGCTAACATATCAGTTATAACACATTGTGGCAAATAAGAAAAGTCCTTTTTCTTGCACTTTGGCACAAACAATGCTACAATACTACATGCAAGAATGTCGGTATCTCAGATACCGGTTGATCATAGGAGGTATTTCATGTCAAACGTAACAATCATCTTACTCGCCATATTGATTTTTCTGGTTGTAGTGGCCGTCGTACTTTACTTTCTCGGAAAGAAAGCCCAAAAGAGACAGGCCGAACAGCAGGAACAGATTGATGCAGCCAAGCAGACTGTATCCATGCTCATCATTGATAAGAAACGTATGAAGCTGAAAGAATCCGGACTTCCAGCCGTTGTGATCGAACAGACACCTAAGCTGCTGCGCGGTTCCAAAATGCCGATTGTCAAAGCAAAGGTTGGTCCGCAGATGATGACTCTTGTCTGTGATGAGAAAATCTTTGATTCCGTACCGGTCAAAAAGGAAGTAAAAGCCGTTGTAAGCGGTATCTATATTACAGAGGTCAAGGGTCTTCGCGGAACCGTTAAGGTCGAAGCAAAGAAAAAAAGCTTTTTCAAACGCAGCGTAGAGAAATTACAGGAAAAAGCAGGTGCTAAACCAATTAAATAATTCATGCTTTCATTTGTGATCAAAGAAAAACGACCGAATTTTGTTTATCGGTCGTTTTTCTTGTCTTAAAGAACTGATGCAGGCTCAGTCATATGCCAGCATGTCATCCATATTTTCGTTTAAAGCCTTGATATATTCCATCATACTGTCCTTTGTTTCCGGATTTCTGAGCGAAAACTCGATATTTGCCTGCAGGAAACCTTCCTTCGTTCCTACATCATAGCGGTGGCCCTTGAAATCATACACATACATTGCTTCTTCCTTTGCCATCCTGCGCAGTGCATCTGTCAGTTGAATCTCACCGCCTGCTCCCTCATCCTGTGTCTCAAGATACTGAAAGATTGTCGGAGTCAGAATATATCTTCCGAGAATCGCAATGTCAGAAGGTGCATCCTCAACCTTCGGCTTTTCCACAAGGTCTCTTACCTTATAAACTCTGGAATCAATTGCCTTACAGTCCACAATTCCATACTTGTTAACCACCTCATGTGCGACCTTCTGTACACCGATCACAGAGGTTCTGTATTCATTATAAACATCTATCATCTGGCTGAGACAGGGCTGCTTCGCCACTACGACATCGTCGCCTAGCAGTACCGCAAACGGCTCGTTTCCAATAAAATGTCTTGCAGTCAATACAGCATGTCCAAGTCCACGGGGTTCCTTCTGACGGATATAATGGATATTCGCCATTTCCGATATAGAACGAACCATATCCAGCATTTCCGTCTTATTGTTCTTCTCCAGCTCCAGTTCCAGTTCTATGGAACGGTCAAAATGATCCTCTATGGAACGTTTATTACGTCCTGTTACAATAATGATGTCCTGTATGCCGGATGCAACTGCTTCTTCAATGATATACTGTATTGTTGGTTTATCCACAATTGCAAGCATTTCCTTTGGCTGTGCCTTGGTTGCAGGCAGGAATCTGGTTCCGAGTCCCGCTGCGGGGATAATTGCCTTTCTTACCTTCATGATGGTTCCTCCTTCATTTCTCTAATGTAATGTAAATTCCGTTCCGTCCTTTGCTGTAATATCCATCTTAATCTTGCAGTTTGCCAGAAATTCATAATTGACCTCCAGCGCATAATCAATGTTGATACAGATGTTTTCATCTGTTTCTGCTACATCTACCTTCTGTGCATCAATCCCGATCAGTATATTTCCATATGGTGTAATATAATTTGTGATATTTTTCTTATTCTCTTCAAAAATCATATGTACATTTGTGATACCACTCTTGGTCAAATCTAAAGTAGAGCCATCGAACTTCACCACATTCTTTGTTGCTCCTTCAAAACCTTCTGTAATTTCATCATACATCAGGTAATGCTTATTATTCTTTTTATAATAGCTTCCGTTCGTAATGATCTCGACCATATCCTCATCAACGTCATTTCCGAACTGAAGACCCTTTACTGATATTAATACATCTTTTTTCATATTTTATCCCATCTGTAATCAATAGTTTTCAATATTGACCCTTGTTGTTGTAAATGGTGTATCTGTCTTAAATACAATATCTGAAAGAATAGAGTTGGCAAATTTCTGAAATCTTTCAGCCACATCACTTACAAAAAATTTATAATTTACCTCATAATCCTCTGTCGCTGCTATATTTAAAAGTCCGTTATTTTCCAATAATTCTTTGAGTTCTCTGGCCGTCTCATAAGCCGGATTCACAAGTGTAACCTTGTCACCCACTACCTCACCAATGGTTTTTTTAAGCATCGGATAATGTGTGCAGCCTAAAATCAGGGTGTCTATATTCTGATCCATCAGTTCCTGCAGATAGCGTCTTGCAATCTCATAGGTAACAGAATCTTCCCACAGACCTTCTTCTACCAATGGCACGAATAGAGGGCAGGCTTTTGTATAAACCTCAGTTTCCTGATTGATCTGCTTAATGAATTTCTCATACATCCCACTATGTATCGTACTTTCTGTTGCTATGACTCCAATGTGTCCATTGACGGTCTTCTCTGCTGCAATCTTGGAACCGGGCTTGAGCACACCGATAATTGGGATGTCCAGTTCCTTCTCTACTTCCTCAAGTGCGCAAGCACTGATCGTATTACATGCGACTACAAGTGCTTTTACATTATAAGTACGAAGAAATCTAATAATCTGCTTCGTATATTTTGTAATGGTGTCTTCTGACTTATTTCCATATGGAACTCTCGCAGTGTCTCCAAAATACACAACTCTTTCATTTGGAAGTTGTCTCATGATTTCCTTTACAACAGTCAATCCGCCAACTCCTGAATCAAAAGCACCAATCGGTGCATATTTACTGTTCATACAAGATACCTCTCAATCTATCTTGTTACATTCTAGCTTCATTCTGATAATAATTCAAGAAGTTTCCACCGAAGGATGACCTGTTCCGGGTCTGCTGCCTGCAATTCCTCCACCGAAGCCTCTTCTGCTTCTGCATCGACGACTCTGTATGTACCCTCTATATAACAGAATTTCGGATACATGATACCCCAGCATGCCACTGCTCCATTTCGCGGTCCGGTCATTCTTGTGCTCCCGCATAATCCTATTGCTACCGCCATTACGGCTGCCAATAATCTTTGATACATAAATTGCTCCCTTCCTGCTCTCGCATGAATCCTGTATCAAAGTTATTTCCTTTTCTGCCGAAAATATACCTCGTGCTCTATAAATCTAACTGAGATATAATATTCTTTTCCTGATTGTCTATGTGTATTTGGCTGATTTCCTGTGCCTTATCAGTATTACCCTGAACGATAAAGCCACAGATTTGGTCATGTTCACTGATCAGACGCTCATGATTGCGGCTGTCTTTGACATATTCCAAACGATAGCGGTAGACCTGCTCTGCAAGATTATTAACGATCTGTACCAATCTTTTGTTACCTGTCGAATGCAGAATAATGTCATGAAATTTCACATCTGCCTGTGCAATGGTCGTTGCATCTCTCGTCTTAGTGGACTGCTCGAATTCCTGCTTTGCTTCCTTTAATAACTGCTTTTCTTCTTCTGACATTCTTTCACATGCCAGTCCAACCGCCAGTGTATCCAGTGTCCTTCTGACCTCAAGCACATCCTTCAGATCCCGCTTGGAAATCCTCGATACCTCCGCACCTCTGCGCGGAACCATCGTAACCAGACCTTCCAGCTCCAGCTTGCGGATTGCTTCACGGATCGGTGTTCTGCTGACACCCAGTCGGTTCGCCAGATGTATTTCCATTAATCTTTCTCCGGGCTTCAGCTCTCCTGTCAGAATTCCCTGCCGGAGTGTATTAAAAACCACATCTCTTAACGGCAGATACTCCTCAATGCTCATTGAAAATTCTTTGTCCATCGTCAATCCCTCCCTGCGTGAAATGTCTCCGTGAGAATGACCTGCTTGGCCAGGCCTGCTGCTTTGAGCGCTTCACACGCTCTCTCTGCTGCCTTCGTATCATCATAGATTCCAAAAACCGTCGGCCCGCTGCCGCTCATAAGGGCATTCAGCGCTCCATGTTCCTTCATGAAATCTTTTAATTCAGTAATGATCGGATATTCTTTTTCCGTTACTGTTTCAAGTACATTTTCCAGTTTATCTGCCACTCCCCGAATATCGCCTGCCTGAATGGCTGTCACAATTCCATCAATGTCCGGATGTCTCTTCAATGTATCAGCATGCAGATTTTCATATACATATTTTGTAGAAACACTGATGGCCGGCTTTGCAACCAGTATCGGGCACCTCGGCATAGGCGGAAGCGGCGTCAAGATCTCACCGATTCCTTCAGACAACGCTGTTCCGCGCATGATACAATAGGGAACATCTGCTCCGATTCGAACACCTCGATCCATCAGTTCCTGCTTGGATAATTTCAGAGAAAACAATTGATTCATTCCATAGAGCACTGCGGCTGCATCCGAACTGCCGCCTGCCATTCCTGCTGCTACCGGAATATGCTTCTGCAGTTCGATCATCACACCCGATGTAAGCCCAAATTCATCCTTTAACAGCTTTGCCGCCTTATAAACCAGATTATTCTCATTCGTCGGCAGATAATACAAATTGGTGGATACTCTGATCTCATCCTCTTCAATTTTCTTCATAAAAACCGAATCATACAGACCAATATTCTGCATAATCATGCGTACCTCGTGATAACCATCCTCACGACGGCGTACTACATCCAGTCCCAAATTGATTTTGGCCAACGCTCTTAGTCTTATTTGATCCATGGCAGCCCTTTGTTCCTCTCTTGCATTTTGTATACCGAATACATCTATCTATATCTTACCTATTATAATGTTTTTTTTCAATACTTTTATTAAGAACCTAAAGTTTTGGAAATGTATGTCCGATAATAATGATAAGAACCAATAACGAATGCTGACCAACCAAGGAGGGTTAATTATGAGCGTAAACGGAATTTCGGGTTATTCATCAGCAGTTGATGCATATAGTGCTTATACACAGCCGGCAAAAACTACCGCCACGGATAACACAACAAAAGCAGCCGAGGAAAGCGGCGTAATATACGAGCCATCGACTGAAACAAAAACAGACAGTGCAAAGAAAACTTATACACCGGACACGAATCTGGTTGCAAGATTAAAGGCCGATGCCGCTGATAGAACAGCACAGCTTGAGAGTCTCGTACAAAAGCTGATGTCACAGCAGGGAAATT
This sequence comes from uncultured Lachnospiraceae bacterium, assembly GCA_964483395.1. Lineage (GTDB taxonomy): Bacteria > Bacillota > Clostridia > Lachnospirales > Lachnospiraceae > JAAYYM01. The sequence goes on from CAZABT010000023.1 coordinate 9,411, forward strand.
CATATGGTGAAGCTACCGATATGTGGCAATTCCTATCAGGTGGCAACTATACCGTAACCGCTGCTGCTAAAGCTCAGGCACAGGCTGATATCGCCGAAGACGGATACTGGGGTGTCAATAAGACATCCGATCGTATTTTGGATATGGCAAAAGCTCTGACCGGCGGAGATCCGGAAAAAATTGAAGAAATGCGCAGTGCTTTTGAAAAAGGATATAAGGAAGCCACAAAAGCATGGGGCAAGGATTTACCGGATATATCATCTCAGACATATGATGCAGTCATGTCTAAGTTCGACAAATGGGCTGAGGAATCAGCAACCGGAACAATTTAGAACATTACTGCCATAACCAATTTGAAATAGGGTCCGCCGTTTGAAAGAAAGTCAGACGGCGGGCCTTTCAAGTTCAATGCTTTGACATCTTGCCGATGGTTTTGACAATCAACAGCTTATCTCCCGGATGCAGTTCATCCGTTGTCAACCCATTCGTTTCCTTAATCTGTCTGATCGGAACATAGTATTTCTTTCCGATCTGCCATAAGGTATCTCCTTTTTTTGCCACATAACCGACAATTCCCGGAAGTCTGCTCATCTTATCCAAATCTGCTTCATGACATTCAATCTCAGAAATGATATCCTCCTGAACCGTTCTGAATACCAACGCCTGTACATCACAGACCGCCCTGATTTCCAGTTCTTCCGAATCTACCATGTTGGCCGCCAATTGTTCAATGGTCACATCTATGGTATAAATGCAGTTTTGATCAATTCCCGGAACATCGATTGTATGCACAAACGGTATGCTTCCTTTGATTGTATAGAATGGAATACGGTCATCTGTTGTAACATACAGAATCTGAACATCAATTGCACCTTCTAAGGCAATTCCATTTTCCACGATTTCTGTATCATCAATCACTACCGTGCCGGAACTATGGCATATCTGAAGCATTCTGATTTCACTGTTCTTAACTCGCAGACGTCCTTCTGTGCGGCATTTTCCATTGTTTCTGACCAGCAGACTCCGATATGTCCCCGGTTTTGTAAGCGTTTCCAGTTCCTTTGTTACCCCATAAGCATCTGCCAGAATCTCAATCTGTTCCTCTCGATACAGTTTTATACACAGATCAAGCACCATATCAATTGCAAAGGATCGTTCTTCGCCGTCTGAATCAGGACGCACCTCTATTTCCTGATGTCCGATTTCATATTGAATATCCGGCATCATTTCATCTGTACAGCCTCCACAGTCAAGCGTTCCCCCAAACGGAATGACTGTTTCGTACCAGCGTGCGTTCGATTCTTCTCCTTCTGCTTCATACAACAAAAACAGATTGATTTCCCCATGCAGTGTAATTTTTTGTTCCTGCATTTTAAATTCCAGATCACCGATCTGATAATCTTCCCACAAAATTTCCGATACATTTGGCAAACCTGATGGAAGTTCAAAGGTTTCCCGAATGCGATAAATATCTTTTTTATCAACTGCAATTTCTGCAACATCCAGCAGCTTTTTTCGATATTCTATCGGATCTTCGCACTTTACCTCAACTGTTGTTTCTTCATCCTTAATCTCATCTGCAGTCAATGTCAGGGAAACAATTGCCTTAATACTCAGCTTCCGGGAATTGATCAGAGACAGGGACAGATTTTCTATTTCCCCTGTTACCTTTACATTATCTCCATTTTCAATTCCTTCCATATGTATAAACTCTTCAAACGGAATACTGCCATTGATATTCTGTATATTCCTTGCATGGTTTTCACTGAGATACAAAGCTGAGAAATACAGTCTTCCCTTAATCGTAACATGATCCTCGGATACCTTGATTTCCTCTGTCTGAAGCCTGCCCTTATCAATCAGCAGTTTAAATACATCACCCATGGCCTCCGGAATGTTATAGTCATCATCTAACGTAAGCTGCGTATTTACACGGCTCTTTTGTATATCCATATGCACATGCCTTTTGATTAGATCCAAAAAAGCCCCTCCTGTCTGCATTCATTTTCTTAATTGTATGCAAACAAAAAGGGACTTATGCTTTCGTTCCGGGATTCAGATAAAATAGATCTTAGCGGACAGCATGAATCAGCTCATGGATATCCTGCACCGCATATTGCTTCATATATGCCTCAATTCCTTCTATAACCTCTACTGTTGTATACGGATTGTGAAAATTGGCCGCTCCGACAGCAACCGCCGTGGCTCCTGCCAGTATGAATTCAATTGCATCCTCGGCATTCATAATGCCTCCCATGCCAATGATCGGTATTTTAACTGCCTCGGCTACCTGATAGACCATTCTGACTGCTACAGGCTTGATCGCCGGACCGGATAAACCACCCGTTTGATTGGCCAGTGCAAATGTCCTTCTGTGAATGTCTATCTTCATAGAGGTCAATGTATTAATAAGAGATACCGCATCTGCTCCTGCTGCCTCTGCTGCACGTGCCATCTCTGTAATGTCCGTTACATTAGGACTCAGCTTCATTATCACCGGCTGCTTTGCTTTCTCCTTAATTGCCTTTGTAATATGATAAAGTGCATCTGCCTTTTGCCCAAATGCAATTGCACCTTCCTTGACATTCGGACAGGAAACATTGATTTCCAGCATATCCACAGGCGTCTCAGAAAGCTTTTCAACTACCTCAAGATAATCCTCAACGCTTTTCCCGCATACATTGACAATCATCTTCGTATCATACTGCTTTAAAAACGGAATGTCTCTTTTCATAAATACATCTATTCCGGGATTCTGCAGACCAATGGCATTGAGCATGCCTCCATAAGTCTCTGCAACACGGGGCGTTGGATTGCCGGGCCACGGTACATTGGCTACACCTTTGGTCACAACGGCTCCCAGCCTGTTCAGATCAACAAATTCTCCATATTCCATACCGGAACCGAAGGTTCCTGATGCCGTCATAACAGGATTCTTAAAGTCTACACCGGCTATCGTCACCTTTGTATTCATCATAGTTCTACCTCCTCAGCATCAAATACAGGACCGTCCTTGCAGATTCTCTTGTTATGCACTTGTGAATGCTCGTCCACATCCTTGGTTTGACATACGCATCCAAGACAGGCGCCTACTCCGCATGCCATCCTTTCCTCCATGGAAATCCATGCCTTGATCTGATGCTCCGCCGCATACTGCTTGACCGCACGCAGCATAGGCTTCGGGCCGCAGGCGTAGATGATCTCTGCCTCAAGACCGTGCTCGTGAATGGCATCCATGACATTTCCCTTTGTACCTGTACTGCCATCCTCGGTTGCAATATATAGTGAACCGTGCTTTTCCAATTCATTTTTCAAGAATAATTCGTCTCGGTAGCCGACTACGATCTGTTTCTCCCCTGTTAACTGCTTGGCCAGCTCCAGCATCGGCGGTACACCGATTCCTCCGCCAATCAGAAATGCCTTCTTGTTTTCCAGCGGAAAACCATTGCCCAGCGGCCCAAGTATCGTAATCTCATCTCCTGCCCGATAACCTGAAAATCCCCTTGTTCCGGCTCCCGCTATCCGATATACGATCCTCAGCCTGTCCTTCCCGATTTCACAAATACTGATGGGACGCGGCAATAATTTTCCGGCATCATGTGTATAAATCGATAGAAACTGTCCCGGCCTTGCATTTTGTGCAAGGGGTGTCTCTATCCACATGCTGTAAATATCCGCGGCAATTTTCTCCTGCTTCATCACTCTGGCAATTTCTCTTTTTTGTTCCGGCATATGCTTCCGTTCCTTTCCTTAATCATGAAAAACACAGTTTCCCTCACAGATCGTGTATTTGACCTTTCCATATAGCTTCATTCCAAGAAAAGGAGAATTCTGAGACTTTGATGCAAATTCTTTGACCTCCCACAATTCATTCTCGGAAAATAATACCAGATCTGCTTGTGTTCCCTCTTGCATCAATCCTGTCTGCAGCCCGTAGAGCCTTGCAGGATTGATGGTCATCTTTTCTAAAAGTTCGACCAGTGACAGACGACCCGGCCGCACCAAATTGGTAATGCCAAGCGCCAGTGCTGTCTCCAGCCCTATAATACCGCTGGGTGCCTCTGTAATGGGCCGATTCTTTTCTTCAATGCTGTGAGGTGCATGATCGGTTGCAATCAGATCAATGGTTCCGTCCCGCAGACCTGCAATAACAGCCTGTCTGTCCTCCTCTGTACGAAGCGGCGGATTCATCTTTGCCAGCGTTCCATACTGCAGCACTGCCTCCTCCGTCAATGAAAAGTGATGCGGCGTTGCCTCTGCATGGATGTTTTTACTTCTCTTCTTTGCCCGGCGAACAGCTTCAACTGCTTCCTTCGTACTGATATGCTGAATATTTAAAACAGCTCCCGTCTCACATGCCAGCTCCAAATCTCTGCTGACAAGCGTACTCTCTGCCTCCGATGGTGAACCTTTGATACCCAATGCCTGTGATATCCAGCCTCTGTGAATTCCATTATTTGTGATCAGCGCCGGATCCTCTTCATGCAGACTGATCGGAAGCTGCAGACTGCCGGCTTCTCTCATGGCCTCCTGCAAAAGCTCCTGATCCATGATCGGAATTCCGTCATCCGTAAATCCTGCTGCCCCCGCTGCCGCTAGCCGCTGCATATCTACCAGCTTTTTTCCCTGAAGTCCCTTTGTCACTGCTGCTGTCGCAAGTACATGGATTCCGGTTTGTCTGCCCTGCTCCAATACATACTGCAAGGTCTCCACCTGATCAATCACCGGCTTTGTATTCGCCATACAGATCACTGTCGTATAGCCGCCTCGCTTAGCCGCCTCTGCTCCTGTCCCAATGTCTTCCTTATAGGTAAATCCGGGATCTCTGAAATGCACATGCACATCAATCAAGCCCGGTGCAACCACCAGGCCTGCTGCATCTATCTCTTCTTCTCCGTCAGCCGCCTCTGCGGGTTTTCCGATGGATATGATTTTATTTCCCTGTATTTTGATGTCTGCTATCTGATCCATACCGCTTGCCGGATCGATCACACGTCCATTCTTAATCACCATATATTTTATTTTGCTCCTCTTATGAAGTAAGAACTTTGATTCTCTCCTGATTGTATCATATCACTCTAATCAAACACAACTCGCATATCAATATATTCTGTCTTAATGACAATAAAAGGATAAGAAACTGCTTTCTGTACTTCTGCTCCCTTTTCCGGGCCGATCAGAGAAGTGTCCGTATATACGGCATTGCTTGTCAGATAAGCCTCATTTACCCTGATACTGTAGCCTCCAGTCGCCTGTTCTCCATAGCCGACAACAATATAAAGAAATTCTCCGTCACTATACGTCAGCTTAAATTCCTGCTCCTTGCGCTCATCAATGATACTAAGCAATTCTTCCGGCACTTCTTCACTGCCGAGCACTGTATACTCCAAATTTCGTATCTTCTTCGTACTGGTATTCTCTTTTCGGCATGCCGTGCAGGTACATAGGATTCCACATGCACACAGCAGAATGATACAATAGATGCCTCTGTTCATTTTGTTCACCTGTTTTTCAATTGTTACTAAAATATATGCCCCTGTCGTTTTCCACATGACATTCCGATTTACAGTTGTCGAAATGTCTGTAACGAAGTATAATAGGCATGAATCAATACTTACGAATAAAGGACGGACGTGATACCATGATACGATTTATATTAGCTGCAACATTTGTCGTACTCTTTCTGATTGTCAGCATACCCCTGTTTTTCATAGAATGGATCATTGGCAAATTTAATATGCCGGTAAAGGATAAAAGTTCACTTGCTATCGTAAATTGGGCATTTCGGATTGTTATTTTTATTTCGGGTGTCCGCCTGACTGTTCTCGGTGAAGAAAATGTTCCTAAAGACGAGCCTGTCCTCTATGTAGCCAATCATCGCAGTTATTTTGATATTCTGCTGACTTATACCAGAGTTCCCCGTCCGACCGGATATATCGCCAAGAAAGAAATGCTGAAGGTTCCTCTGCTTTCTCTCTGGATGAAATATCTGCATTGTCTGTTTCTTGACCGTGAAAACGTCAAGGAGGGACTCAAAACCATATTGGAAGCCATTGAACTGGTGAAGAAAGGGATTTCCATCTGTATCTTCCCGGAGGGTACCCGTAATAAAGTCGATGAAATGATGCCCTTCAAGGAAGGAAGTCTGAAGATTGCAGAGAAATCCGGCTGTCCGATCGTTCCAATCGCCATCACAAATTCGGCTGAGATATTTGAAAATCATTTATACAAGATCAGACCCGCCGATGTTGTGATCGAATACGGCAAGCCATTTTACATCAAGGATCTGGAAAAAGAAGACCGTAAATTCTCAGGTGCATACACACAGCACCTCATACAGGAAATGCTCGACAAACAAAAGAACCCCGAATAATTAGGGTTCTTTTGTAATTTCCTTTACAATTTGATCAAATCCCATACCGTGCGAAGCCTTGACTAGAATTGCGTCATGTTCCTTTAAAATAGACTGCAATTCCTTCATTGCTTCACTTCTGCCTGCAAAATAATATTTCTTGCAGTTTCTATCAGAGTGTACTGCACAATATTCATCTACGGCATCACTCATATGCTTTGCATTTTCTCCGATCAGGATCAATACCTCTGTCTCAGATTTTGCAGCATAGGAACCTATTTCATAATGCAGTCTGTCAGAATTCTCACCTAACTCAAACATATCGCCCAGAATTGCCACGCGTCTTGTATCTGCATAGGATAGAAGGTCAACTGCCGCTTTCATGGACATCGGATTGGCATTATAGCAGTCATCAATGACTAGATACTTCCCTGTCTTGATCAGATTGCTTCTGCCGCTGATGGTCTGCGCCGCTGCAATTCCCTGACGAATCAATTCCATTGACAGACCAAGCACTGTTCCGACCGCTGTTGCAGCAAGTGCATTCTGTACCATATGTCCGCCCGGAATCGGAATGAGAACATCTATGGTTTCCTCTTTCCGGTGGATGGTACAATTCGTTCCTTCCAATCCTCGGCTGACAACATTCGTTGCATGAATCATGTTCTTCTCATTCAATCCAAAAAATAATGGCTGAATCCCTTTGATCTCCTGCAGGGTCGATAACAGATCATCATCACCGTTCAGACAAATTGCTCCGTCTTTCTTTAGAAAATCAAAGATCTCTGTTTTTGCCTTTAAAATTCCTTCTCTGGATTTCAGATTCTCCAAATGGCATTGTCCAATATTTGTGATGACACAAATATCCGGCTTCGCAATCGCCGCCAGACGATGCATCTCCCCGAAATCGCTGATTCCCATCTCAACAACTGCTATTTCATGTTCTTCTCTGATATTCAGTATCGTAAGCGGAAGCCCCACTTCATTGTTGAAATTTCCTGCTGTTTTTAACACCTTATATTTCTGTTCCAAAACAGACGCTATCATTTCCTTGGTACTGGTCTTACCTACACTTCCGGTAATTCCGACTACCTTGATTGCAAGCGTTCTGCGGTAATATGCTGCAATATCCTTTAGTGCCTGAAAGCTGTCCTGCACAAGAATATAGGCTCCTGCCGGCGCTGTCAGTTCTCGCTCCGATACAACACACAAGGCTCCTTTCTGAAAGACATCTTCAATAAAATCATGTCCGTCCACACGCTCCCCGCGTGTTGCAATGAAAAGAGAGTCCTGTATGACTTTTCGACTGTCCAGGGTGACTGCCGTGACCTCAGCTTTTCTTTGATGCGCATCAGCATACAGCTTTCCCTGACAGGCTTCTGCTATTTTTTCTAGAGACATATTTTTCATATTGTTATTCTCCGATAAATTGTAATTGAACTCCGTCTTATTCCGTCTTATATTTCTTCAGGGAAATTTCAATGATCCACTCACATAAATCATCAAATGCTATCCCAACTGCTGCTGCCTCCTGCGGTAACAGACTGGTAGGTGTCATACCCGGCAGCGTATTGGCCTCCAAACAGTAAAAATGGTTCTGGTCATCCATCATAAAGTCCATTCTCGCATAGGTTTCTATACCAAGTGCCTCAACCACACGTTCCGCTACCTGACCCATGACCTTGGCAGTCGTCTCATCAATATCTGCGGGACATGTCTCAACGGCACTGCCTGCCTGATACTTATTCTTATAATCATAAAAGCCCTTAATCGGTGCAATCTCAATGATTGGGAGAGCCTTTCCATCAACAACTCCTACTGAAAATTCTCTGCCCTTAATATAACGCTCCACAATGATACGGCCTTCATATTTTCCTGACTGACTGACAGCCTCCTTGTATTCTGCTTCATTTCGGACAATATATACACCTACACTCGAGCCTCCGCAGCATACCTTGACGACACAGGGGTATTCCAGTGCAGAAGCATCTCCGTTCGACCCCTCCAAAAGATCCTTCGGAGTCGGAATATTGTTACGTACAAATAGCTGCTTTGTAATCTCCTTATCAATTGCAAGTGCCGAGCTCTTATATCCCGTTCCTGTATATTTGATTCCCAGCAGATCAAAAGCGGCCTGAATCTTACCATCCTCTCCGTTTGCCCCGTGCAGTGCCAGAAACACAATGTCTGCCTGCTGACATAGATCTATGACATTCGGACCGAAGAAATTCTCCGACTGATCTCTTCTGAGTTCCTTAACCTTGGATATATCGGGATCACTGTCCGAAATGGCTCCGATATCGGCAGCCCAATCATAATCCCTTTCAAAGATATCCTCTGTTACCTCAGCATCATAGCCAAGAAAAACATCCATCAGAATCGCATCGTGTCCTTTACGCTTTAATGCTTTATACACCTGCATACCCGATACAAAGGAGACATCTCTTTCTGTACTTAATCCGCCCGCCAAAACTACGATCTTCATTCTACTGCTTCCTCTCTCTCATACGAATCTTTTAATCCGCTTAATATAAATATGTATGATTCTGTTTTATACATCTCTGTATCTTCATTAAAATAACATATTTGATAAGGATTTCTGCCACATAGATAATCTAAATGATTTTCCACCCCCAGCACATAATCCTTACTCTTACTAATAATATTCATCAAGGTCAGCAATCTTGCATTTTGCAGCATCAGTTCGGCATCCGTTTCCTGATATTTGTCCTCATGAGAGATTTTATAGCCATCTGCACTTGATTGCTCAACAATCTCAATCGCATCATCAAATAACTGCTCCATCAGTTCCGTACATCGGTCAACATTTGTCTTATATGTCGTAGTCAAATAGGCCAGCGTTCCATAATAGCCTACGGCCGTTTTTCCAAATCCACGTGGCTCTCCCTGCTTCAGGCAGCCTTCAATAACCGTCGCGTATTCACTCTTTCCGGTCAGCTTATATAGTTCTGCGGCGGCCCAGTATATCTCATCCTTTGTCTGTTCCTGTCCAAGTGTGGAAAAGTCTTCCTCTGCACGGGTTTGACACTCTGCACTAAATTCCTGATCATACGAAGAATAGACACTGACTGCCATCGCAAGCGTTGCTGCCTTGATGCCACTCTTCTGAACGGATTGGAGCAATTCTTCCAATTCCTTCCTTGCCTCCTCCAAAATCGGAGGTACTTCCTCTGTCTCTGATTCTTCCTGATACAGATCTTCAAAATATGTATAGGATAATAAAATATCAGCCGCCTTGATTGCTGCATCTGTATCCTTTTCTCTGCCGGACTGCTTTTCAAAGTAAGCAATCTGTCCGTTCAGCAGTTCGCTGTATAGCGTATCGGAAATCACAAACGTATCCGAAATTCCATATTCTCCTGCCTTGATATAATATTCTCCGACATCTGTCACCTTGGAAAAATCTCCATAAGCCGTAAACTCCTCTGATTTTAGGTTATACTCCTTCTCTAAAATAGTTCCACGGTATATGGTTTCCTCGGTCTTTTTGTCTACGACCTCAAATAACTCTGTCTTGTGATCTCCTCTGAAAATGACCAGCTTCTGTGCTCCGGTTTCATATCCCATACCATTTGCCAATACATTGCCTTCATTCACAAGCTCCTCCGGTTTTTCCGGTGATACTGTTACTGGTTCCGCGGATACAGCAACCGTTTCCTGTGCCGTCGGCAGCATACCGGTGCATCCCGTCATAACCGCTGCCGCACAGATCAGCGGTAATACTTTGTATATCTTCAAGCTCTTTCCTCCTGCTGCTATTGCATTGATTCTAAATCTTCTTCCTGTCCTGTCTGCCCTTTTTTGACTCTTCTAAATTGCCCAATCAGGATAACTGACAGGCAGACTAGCGTTACTGCTGAAATGATATAAGATACCGTCTGAAGGATGGTTCCCCGGTAATCAACAATGATCTGATCCACCTTGATTCCCTGCAGCATCACTCTGCAATAACCATTATCACCTTCACCTGTGACCGTCAGAGCTTCTCTTGTACCATCTTCATTCAGATAATACGCATCATATCCTTTATAATAAATCATGGGGATATCCACATATTCGCACGTTTCCTGTGCGCAATCCACAATTGCCGTATTCTTATCCCTGCTGAGTGTTAATTTCTTTCCACTGTCCGTCACTGCCACATCGTTTGTCGTTTCAATGGCCTCTACATCTGTCACTGTCTCCGGCAGCCATTCACCACCAACAATATTGAAGGTAAACGGTTCATATGCAAAGTAATCATTTGAATAAGAATAATATCCCTCTTCTGTTCTTTCCATATTTGAAAATGCACTGACAGCCATAATACAAATCACCGCAAGCAATGTATATTCTCTTGCTTTCTTCTCAGAAAAATATAAATTTAGAATAATAGCTCCGCTGATAGCAAGACACACGGAGGCCATCAGGTATAAACGCCATGGAAACTGTATGACCATAAGATATTTTCCAAGACGCTCCCATGGAAAGAGTCTTGTTGCTGCAAGTGCAAAGCAAATTCCGAAGACCATCAAAATCGTGGAAAACTGCAGCAGGTTCTTCCCTGTCTCTGCTGTCTCCTCCGATAAAACAGCTTCTGAAATCATATCTGTCTTCTTGACAGAGAGCATCAGCCTTGGCAAATTAATGATAAACAGAGCAATTCCCATGGCCGGAAAGGTTCCGCAAAAGATTGCTGACACTTCCTGCATCGTTTCTGCAGGCATAATCCACGCCGTACTGACATGAAAGACTGTTGATAACATCTGTTCCAGCATAGGAAGCCAGTAAAACATCGTAAGAAGCATCGTCACAACTGCCGTAAGAAACAGTCTGAGCAACACCCTTGGCTGCTGAATCAAAGTCTTAATCTGAAATAACAAAAATAAGATACATATGATAATACACATCACGCAAGTATTGGTGTGACACAGCAATACTCCTGCAAATCCCGCTCCGAGAATCCACGGCTTCTGCATTTTGCAATAGATCAGATCATAGATCCCACAGATGATAAGCGGCACAAATATAAAGGCTGTATATTCTCCAACTGCGCTTCTTGTATATACGTCATCTATATGGTATTCGCATAACGACAATAAAACTGCTGCCACCGCCGCCGCATAGGAACTTCTGGTCATATACTTCACACTGAAATAAGTAACACCATAGCAAAGTACAAAGCAGACTCCGACAAATATATGGTAAGAAGCATTGATTCCAACACCCATAACCCGAAGCAGTGCCGGAATATAAAGCAGAAAGTCCGGGTAAAACATAGAGCTTGCATAGCCTGCTCCACCAAGAAACAGAACATTGACCTTGAGAAAAGGTTTTCCAATCAAAATCCCTTCTTTTAAGCTCTCAATTCTGAGCAGGTGATATTCCACATCATGACCATTGATACAGTTCTCCGTAAAGAGCGGGCTGCATGCAATAAACATCGTGATGAGAAAAATGATTCCCATAATCATATAATTCTTCTTCGTCTGTAGGTTTTCTTTCATTGGACTCCTCTTTGCTGATGATGTCACTGCAACTTTTCTAAGTATAACTTCATTTTTTCCATCTTTCAATATCTTCTGTCAGAAACCGCATTTTCTATAACTGATACCGCACTTTATTCCATGATCGTGATTTCATCTCCTGTATGAATGGTGCCTCCATGAAGAACTCTTGTAAAAACGCCTTCCCTCGGCATGATACAGTCACCCATCAGCTTATAGATCTCACATCCGCTGTGGCATTCCTTTCCGATCTGCGTCAGCTCTAATATCACATCATTACATTTAAATCTGGTTCCGATGGGTAATGTCTTCAAATCATATCCTTCCACTATCAAATTCTCTCCAAATGCTCCATCTTCTACCTTGGCACCCCGATTTTTAAATTCTTCTATCTTTTCATAAGAAAGTAAGCTAACCTGTCTATGCCAGTTTCCTGCATGTGCATCCTCTTTCAAACCATAGTTTTCTATGATCTCACAGGAACCGATATTTTTTTTCTGTGTACCCTTCTTTGGACTGGTACAAACTGCCTTGATTGTTCCCATATGCTTTCTCTTTTCTTTTTTCTTTTTGGTTTATGCTGAAGGTTATCTCAAACACCATAACCGCGATTATCTCGCACAGTTCCCTTCCTCACCTGACAGGATTTCCAGCCCATGTTTAAGTTCTGGAAGAATATACTCCAGGCTTTCCCTGACTGCCTTTGGTGAACCAGGAAGATTCACGATCAATGTCTCCTTACGAATCCCTGCTACTCCTCTGGACAGCATTGCCCTTTTCGTAATCTGCATGCTGTAAGCCCGCATGGCCTCTGGAATCCCCGGAACGACTCTTTCTATAATATCCATCGTTGCTTCCGGTGTGCAGTCACGCTTAGAAAAGCCTGTTCCACCGGTCGTTATAATAAGCTCTGCCTCACGCTCATCTGCTGCCTTTCGCATAGCTTCACTCAGTTGATTCCTGTCATCCGGCAGAAGAAGCTGAGATACAACCTCATAGCCGCCCTGCTCCAGCATTTCCTTCACGGTCTGTCCGCTGATATCCTCACGTACTCCGGCATATCCACTGTCGCTTGCCGTAATGATCATTGCTCTTTTCATCCTAACACACCTCTCCCCTTCTGTGATTTCCGCGCTCTCGCTGTCAGTCTTCATGCCTTTGCCGTCAGTCTCCACATCTTCACCGTCAGCCACCGATCTGTGACATACAGCTACGTTCAGCTTTCTCAACAACTGCCTCTCTGAACTGATGTCCTGCGGGCTTATTCAGAATCGCCTGTCTGATTGCCGCCGCGATCACTTCATCTGGGCTTTGATTACGTAGCAGCTCCCGCAAATCAGTCCCAATATTATATTGCAGACAGGATTTCAAATAACCCTGTGACGTCAGGCGTACCCGGTTACAGCTATCACAGAATTTATGACTCATCGCACTGATAAAGCCTATCCTTCCCATAAAGCCGTTGACTGTATAATAGTGCCCCGGCCCGTTTCCACGGATTTCCTCATTCTCTGACAGATCACCCAGCCGCTGTTCCAAAATGCTCTTAATCTCTTCCTCCGACAGATAATCCAAGTCTTTTCCATATCCAATCGGCATCAATTCAATAAATCGTACATCCATTGCCCGTTCCCTTGCAAGCTCTGCTACCTGCAGCACTCTGTCCGCTGTTTCCTGTACTTTATCATTTATACGACTGCGCATGGATACACAATTGATCTTCAAAGGAATCTTCTCTTCTGCTGCAGCATCAATACCCTTCAATACCTGCGGCAGTATATCTACCCGCGTCAATCCAGCATATGTCTGCCGATCCATGGAATCCAAACTGACATTGATCCCATCTATTCTGCTTTTCTTCAATTCAGGCAGCACTTGTTCCAGAAGCACACCATTGGTCGTCAGTGTCACCTTCTCTATTCCCTCTACTGCCTTGATTTCTCTGATAAGCTCCGCAATATCCCGCCGTACCAGCGGTTCACCGCCCGTAATTCTTATATATTTGATTCCCATAGATGCAAACATTCTGCATACTCTTGTAATTTCATCATATGTCAGTATCTCCTCATGCCGGGACATCCTGATACCATCCTCCGGCATACAGTAAATGCAGCGCAGATTGCAGCGGTCTGTTACGGATATTCTCACATAATCTATCGTTCTTCCAAACGCATCAAGCATAAAAATCCCCGCTCTTTCCACCTGTTTTTTGAACCAGATGAATCCCTGTCATCTCCATCCGCTTGTCAATTGCCTTGCACATATCATAAATAGTCAGCAGTGCAACAGAAACTCCTGTCAGTGCCTCCATCTCCACTCCTGTCTGACCGGAGATTTTTGCCGTACAAATAGCTTTAATTCGTCCTGCTTCCTCATTGATTTCAAAATCAATACTGCATTTACTGATCATAAGCGGATGACACATCGGAATCAAATTGGAGGTCTGCTTCACCGCCATAATACCGGCAGTTCTTGCTACACCAAGTACATCTCCTTTAGCCACTGTCCCATTCTGAACCGCTTCTATGATTTCCCTGCAGACAATAATCTCTCCCTCTGCCACCGCTGTCCTGTCTGTCACCGGTTTCTCGGTCACATCCACCATGATCGCATTTCCTGCTGCATCAAAATGTGTAAATTCCTTCTTCAACCCTATCACTCCTGCCTGCTTTTAAACTGTAATCATTATACGATAAATGACAGTAAAGGTCAAAGAACCGACATACCATTTTTGATATGTCGGTTCTTTCTTCCTTGTGCGCCTGTGGTGCACATTTCTAATGATTTTTAATCAATTCCTTTAAAGCTGAATCGGAATTCAAGAGGTTTGCTGATGTCCAGCAAATATTCTTCGTGCGTTCTGGCACCCCATGCATCATCTCCGGCAACTCCCATTTGCTTTAGGGAAGCTCGGATAACCGTATAGTGTATCTGCGGCAATTCATTCGGATGTGCTGCATTTTCCAGTTCATGCGGTGTATATGGAAGTGCCGAGAAATTCATGGCATCTCCCTCAAAGAGCAGTCCGCAGCCCGTCACGTCTGTTACCTTCGCGTATCTGACACCCGTCTTATTTCCACATTCCTGCGGCATCAGATAAGCTGCCATATTATCCTTGACCATATTATGATAAATACCCAGCTTAGCACCCTTGTCTCTATCGCAATAGGTTTCTTCCGGTCCGTTTCCATACCATTCCAGATGATCATAGTCAGCCGACATCTTAAACATCATACCAAACTCCGGCATATCTCCTAACTCCTGTACCGGATCGTAGGACAGTTTCACCTCGACCGTTCCATCACCGTATACCGTATAAATCAGGCTGCATTGACTCCTTGGGCTGGTCGGCATATAGTAAATATAGCTTATAACTACTCTGTCCTCTTTGATTTCTACGCTTGGATTATCTGACGCTCTGCCATGCTCCGGTGAAAAGCAGCTGATATAGGTTGACGCAGGCTTCCACTGTGCATAGCGAATCGGCATCAGATTACCTATATCATCATCAACCGGCGCTCTCCAAAAGTTCGGCTGTGGTGACGACTTCAGCATTTCCTTTCCTTTATAGCGATAAGAAACCAATCCATATTTTCGTCTGTCAAAGAGAACCTCAAAGCATTCTCCTCTGACACCGATATTGCAGGCTCCCTCAATTACCTCAAAGGCTCCTGTTCTGTTTCTCTCTGCTCCGCTTACTGTATAAATACCCTGACCAAATGCAATTTCATAGCCCTTTTTCGCCCATAAGGTATCCTCCTTCAGCAAGAGCGAAACCGTAATGACATATTCTCCTGCTTCTTTTTCCTTTTCAAACAGCATTGGATAAGATTTTTCCGTCAAGGGAGCCACATCTGTATCCATATTTCCACTCTTGATCAGCTTCCCATCCTTATGAAGAGAAACTACACAATAATATTCTGATGAAGAGACAAACAGATTCTTATTCTTGATTGTAATCTGCTCTACATCTGCCCGAATCACAAAGTTCTGATAGATATATTTAATCTCCTGCATCTTAGGAGATACTTGACGATCCCCATATACGATTCCGTTACCGCAGAAATTATAGTCACAGGGGTGCTCATCAAAATCACCGCCATAAGCAAATTCCTCTTGACCATACCGATCCTTCCGCCGTATCGTCTGATCTACAAAGTCCCAAATAAAACCGCCTTGGAACAAGGGTTCTCTTTCCGTCAGCTCAATGTATTTATAAACTGCACCATTGGCATTGCCCATAGAATGCATATATTCACAGCAGATAAACGGTTTCGATCTATCCTTTTTCAAAAATTCTTCTATTTCCGTCACCGGTGTATACATTTGACTCTCAATATCACTGGTATCATTATATCGTCTGTCCGATTTGACTCCCTCATAATGCACCAATCTGGTCGTGTCCTGACTGCGGAAATATTCCGACATCTCATAGAAGGTTTTGCCTCCGAGAGATTCGTTACCGCAGGACCACATCAAAATAGACGGATGATTCTTATCACGCTGATACATTGCCGCTGCGCGGGCCATTGCTGCCCCTCGCCATTCCGGTCTGTCACCCGGAATCATTTCCTCCAGTGTGATCTTTCCACATAGATATGCATCCCACATCCCATGTGTCTCCAGATTGGTCTCATCAATGACATACATCCCATATTGATCACATAACTCATACAGATAGGACTGATTCGGATAATGACTGGTTCGCAGAGCATTGATATTATTCTGCTTCATGATGATCATATCCTGCTCCATCAGTTCTTTGGAAATCACCCTGCCCGAATCACAGCAGAATTCATGCCTGTCCGTGCCATGGAAAACAATTCTCTTTCCGTTGATACACATAAGCCCATTCTTCAGTTCAAAGCGCCGAAATCCTACTCTTTCCTGAATGACTTCACATATTTGATCATTTTGGTCATAAAGCTGTATCAAAAGCTGATATAAGACAGGAACCTCGGCACTCCACAGCTGAGGCTTCTGAACCTTCAGTATTATCTCCTCCTGCTGCCCGTTTAAAAGCTTCTCGGCCTGAACCGGCTCCTGGCCATTACCTGACAACGTTAAGACAACTTTTCCTGCTGACAGCGTGTTCATGTGAAGAACCACCTGCACTGTTCCTTCATCGAGTTTTTCATTTAAGGTTGGAACTACCTTCAAATCATAGACATGAATCTCCGGAACCGTATACAGATATACGTCTCTGAAAATACCGGAAAACCGATAAAAATCCTGATCCTCCATCCAACTGCCCGATGACCACTGGAATACCTGAGCCGCCAGCTTGTTTTCACCCTCCCGCAGTGTATCTGTCAGTTCAAACTCGGCCGGAGTAAAGGAATCCTCACTGTATCCGACAAATATTCCATTGCACCACAATGCAATTGCACTTTCAACTCCCTGAAAAGAAATGTATAGAGGTTTTCCCTTCATAGCCTCAGGTACCGTAAAATATTTCACATAAGAGGCTGTAGGATTAAAGCATGTCGGTATCTCACCCGGTATGATATTTTCCCGTCCGTCCCACGGATATTGTGTATTCACATATGCCGGAACACCATAGCTCTCCATCTGAATATGTGCAGGCACCTTGATATCTGCCCAGTCCCTGCAATCATAATCAGCTGCTTCAAAGCCTTTAACAGCCCCTTCGTAGTTCTTGGCATAGGAGAACTTCCACTGACCGTTCAGGCTCTCCTTCATCCGTGTCTGCCCGTGCTCACATTCCTGCATGGAAGCATAATATTTATGATCTGAATGTGGTGCCAGACACCCATCGGAATAATATTCCGGATTTTTTACTTTATTGTAATCAAACATGTGCATAAACATCCTCCTACTTTACAGCACCTGTAATACCTTCTGCAAAGCTTTTTTGTAATAAGAAGAAAATAATAATTGTCGGTATCGTACACATCAGCACCGCCACCATCAGCATGCCATAATCCGTTACATAGCCCTCCTTCAGGTTGGCAACCATCATTGGCATCGTAATACTTGCATTATCCTGCATGATCACTTTTGGCCACAAATACGAATTCCATGCATTCATAAAAGTAATGGTCATAGCTGCAGCATAGGTAGAGCGCATGGTCGGGAAAAACATTTTAAAGAAAATTCCCACCTCACTTAATCCGTCAATTCTGGATGCTTCAATGATATCATGCGGAAAAGAACGTGCACTTTGGCGAAACAGCATGATCAAAAACGGCGTGGAGATCGTTGGCAGTATAAAGCCTGCTGTTGTATTCAGAAGCTGTGCTTTAGAAAACATCTGAAACAACGGAATCATTGTTGCCGCAAAGGGAACCATCATTGCCAGCAATAATACCGACATAACCGTATCCTTTGCCCTGTCATGAAAGATTTCAAAGCCATACCCCGCTAAAGAACAAATCAACAGGGACAATAGTGTCAAAGTTATAGAATACTTGAAAGAGTTGGTCATAGCTCCTGCAACATCCTGATTTGCAAGCAGATTCTTAAAGTTTTGTACCAGATATGTACCCGGTGTCATTTTTCCGGCAACAACCTCCACACTTGTATTGGTTGCCGAAATTGCCATCCATACCAACGGAAATACAGAAATGACCGAGGCTATGATCAAGAATATATATTTACCGACTGAACGAACTTTAGTCACGCTGATCACCTACTTTCATCTGCACAAATGCAAGCACTGCCACCAGAATCAGAATCAGATAGGACATTGCTGCCGCATATCCGAAGTTCGGTACATATTTAAAGGACATATTGTAAATGTAATGTGACATCGTAACCGTCGCATTGGCAGGTCCGCCGTTTGTCAGGTTCATGGATTCATCAAACAACTGCAGCGTTCCGTTTGTAGACATAATCGCCGTCAACAAAATCGTCGGTTTCAGCAGCGGAATTGTAATCTTTCTGAAAGCCTGAAAAGGTGATGCTCCATCTATTTTAGCCGCTTCATATACGGAATATTCTATATTTTGCAGTCCTGACAAATAGAAAACCATATTATATCCAGTCCATCTCCAGATCAGTGCAAGGATAATAATTGCTCTTGCGCTGTTCGGATGTGCCAAAAAATTGTAACCTGTACTCAGAAACCCCAATTTAATCAAAACTGCATTGACAAATCCGTCTACGGCAAAGAGCGATCTGAAAATGATGGAATAAGAAACAAGTGAAGTCGCACACGGAAGAAAGATTGCTGTACGAAACAGACCTTTAAACTTCAAATTCCTGTCATTCAGCATTGATGCCAAAACCAATGCCAGTATCAGCATGATCGGCACTTGGATAAGCAAATATAAAAACGTGTTCTGTAATGCCTGAACAAATACACCATCCTGAAACATACGCACATAGTTGGTGATCCCCGTCCACTGCATATTCACTCCGATTCCTGTCTTAAATGAAAGTAAAAGTGCCTTGAACATCGGGAAAAAACTCATTGCCACAATCAGCAGCGTTGCCGGTGTCAGAAATATCCATCCGACCAAGTTGTGTTTCTGATTCAACGTAAACTTTCTTTTGGGCTGACTCACAAAAATACCTCCTTCTTATCCCCAGATAACATCGGGGAACGTCCTGTCTCCAAGAAGTTCCCCTCTATTAATCCATTCCGCATTGATGATAACGGTTTACTTACCCATTGCAAAGTTTACTGTATCCTCTGCTGTCTTTAATTCGGAATCAATATCCGCACCTGCAACTACATTGGTAATTGCTACGGCAACTGCATCTCTTGCCTCATAGTAATATACACCTGTGTTGTTACTCGGAATCTTACCTGCAAATTCAGTAATCAGTGCAAATACCGGTTCTCCGCCGAAGAATTTCTGAGGCTCTGCATATACAGCACTGTCTGCTGCCGGCAAATATGTAGCAAGAGCACCCGAGCTCGGAAGAATCGTCTCATAGAATGCTACGCTTCCTGCAAATGTCTTTGCAAAGAAATCTGCTGCCAGCTCTGTATTCTTACAATTAGATGTAACTGCCCAACTGGAACCACCATTGTTGGAATAATTCGTTGCGCCTGCCGCCTTATCTAGCTTAGGCATGTTTGTAATTGCCCACTTGCCTGACTGATCTGCGGCTGTCTGGATAGAAGCCATGATCCAGCACCCGTTGATCGTACCTGCAACTGTAGAATTTGTAAGAGTTCCAATGTACTGATCCCAGTCATTTACCTCTACTACCACACCTGTCTCAACAAGCTCTGCATAAGTGTTCATAACTTCCTTCAATGCATCGTTATCAACCATGCTCGGATTTCCCTCTGCATCAAAGAGAGAAGCACCTGCTGACTGCAGCATCATCATGATAACGTCTGTTTCACCTGCCTGACAGGAGAGTAACGGCTTGCCTGTCTTCGCTAAGATATCTTTACCCTTTTCAATATAATCTGACCATGTAATATCTGTAAAGTCAGCTACGGTATATCCTGCTTCCTCTAATACATCTGTTCTGTAGCATGCAATGACTGCGCCATTGTCAAACGGAACACCATAGTTCTTGCCATCTACGACTGAATAAGCAACCTTAGAGGAACCGAACTGTGTATAATCAATTCCTGAACTTGTCAAATCAGTAAATGCATCCGGGAAAGAAATAACATTCTTCTGGAAAGCATTATCCTGCATTAACAGAATATCCGGAAGTGTACTCAGGTCGCCTGATGATGCGGCTGTTGTTACTTTTGTCTGGATATCTTCCCAAGGTGTTTCAACGATGTTCAATTTAAAATCGGGATTTGTTTTCTGATATTCTTTTTCTGCTTCCTGCATTGCATAAATATTGAATGCCGGATCCCAGCACCATACTGTCAATGTGTTTGTATCACCTGCCGCCGCGGTATCTGTTGCTGCTGCATCTGCTGCCGGAGCTGCTTCCTCTGTTGCCGGTGCCGCTGCATCCGCTGCCGGAGCTGCTGTCTTGCTTCCACAGCCAATGGCTGAAACCACCATTGCGGCTGTCAATAATAAAACCATTACCTTCTTTTTCATACTTCCTAACCCTCCTGATTCAGTTGATATGTGTCAAATCTTCTGCGCTTTTTTGCGCAAAATCAACCCTGTGGCCACAGGGCAGTTTTCGAACTGTGCACACTTCTCCTACCTGACTCGGTATTTCAATCAAAACATTTTACTGTCTTGATAGAACACATTATAGCACACCATATCTCTCTGTGTTTTCAAATTCAATTAAAAAACACGCAAATTCGACCACTGATTCGATTTGCGTGTTTTCTTATACGATTGAGTAAATATGACGATTTCTACCAGCCCTTTAAAGCCGATATCTTATAATTTAACAGCTTCCCTTCGTAATTATCAGGATGTATCTTCCATTGATACGGAGAGATTCCCAATACTCTTTTAAAGTTCCGATTGAAGGTAGAGGTCGTTTCAAATCCGACCGTCTGTGCAATATCCTCCATAGAACCATTTGTCTTCTTGAGCAGTTCACAGGCCGCCTGTATCCGCACCAAATTAATATATTCTATGACTGGCATATTCATACTATCCTTGAAGATTCGTCTGAAATGTGTTTCACTGATATGGCATACCTCTGCCAGCATACCAACCTTCATTTCATCCATATAATGCTTACTGATATAATCCAACGCCTGTGCAATCATAGCACCCTTAGA
>CAZABT010000024.1:0-30444 GCA_964483395.1 uncultured Lachnospiraceae bacterium
AATATAGAAACAAGCAAATCAATCCATTTGACAAAATTCCATTCAGCAGTTATGATGTATTTCGTATATTTTTATTGATTAAGGAGGAGAAAGTTATGAAAAAGAAATTTTTAAGCGTATTACTCACAGTTTCCATGACTGCTGCATTACTCGCAGGCTGTGGTTCAACCGCTGATGCAGGCGCTGCAACAGATGCCGCTGAATCTACAGAAGCTGCTGATGCATCAGAGCCCGCAACAACAGAAGCAGGTGCTTCTGACGGCGGTACATTCCTGATCGGTGGTATCGGACCTCTTACAGGTGCTGCTGCTTCCTATGGTTTATCCGTTAAGCAGGGTGCAGAGGTTGCAATTCAGGAAATCAACGAAACTGGCGGTGTCAAGGTTGGAGATGTATCCTACACATTTGCTATGCAGTTTGAAGATGACCAGGCAACAGAAGACAAAGCCATTCAGGCATACAACACACTGATGGATCAGAAGGTCAATGCCATCCTCGGAACAGTTACATCCGGCGCATGCCTTGCAATTGTTGATCTGACAGCAGAAGACGGTATTCTTCAGATTACCCCTTCAGGCTCTGCTCAGGACTGCACAAAGAACCCCAACGGATTCAGAATCTGCTTTACAGACCCTCTGCAGGGTGTAACTATGGCAGATTATGCTGTCAATGAATTGGGCTATAAGAAAATTGCTGTTATCTTCAACAACTCTGATGAATATTCAACAGGCATCAAGGATGCTTTTGAAGCTCAGGTTGCAAAGAACGGCGGTGAAATCGTAGCAAGTGAATCCTTTGTAAAGGATGATGTAGATTTCAATACTCAGTTGACAAGCATCAAGGGCACGGACGCAGAAGTCATCTTCGTTCCGGCATATTATAACGATGCAACCTATATCACAAAGCAGGCTAAGGAACTTGGCATGGGACTTCCGTTCCTCGGTTCTGACGGCTGGGATGGTGTACTCGGTACTGTAACGGATCCTTCTACTGTAGAGGGTGCTGTATTCTTGAGCCCGTTCTTCGCTGCTGAAAACAATGATCTGGTTAAGACCTTCGTTTCTTCTTATGAAACTGCTTATGGTGCAACTCCTGACCAGTTTGCTGCTGACGCATATGACACTGTCTATGTATTTAAGGCTGCTATGGAGAAGGCAGGTTCTATTGACAGCGCTGCAATGATCGCTGCTATGCCTGAGATTTCTATCAACGGACTGACCGGTGAAGGCATGAGCTTTACCGTAGAGGGTGAGCCGAACAAGGGTGCTAAATTTATCAAGATCGTAAACGGTCAATATACAATGGAATAATTTCCGAAAACCAGTCAAAGGAGACCGGAGCCATCGTGCTTAGGTCTCCTTTTTTCTTGCATTTCAGCGCTTATTATGATACCATAAATTGCACTCACATAAATATTTTCAGTTTGGAGAAGATCAAATGAACGTATTAAACAGTATTATCGAACAGTTGATTAACGGTCTGCGTACCGGCAGTATTTACGCATTGATCGCACTGGGATATACGATGGTATACGGAATTGCCAAGATGATCAACTTTGCCCATGGTGACATTATCATGGTCGGAGCCTACATACTTTATGTATTCATCTCGCTTCTGCATGTACCTGCCATACCCGCAGTGCTGTTGACAACCATGGTTTGTGCCATTCTCGGCGTTGCCATTGAAAAAGTGGCATACAAACCACTCAGAAAAGCGCAGCCCCTTGCCGTACTTATTACTGCAATCGGTGTCAGCTTCTTTCTGCAGAACCTGATACAGATCATATTCGGAGCAACACCGATTCCGTTTGGCTCTATCATCAAGATACCGGCTGTCAAGCTCGGTTCCATCACCATATCGGGCATCACCATCGTTACGCTAGTGGTCACGACGATCTGTATGGTTGCCCTGACACTTTTTATTAATAAGACCAAAGCAGGCCGCGCCATGCGTGCTGTTTCTGAGGATAAGGGAGCTGCAGAGCTCATGGGAATCAATGTCAACGGAACGATTTCCCTGACCTTCTTCATCGGCTCCGCGCTTGCTGCCATTGCCGGCATTCTCTTTATCTGCCAGTATGAAGCACTGAAGCCGACGCTTGGTGCCCTTCCCGGTATCAAGGCCTTCGTTGCTGCCGTACTCGGCGGTATCGGAAGTATTCCCGGTGCAATGCTCGGCGGTATCATTCTCGGCCTGATTGAAAGCCTTTCCAAAGCTTATATATCCACTCAGTTGTCGGATGCCATCGTATTCGGTGTGCTTGTTGTCGTACTGCTCGTCAAGCCTACCGGTCTCCTCGGCAAACAAAGAAAGGAGAAGGTATGATGAAAAAGCTGATCAAGAATAAAAATAATGTAATCATATTTGCAGTCACGATCGTTGTTTATGCATTGGTTATGATTTTGGTCAATGCAGGGCTGCTCAGCAGACAGATGACTTCTATCATTGTTCCTGTCTGTGTGAATGTCATGCTTGCCGTTTCACTTTGCCTGATCGTCGGTTTTCTGGGCGAGCTGACACTGGGACATGCAAGTTTTATGTCCATCGGAGCCTATACCGGTGCCCTGATTACTTTAAACGCAACTGTTCTTCCTGCACCATTGGCATTTGCCATTGCAATCCTTGCAGGTGGTCTGACTGCCGGCCTGTTTGGTATCCTCATTGGTGTTCCTGTACTGCGTCTGAAGGGAGATTATCTTGCGATTGTCACACTTGGGTTCGGTGAGATCATCAAATCCATTATCAACTCCCTGACCATTACCGGAGGAGCCGCAGGACTTTCCAATATACCGAAATATTCCACCTACAAACAGTTTACACTCATCTATATCGTCATGGTATTGATGATCCTGTTGATTGCAAACCTTGTTCATTCCAGACACGGACGTGCTATTTCCTCTATCCGCGATAATTATATTGCAGCCGAGGCAACCGGTATTCCGGTCAGCCGCTTTAAAGTAACTGCATTTGTAATTTCTGCTGTTTTTGCAGGAATAGCGGGTGTTATTTATGCACACAACGTTGGCATCCTAAAGCCCGGCAACTTTGATTACAATAAGTCCATTGAAATACTGGTTATGGTAGTTTTGGGCGGCATGGGCAACATCAAGGGCTCCATCATTGCTGCAGTCATCCTCACCCTGCTTCCAGAGGTTCTCAGAGGACTGGATGATTACAGAATGTTAATGTATGCCGTTGTCCTGATTGCAATGATGATCTTTAACAACTCTTCCTTCAAGGCAACGCTGCTGGAAAAGAAACGGGCAAAATCCTCTGAAAAGGAGGCTGAATAATATGGCTTTACTGGAAATCAAAAAACTCGGCATTTCCTTCGGCGGTCTTCGTGCCGTTGATGATCTGAATATGGAAGTCAATGAAGGCTCACTGGTGGGTTTGATTGGCCCCAACGGTGCCGGCAAGACAACAGTCTTCAACATGCTGACAGGTGTCTATACACCGACCAACGGCAGAATCCTGTTGGACGGCAAAAGTATCATCGGAAAGAAACCGAATGAAATCTGTGAGGCAGGCATCGCACGTACCTTTCAGAACATCCGTCTGTTTTCAAAAATGACAGTGCTGGACAATGTTAAGGTCGCACTGCACAATCAGATTCATTACTCACTGTTTGAAAGCTTTTTCCATGCAGGCTCTTATCGCAAAAAAGAACAGCTGATGGATGAAAAAGCAATGGAGATCCTGCAGGTTTTTGATCTGGACAAACAGGCCTCCTATCTGGCTGCTAATCTTCCATATGGCAAGCAGCGTAAGCTTGAAATTGCCAGAGCACTCGCTACAAATCCACGTATACTGCTTCTGGATGAGCCTGCCGCCGGTATGAATCCCGCGGAGACTAAGGAGCTTATGCAGACCATCGAACTTGTCCGCAATCAGTTCCATGTTACAATACTGCTTATTGAGCATGATATGAAACTGGTTTCCGGTATCTGTGAATATTTATATGTATTGAACTTCGGCACTCTGCTTGTACACGGCAAACCCGAAGAAGTCCTCAATGATCCGAAGGTCATTGTTGCTTATTTAGGGGAGGAGGATTGACCATGTCCATGTTGGAAGTTAAGAATATTAATGTTTATTATGGTCTGATTCATGCTTTGAAGGATGTATCCTTTAAGGTCGATGAAGGTGAAGTCATTGCCCTCATCGGTGCAAACGGTGCCGGTAAGACCACTATACTGCATACAATCACAGGTCTGCTGCAGGCCAAGAGCGGTTCTATCATCTTTGAGGGCAAGGATATCACCAAAATGCCCGGCTACAAGATCGTATCCCTCGGTATGGCACACGTTCCGGAAGGACGCCGTGTATTTGCAGAGCTGACCGTATATGAAAATCTGATGATGGGTGCCTATACCCGTAAGGATAAAGCAGAAATCGCAGAATCGCTTGTCGGTATCTATGAGCACTTTCCGCGTCTTGAAGAGCGAAAGAACCAGCTCGCCGGTACGCTTTCCGGCGGTGAACAGCAAATGCTGGCTATGGGACGTGCCCTGATGTCCAAGCCCCGCATTATCTTGATGGATGAACCCTCTATGGGGCTCTCTCCCATCTATGTGAATGAAATCTTTCATATTATTAAGGAAGTCAGCGACAGTGGAACGACTGTGCTGCTCGTAGAGCAGAATGCCAAGAAAGCATTTTCCATTTCTGACCGGTGTTATGTATTGGAAACGGGCAAGATCATTATGGAAAATGAAGATTTAAATGACGAATCCATTAAGAAGGCTTATTTAGGTGAATAGGAGGGTTTTATCATGGGCAAACCAATCATTACAATTGCACGGCAATATGGCAGCGGCGGTAAGACAATCGGACAAATGCTGGCAAATGATCTGAAGATCAGCTGCTACGAGCGCGAGATTATTTCAATGGCATCTGAGGACAGCGGTATTAACGAAAGCCTTTTTGCCAAGGTAGACGAATGCATCAGTGTCAATTCCTTTTTTAAGCTGAACCACATTTATAAAGGCAAATTGATTTCACCCGAAAGTGACGGATTTACTTCTAATCAGAATCTTTTTAACTATCAGGCAAAGATCATCAAGGATCTGGCAGAGAAGGACTCCTGTGTAATCATAGGCAGATGTGCTAATTTTGTGTTGAAAGACAATCCTGATGCCATCAGTGTATTCGTATATGCTGACGCAGATTTTCTCTTGGAGAATGCACTGGAACGAACCAGTCTTTCAGAAAAGGACACCTTGAAATACATCGAAAAGACAAATAAATATCGTGCTGATTATTATAAATATTACACCGGACGCGAATGGTATGACCTGCGTGGCTATGACCTCTGCCTTGACAGCGGCAAGCTTGGATTTGAAGGCTGTAAGGAAGCGATCAAGGCCTACATGGACATCCGCACGCACGCGTAGTGCCAACATTCTTCCGTGGACAGCCGATGCGCGGAACACCCCACGGACAACTGACAGACAACCCGCGAACTACTGACAGACAACCCACGGACAACTGACAGGCAACCCGCGAACTACCGATGTCCCACAAAATATACTTGCAAATTCATTCATTTCCGTTATAATAAGATATTGGGTGCATCATACCCAATCTCTTTTTTTGATAGAGTATTCCTTTCAAAAACATTCTTTACGATAAAAACAAAAGAAAGATGGTAATATACATGGAAGCATATGTAATATTTAAAGATCTGGCAATCATCATCATATTTGCAAAATTCTTCGGGATCATTGCAAGAAAGCTGAAGGCGCCTCAGGTGGTCGGTGAGATTATCGCAGGTCTGATCATCGGACCCAGCATATTAGGCTTAGTCACCGCATCCGATTTTCTGGTGCGAATGGCAGAGGTTGGTGTTGTCCTGATCATGTTCTCTGCCGGTCTGGAAACAGATTTAAAAGAATTGATGAAAACAGGCCCGATTGCATTTCTGATTGCATGTGCCGGTGTATTTATCCCGCTTGTAGGCGGAACCTTGCTCAATATGGCATTTTACGGTGCGGCTGCTGTCGGCACACTGGAATTCTACAAATCGCTGTTTATTGGTGTCATCATGACCGCAACCTCTGTCAGCATCACTGTTCAGGCGCTGAAAGAATTGGGATACCTAAAGGGCAGGGTCGGCACGACCATACTGGCGGCGGCCATCATAGATGATATCATTGGCATCGTTGTATTGACCTTTGTCATCGGCTTCAAAGACCCTAACCAGAATATGAGCCGCGTTATCATCAGCACAATTCTGTTCTTTGTCTTCTCTCTCATTGTCGGCTATGTTGCTTATAAGATTTTCAAAAAAGTGGATAAGAGATACCCGCACACAAGACGTATCCCCATCGCCGGATTAGCGTTCTGTCTTGCCATGGCATATATTGCCGAGAAATATTTTGGAATTGCAGACATCACCGGTGCTTATGTTGCAGGTATTATCCTGTGCAGCATCCGTGACTCAGATTATATCGCAGAAAAAATGGACATCAATTCGTATATGCTCTTTGGGCCCATCTTCTTTGCCAGCATTGGCTTGAAAACAGATATCACCAGCTTCTCCGGTGCCGTTCTGATCTTCTCCATTGCATTTGTTGTCGTTGCCATGGTCACAAAAATCATCGGCTGTGGTCTGATGGCCAAGCTATGCCGTTTTTCCAATACCGACTCACTAAAAATCGGTGTCGGTATGATGACACGCGGGGAAGTTGCTTTGATTGTTTCACAAAAGGGCTTGTCAGTCGGTCTGCTGGACCCGGTTTTCTTTACCTCCGTCATCCTGCTGATCATCGTTTCTTCTATCCTGACACCAATCACCTTGAAATATTTATACGCCAAAGCACCGGAAGCTACACCTGCTTCTTAATCGTGCTGCGGCGTGATTTCTTTGCTTCATATAATGTTTTATCGGCCTTGTTCAGCAGTTCCTTCAACACCAGTTCTGCCT
This sequence comes from uncultured Lachnospiraceae bacterium, assembly GCA_964483395.1. GTDB lineage: Bacteria > Bacillota > Clostridia > Lachnospirales > Lachnospiraceae > JAAYYM01. The sequence continues at coordinate 6,929 of CAZABT010000024.1, forward strand.
CACACGTAAATTCTGTATAACCTACTGAAATCTCAATATAATAAGGTTTTCCGCACTGTTCATTCAGGCTCTTATAATTCTGCTTGATGCGTTGGATGACATCTTGCGCTGAATGTATTTCGTCCTGAATAAACATCATGACAAATTCATCTCCACCGATACGACCGATGACATTTTCCCCATCATAAGCATCACTGAACAGACGGCCTACCGATGTAATGGCATAATCGCCCTCTACATGTCCAAAGCTGTCATTGATTTCCTTCAGATGATCCAGATCTCCAAAAATCAGCACCGCCTGCTCCCCCAGATGTGCCTTATTCATGGTGATCACACGCTCTACAAAACCTCTTCGATTCAAGCATCCCGTCAGTTCATCATACTCAGACAGGAAGTTCAAAACCTCATTCTTATCCTCAATTTCCTGCAAAGAGCGTTCCAGCTTATGCTGCGTCCTTTGCTGTATCTTACTGATTTCTACATAACGCAGTGCTGCTCCGATCTGCATACTTGCAAAATAAAGCAGCGACATATCCTCCGGTCTCGTTTCCCCCACCAAAACTCCGTATTGGCTCTCTGCTGCAAATATATTAAAGCAGAACATATAGGAACTCTCAGACTTATGAACCATGGACATAAAACCATTCTCACGTGTCACACGCGGCCGTTCCTCCTCTGCATAGGCAACCACTTCTTCGCCCTCATGATATGCCGCCAGATACATCTCCTCCGGACAGTTCCAGTCATCCTTCTGAGTATGTACTACCGGTTTTTTCAGCAGATAAATATACGCTTTTGTCGTCTTAATCGCACGCAGCTTTACAATGACACCATGGAACAAGGCTCTTGCATCCATTGCGTCATTGACCATATCTCTGACAATCAGCGGCATGAACCATACGTCATGCTGAAAATCCTCCATAATTGTCTTGCCTTCTCTGATAACATGCGCCTGCACATAAGTCTGACACTCCCGCAGCAGAGACATGAAAAATGCATTCAACTCTGTTGTCTCCGAATTTTCTATGATTGCATCAAAAAGGTCAAACAGGCATCTGGTCAATGCATTAGGCGAAATATATTTTCCATACTTCCCTTTAAACAGCGCCCGCAGCCTGTTGCGCATCGTGATCTTATCAAACTGCTTCCGTTTCTCTTCATGACAGCATACAGATACAATAGATTCCACAAACGGATACAGCGAATCCATAACATGACTGCGTATCTGCTCATTCACATCCGTCAAAATAATTTCCTGTACAAATTTTTCAGACATGGCCATTGTATAGGCCTCTGCATTGTCCATGGTAATTTTTTGCTTTAAAACGAGATTCGCCTGCAAATCATCTCCACAGCCACAAGATCTTCGTTTCCTCAGAATGCTGGGCTGTACGATTGTATAGCTTTCCTGAGCCTCGCATAGCTTCAATGCATTTTGCAATGCCATATAGCCCATATCATAAGCATTCTGCAAAACGGTCGTCAATGGCGGGTCCATCGACTTTGCCATATCACAATCATCATAGCCTGTCACTGCCAGATCTTTGCCAACGCGCAGTCCCCTCTCTTCACATACCCTGTACGCTCCCATAGCCATCTGGTCATTGGCGCATACCAAAGCCTCTGCATCCGGATAACGATCCAGCAGGGTATTGACCTGACGTTTCACATACTCAGAATAATCCCCAACCTCCATCATATCCTCTGTCACTGTCAGACCATGTCTGTTCATAACATCTAAATAGGCTTTCTTTCGTTCCTCCGCATCTGTATTATCCAGCGGCCCGCCCAGATAAATAATCTTACGATATCCATGCTCCACGACCAGATGCTCCACACAGTCATACATACCGCTGTAATTATCGGTTATGATGTAGCTCGGTCTTTCTCCGTCCTCACGTTCCTCCAGCAATACATGTTCTATACCCTTGAAGCGATCCAGAAACATCCGCTTATTGCTGTTGTCCAAAAAAATGCACAGCGAACCATAGGAAATAATCAGTGCATCCACCTTTCCCAGCCATGCATAATCGTATATTGTATTAAATTGATAATCGTAATCACTTTCTGAATCTTCGCCAAATAAATCGGCATAGAAATAACTGCTGTGCATTCCCAGGAAATACAACACATTGGTATTGTAATCTCTGGCTGCATGATAGACACCCTTCATCAAATCCATTGTATGCGGTGAAGTGGCGTTGCCAATCAAAATTCCGATCGTATAATCCTTCTTTTTCTGACTATCCTTCTCCTGTAACATATCATTATGCCTCCCCAAACAACATAGACCGCATCCGTTTGACAAACCCCCATTTGCAAATTATAATGAAATCTACTACTGTGATTATACAATATCTGTTGGAGGCTGACAAGCATGAACGAAAACGATAACTCTGTTTTTACCCTTGACCGGGCAATGGAATATTGTGACCTCTTCTGTTCTTTTTTGCAGTCTCATAATCGTGAAGCATTGCAGGAAACTCTGCTGGAGCTCAGGCTGGAGCTGAATCCCGCTGATGTCCCCTATTATGAGTCCAAGCTGATGCTGATCGACATTTGTCTGGATATCAAGCAGGCCATGCTGTGCAGATATACCACTGCCACAATTCCTTTCTCAGATAATTATACGATCGTAAAGACAATTCTTCACGCGGAATATTTACATGAAATACTTGAGTTTTTTGAGGATCAGTTTGAAATGATCATGAGTTATCTGTCCAGCAGTTCAAATGGTAAAGTCGTATATGATATTCTGCATTATATCAATCATAATTATCATGACAATATACAGCTCTCTACGCTGGCAGAGCTGTTTGGATACAATCCTTCTTATTTGGGAAAGCTCTTTACCAAAAGAATCGGCACTCCCTTCAATACTTATCTGGATTATGTCCGAATCTCACATTCCAAAACGCTGCTGCTGCAGCAGGACATGAAGGTATATGCGGTTGCGGAACAGGTCGGATATAAGAGCGTGGATTATTTTCATCAAAAATTTAAAGCAAATGCGGGAATGACTCCGTTGGAGTTTCGGAAGAAATATACAGAATGAAAAAGAGTTGCCAAAGCTTGGCAACTCTTTTTACATTTTATGCCCATGCGGGCGTGAAGTCCTCTACTTATCCTTTCACTGCACCTGCAACCATACCTTTTATAATCTCCTTGCTGAAGACGAAGTACATGATTAGGATGGGGGACATGGTCAGGAGCATGGCGGCCATCTGCTTCGGATAATCCGATGCAAACTGTCCTTTGAACATCGTCATTGCGAGCGGTACTGTCTGAAGCTTTACATCCTTGATCAGTACAAGTGCAAATGAGAATTCATTCCAGCAGCTGAAGGTCTGTATGATTGCAATGGTAACCAATATTGGCTTTGCAACCGGTAAAATGATTGAAAATAGTGTTCTTGTAAAACTGCTTCCGTCAATTGCCGCTGCTTCCTCTAATTCTGTCGGGATGCCTTTCATGTAGCCCTCCATCAGGAAAATCGCAATTGGCAGCGCAAAGGCGACATACGGAATCGGTAATGTAAACCACTTATTTGCAAGTCCCATCTTGGAAAATACAACATAGATCGGAACCAGCAGAGAGTGTGTCGGAATCAGCATACCCATCAGAAACAGGTAGTAGATAACACGATTACCCTTGAAATTACATCTTGAAAGAATATAGCCTACGATAAAACCAAACAAAACGATAAATGCTAAGGAAATAATCGTTGTTCTTGCACTGCTTGCCATAGATGCCCAAATATGATAATCCTTATTGGTCATAACCTTAATGTAGTTCTCCCAGGTTGGTGCTACGGGCAAGCCAATGATGTCAGCATTAAATACTCTCTTTAGCTTTAAGGATGAGTAAAACATCCAAACAAGCGGGAAAATACAAATCGCGGAGAAGAATATCAAAATCAGGTTCAGGAGCGTTCCAATGATACCCTTCTTAGCCTTTTCGCCTGCAGTTGAATTTTTCTTTCCTGCAATATCATCCGGATTATAAGCCATCTACTCCACCCCCTTATCCTTGGTATATATGTTGATCAGCTTCTGAACAGCCAAAATAACAGCTAAACTGGTTACGAAAATACCGACAGAAACTGCACTACCATATCCTAAGTTCATTTCCTGGAAGGAAACCTTATATCCATACATTGCCATAACCATGGAGGAATATCCGGGGCCGCCCTCTGTCATCGAGTAGATATGATCGAAAGCCTTCATATTACCAGATACACAAAGCGTAATACATACCAGAATCGTGTTCTTGATCAAAGGAAGGACTATGTAAATTGCTCTCTGAAAAGCATTTGCACCATCCAGCTCAGCAACCTCGAAGATCTCTGCATCCACAGATGAAATTGCCGACAAAAGAATTACCATGTAATAACCGATGTACTGCCATACAAGAGGAATCGCCACAAGGAGCATAACCAGTTCTGTATTATTCAGCCATACCTGCGTTTTCTCATGCTGACCGATGGTATTTAAGAACCAGTTCAGAATACCTCTTTTATTATCATAAATCATCTTCCAAATCAAGCCGACAAATACAGCCGATACTGTGCTTGGGAAGAATCCGAATGTACGATGGATACCTTTTAACTTAACAAGTCTTGAGTTGATCATAAGTACCAAAACAAATGCGATACCAATCTGACCGATGATACAAATAGCAACCAGATATAAGTTATGTCCAAATGACTGCCAGAATATTGTATCCTTAATTAACTGCTGGAAGTTTACCAGGCCGTCAAAAGTCTTCTTCGGGCCGCCCTTCCATTCAAAGAAACTGTAGTACAAAGCTGTGATCAGCGGAACAAACACCGCGAACATGTACCAAATCATTGGTACAAGTAAATACAGAAAAATCGTTTTACCCTTTGGCCGAATCGATTTAAGCATGTTACCTTTCCTCCTCCATATGATATGATTAGCACCAAATCAAGCCCGTCGCTTAATTTAAGTATAGCATAATCACCTTGTAACCTCAATGTCTTTATTCCATGAAGATTGATGCCTCTTAGTATTTGCTTTTCTTGTTAAAACGGGTCCTGTCCGAATCATCGGACAAGACCCGCATTATGATTTAGATATTATCCAAAGTTATTCACTTTGTAGGTAAATCTGAATTACTTGCTTGCTTCCCAAGCTGCCTGTGTGTCTGCTGCTACTGTCTCAGCATCCTTGTCACCGTTCAGCATTTCCTGAGCTTCTGAGTTGAATACTGACCAAACAGAACCATCAAGGTATGAATCGAAGATTTCGCATGTTGTTGTATCAACATATGACCAGTTGTAGAAGTCCTGTGTAACCTGATCGAATGCGCTAAGGTCAACATCTGCAACCTTTGTCAATCCACCAAGTGCATAATTTGTTGCTACGAAGTTAGCGAAGTCAGGACCTGTCAATTTGTATGCAAGGTCAACACATGCTGCCAACTTATCAGGATCCTCTGCAACCTTAGCATTGATTGCTACAGCGTATCCAAGACCGATGTTCTGTACGTTCGATGCCTTTGTTGCTGATGCAGGGCCAGGGAATGTAGCGAAACCAATGTTGTTGTACTTAGCTTCGTCAGCTTCCTTGATTGTAGATGTAACATAAGCCTCATCCCAGTTACCACCAACGAATGCAGCTGCATCGCCAGCGATGAAGTACTCACGAGCATCCTCGTTTGTAATTGCGTTGAAGTCCTCATTAAATACGCCTGACTGGAAAGCTTCCTGTGTAAATGTAAGAGCATCTACGAAAGCCTGATCTGTGAAGTTAGCCTTGCCATCATTGTTGATGATTGACAGATACCAGTCTGTACCTGTGAACAGAGCGTGTACTGCTGAAATGAAGCAAGAGTTGATCTGCCACTGTCCGCCGTTACCAAATGCCATTGTGTCAATGCCTTCGCCATCGAAGTACTCTTTAGCCTTTAATACATCTTCCCATGTTGTCGGGAATGTATCAAATCCAGCATCTTTCCACATCTGCTTGTCGTAGATAACAACTGTACATGTACCACCTGTTAAAGCAGGAAGACCATATGTCTTGCCATCAGCCTTGAAAGGTGCGAAGTAAGCTTCGTTGTAATCAGCTGCGTAAGGAGACTGAGCGATGATGTCTGTCATATCCAAAACCAGGCCCTGATCTGCCCATGACTTTGTGTTCATACCCTGTAACAGGAATACGTCCGGAAGATCATCAGCTGCTGCTAATGTAGCGATCTGTGTCTTGTACTCATCATTTGCAAGTACATTTGAATTCAATGTGATTCCAGGGTTAGCTGCCTGCCACTCTTCGATCATTGTACGGAAGCCCATTGAACCGCCGTTGCCTTCTGCTTCTTCTGAAGTAGAGAAGTTCATGAACTCGATCTCTCCTGCGTAAGCAAGACCAGCTGCTGCATCTTCTGCAGGTGCTGCTTCTTCTGCTGCAGGCTCTTCTGCAACTTCTTCAGCCGGAGCTTCTGTAGCTTCTGCTGCAGGTGCTGCTTCTTCTGTCTTTGCGCCACAGCCTGCTAATAATGAAGCAACCATTGCTGTAGCTAACAATACGCTTAATAACTTCTTTTTCATTTTTTTTCCTCCGTTTTAATGAAATAAGATTATAGTATCGTAGTCAATTTCGTAATTTACTTAAATGTTATAATTTGTTACTTAACATATTGAAATGTGCTATGTACAAATTGAACAATTGAAATGCCTTACTTAATCGACTAAGTGTATTATACCACTAAACATATCAAGGTTGCACCCCTGTATAGTAGTCACTAATTGCATTAAATATTAGACATTTCAGTGAAATTAACAGAATTGTAACCTTTAATTAATACTACTTAACATTTTATTTCCAGCGAAATTCCAGCATGCAAAAGCACGAAACCTCTTACGATTTCGTGCTTTTGTAAACATAATTATTGCTGTTTTTACGAAAAATTCCTGACCGGATCAAGGTCTTCTTTCCATATATTTCTTCTGTCCAATCTCTGCACAGGTTGCTTCATATTCCTCAAACATCTCGCCGAGCTGTTCCGCTGCTTCCTCCAGCTCACGCTTATGCTTATTTCTGTATTGTACACAAAGTATACTGCGGTAATAAATCTTCACCATATCTCCGTATTCCTTCAGGCGCTCATCTAACAATGCATGTCCGAGTCTCTTATAGAATTCCTCCGGCTCAGGCAGCAAATCAACGTTACAGAGCATATAGGCTCCCGCCGACTTGGCCAGCAGATTTTCAAAATGAAGTGTCTCACCGAGTCCGTATGCTGCCATGGTATAGATATTGCTTCCCCGATCTTCTCTTTCGATGACCCTTAAATAATAAGGCATTGCATCATGATGCCGTCCCAAACTGCGCAGCCGCTCTGCCTCCTCATAATCCGAACGCAGAATCTCCGTCACCTGATAATGCATATCCCGCTGCATGATCGTAACAATGGCCTGCTCCAGCGTAATCCTTTCACTGCAGAAATAAATCTCAAAAATCTCCTGTGGTCTTAAAATCCTGATGTTATAATAGGTAAGCAGTTTGCTTAATTTTCGCAGCAGCACTCTGTGCATATGCTCATCTGCAAAAGGCGGAATCTCCTGCCACATACGAAACACTGTATACACATACTTGAACAGCTCTGCCTCTGTGCTCTCCTCCTCATACAAGGGCAGCTCCTCCGGTATGTACTGTGCCCATTCCTCAAAGCCCTCTACCGTATACAGCCCTCGGTCAGCAAAGGAAATCCTAAGTGAATGCTCATAACCAAGTGCAATCACATCATCCCCGTCTAACAGATATTTTCCACAGGAACGAAACTCCTCATCAATATAAGTCAGAGCTGTTTCAAAAAAATGATTTAAGGGTTTATTTAACTCGTATGCGATCATAAAATGCTCCTTACTCTACTCCAGATCAAACAACTGTGTTCTCACCAGTGCAACATCCTCTATACTCGTCATAACCTGTGTTTCTGCTGCATCCGGCTTTTTCAAGGTTGCCGTTACTTCTATATAAATTCTCACTGCATTGCGCTTATTGGTACTCAGGACGCCAACCTCTGTCTGCTGTCCGTCAATTTCCTTTGTTTCCTTTGAAGGTGTCTTGACATTTCCGTATTCATCATAAGACTTTCCTTCATCGTAGGTCGTGTCACCCGCACCCGCTACCGTTGCCGTTGGAACCATCAGTGTTCGTATGACATTGATGGGTACCGCAAATCTGTAAACTTTGCTGCTGTCAATGGAGGTTGCAGAAGCTGCCGCATTGTTGGCTGCCTCATATAGCGGGCATGTGCCTGTCAGTTCCGTCACCTTGACCTCCTCCCCGTTAACCATGATCGTGTTGCTGCTGAAAGGATTCTCAAAGTAATATTTCACGCTCATATTTTGGTCACCCTCAACCAAATTGACGTCGTCTGCCGCAAAGAAGATATCCTGTGTCTGCTCTATAATTCCCTGATATGTTGTATCCGTACCCAACAGCTTCTCATAGGACAAATAGAGATTGTTGATCTTTCTGGAATTGTATGCTTTGTTCTCCAAAACGGAGATCTTAGGAGCATGCAATCCTGCCTTATAGGCGGCGATCATCGTATTGACGAACAGCTTGACCTCGTCATCGTAGTTCGCATTGTCAATTGCCCTGTGTCCTACTCCGGAATAAGTTATATTTCCTTTGTTAAAAATGTAATAGTTATTACGGACATCATTCGGTGATTTGAAATATGCATCACCTGTCTGATTCTTTCTGGCTGCATCGTTCTTAACAGAGTCCGCATAAGCATCTCCTCCTGAATTTACAGGATCGCTTAATGTATACCAGACTACAATATCACTCTCTCCATCTTTATCATCATCTGCCTCTAAATCAACCTGATAATACTGATTATGTGTATTTGCCACGGTAAAGGTATCTGGTATCACGTAAGGATACATCGTAATCTGTCCATTATTTACTTTTGTTACCTTCTCGTTGCTGTACTGTCCGTTATTAATACTCAGCTTGGAAAATGGACTTCTATAAGGATTCAGATTTGCATCATTGATACTATATAAAGACAATGTTACATAGCTGAAGCCCTGTGTCTCAGATACCATCTTAGTTCTGCCGGAGCGCGGCACATATGCTGTTTCCTTCTTTCCGTTCTGTGCTTTATCCGTCAGAGAACCCCAGATTCCATCTGTATTGCTGATACCGGAGCCCGCCTTACGGGCATTACCGATATCTCCCGATGCCAGCACTCCATAACGATCCAGCCCTACCTTATCTCTGATCAGGGTATTAAAGGAGTAGCCCCAAAAGGTGACATTATCTTTATCACTCAGGTGATTGAACTTACTTTCGGTAGAATTCAGGAAGGAAGTCGTATCATGCGTAAACAGCACACTTCTGCCGGATGCAATATAATCTCTGATCGCCGTCATAGCCCCATTAGAATTATCTGCCTCCATATAGCAGTCGGCAAAACCAAGAATCAGCATGTCAAACTGATCCAGATACTTCTTGTCTTGATCGTACTTCGCCTTGTATTCCGAAGACGTGATTGTTGTAAACTTCACGTCAAATATATCATCTACATTCTCAATCCACTTTTTAAATCTGGAATTGTTGTTCTTCATGGCCTTTTCGAGATTCAGATTATTTTCTCTCCAGCCTGTACCGGAGGAAGCAATCTGCAAAATGTTAATCGTCTCTGCACTGGACTTCCTAATCTCATAAAATCCGGTCTTGTTGGCACGTCTTGTATCATTATCCTTCTGTACCAGCTCCAGCTCCCACGGAATGATACCTGCATACTCATCCGATATGGCACGTTTCACGATATAGGACTTTCCGGGAGCCAGTGAATATCTGCCTTCACCATCCTTTTCCTGCCCATTTCCCGCGGTATCCGTAATGACAATATCCTTCACCTTTTCCTTTGTCTTGGAAAACTTTCCGTCTGCATTGATGTCAATATACAGCTTACAGTCAAAGGTGGTGGAGGTATCTGCCGCCGACGCATTGGACAGAACGAATTCATAGGTTAGATAGTAATAACCATCCGATGCCTTTGACAACTTCTGTATTGCCGTCTGAGCATCAGCCGCCTTCCCCGACAGGGTAATCACCGGCTTGGCCAGATTCAGATACCAATTGAACAGATTCTCCGTCATATTGGCACGTCTGATTAAATTCGGCATATCCTTCTTAAATACACCCCTTGATGAATCCGTCGTATTCTGCAGAAATTCGTATAAATAGGAAGAATTATCAATGACGTCTGCATTGGGTGTCCGCTTTTTCGTATTTTCGTCCACCTTCAGAATATCATTTTCCAACAAAATCGGATATCCTGCACGGATAAAGTTTTCCAGCTTCTTTCTTGTTTCCTCATTGATATCATTCCCCGAAAAACGATATCGTCCATATGAACGATTCCAGTTACTCGGATTATTCCTCAGATTATTATTGCGATCATCGTTCTCATAATCCGTATTCAGCAGTCCTGCCATAACAGAACGGCAGTAAACCGAATCTCCGACATTAGAATAGATCAAGCCATTCATCGTGGTATCATTATAAACCGTCTTTTTGGTTGTTGCATTTACATTCATCAAATCTGTATTTAAGCCTATGTAAATCAAATCATAGGTTGCATTCAGATCTGTATTCTTACCAATCAATTCGGCGGTCGTCATTTTGGTCAGCTTGATTTCTGTTCCGACCTGCTCTGCAATGATCTGTTCTCCTGCTGCACCCTTTTTATAAGTCAGGACACCCTTTGGTACCTTCTTCGTTGCATCCTTGGGACTTGTGACCAAATCATTTATTACTGACAAGTCATAAGAAGCACAAGGCTGAATTTCAAGCACCTGTATGATATCCTTTTCCGTCTGCGGTCTTTTCTTTGCATAGTTAATAATATAACGCAGCGTCGATGCCTCTGACACCACCGTTGCAAGCGGAGCCTTACCGCCGTCTGTTTCACGGTAAAGATTTTCATTTTCTATATCATCCAATACCTCTTGAAAACGTTTCAGCGTTTTTTGATTGTATTCCTCCTTCACAACATCCTTGGAAAGCTCTACTCCCAGCATTTGATTCAGCAAGGCCGCGGACTGATTCTGCCCGCCGATCAAGGATAGTTCTGAGGGTTTCAGATCATAGCAATACTTATTTTCCCTTACATAATGCTTGGCATCTGTAATAAAGACACCGTTGGCGCACTGGTCATCGATCGCCTTTTGCATCGTGACCTCTGCTGTCGTGTTTGCCTGCGCACCATAAAAGGTATCCAGATCATTTAATGTCAGCAGCTTGGCCAATTTATAGGCATTGCTGTTCATAATCTTGGTATCACCGGTTATATCCAATAAGGTATGGTCAAATACAATTGGTTTCTTGCCTGCACTTACCTGCTTCAAAATATACAGTACATTCATCGCAGACAGATCGCTCGGCTTTGCACCCGGGAGCTCCTTTGTATATCCATAATTCGCAAAGGTCGTCCTCGGTGTCTCCCCGACAGCCTTACCAAGATATTCACCATAAGGTAAATACGCAAGATTCTGATCCGAGCCGGAATTCGCCACACAGAACATATCTGCATTAGCAATGTCTGTCTCTGTGATTTGATTTGCAGGAATCGTATTCACCTCGATATACAGACTGTCACACTGTGCACCCGCATCTCGGTCAAATATCTGCTTCTTAAACCATTCGTTATTATAAAAACCGCCCTCGAAATAAATGTTCATTCCGGTAACATAGCATGATTTTCCAGGCGCTGCGGGACTCAGATTCATAAGATAATAGCCTCTGCCACGGTCAAACTCAAAGATAAAGAGTTTGCGCTCATCCACCAGCTTATCCTTGGCATAGGTCACCAGACCGCTCTCGGACATATTCGGCACCAACGGTCTTTTGGAATTGATTTTGTATTCCTTTGCAGCCGTCACGGCTTCTCCGCCGCTATATTTATAGTAGCTCTTTACATAATAATACGGATAGGTTCTTGTATTGCCGTCAGCCGGTGATTCATAGTGGAATGTCATGATGAAATAATTACGCGTCGCTTCTATTCCATTCGGTGACACCGATGGCTCATGTGTTTTCTTCAGCGGCACTGGCTCTCCCGCAGAATTCCTCACAATAATTTTCTTTCCCTCTTCACCGGTAATATATCCTCTGTACTCATAGGAGGTCACGCCGTCTCCGTCTGTCAGTGCCTCATATACCTGCTTTCCTTTGATGCTCGCCGTCCACAAGGTATTCTCACTCACTTCATTTCCTTGATCTGCCACATAGCCCCGATCCAGACGGTTTTCTTCCGGCACGGCATTCTGGCTGACTGTCGCAAAGGTTGCTGCATAAGCCGCATTTTCAGGTGCAGACTCATACAGGAAGCCCGGATCGAACTCACCGGGAGCTTCGGTACTTGCATTTTTGATATAATCATTCGGATTACCGGATGACCCTGTTTGATTGTTAAAGAAATTTCTAGCCGGGTCCATATCGGAACCCGTCTCCGGCTCTGCAACTGCCTGATAGGTCAGAATAAAATTGCCTGACACCGACGGATTCACAACCGCTGCCGGCTCCATTGTGCAATTGGGGATCAAATCAATATGATTCCCGCTGACAGTTGTATTCGGCATGATGAAGGTGGTCGTCGTTCCGGAGGCTGCCTGTACTGCCTGCGCTTCTGTCGCCGCCTGATCGTTCAAGCCATTGTATCCGATTCGTTTCCAAGAGCCGTCTAACAGCTTTGCCTTGATTTCCTCTACTGTATACTGGCTCTCATAGTATTCCTTATATTCCTTGAAGTAAAGCGGTCTTGTGTCCTTGGATTCCTTTCCTGCCTCTACCTTTTCCGTGATTTCAGCCAGCACACCGGGCTTACTTCCGGTCACGCCTGCATCGTAAGTATAGTTATACAGTCTGTCAACAAAGCTCTTTCTTGCTTCAGCGCCCGAAAACTGTACCAGATCGCGTGCCAAAATCACCGGCTCCTGTCCGCCGATGTAATATCCAATGGTGCCCATAGACTGCTCGATTCCATTTTGTGAAACAGAGATGGAGTTATCACTGATCGCTGTCATTGCTTTGTCCGGAACAATCTCCAGAATCCTAAAGGGTTTTTCCTTTGTATTTGTCTGAACGATCTGCTGGATACCCTGCAGTGTATCCTTGGCAGTCACTTCATTATGATCAATCAGAACTCCGAGACATATCATTACGACCGCCATCACACCTGCGATACAGATACGCACTATTTTTTTATTGAAAAGCCGCATGTATGTCTCCTTCCCAAACTAATACGTTTACTTCTTTGTGAAACGATTACATTTATTTCTTCGTCCAGCTGATCTGACCTTCCTTGATATCATAAATTCCCAGTTGATTGGTTCTGGATGAATCCCACAGTGTCAATGTATAATGTACTCCATCATTCTGCGTCTCATATCGCTGCAAGTCATATTGCAAAGTATCGTTAAAATTGAAGGAACGGTACCAAGAGTCCTTCATGGACGTATTTCCGGTCAGATCCTTGCCCGGAAAATTGGTCAGCCCATCTGCTCCACACAATGGATATGGGAAGTAAAGCTTTTCCGTCACAGGATTCTTGGTCACTGTGATGTTGTGATTGATCACTTTCACATAGGTATGGTACATGAAATAATTCTTATCTCCCACATAGATCGTTGGTACTAAATACAATACCTCCGGTATACTGTTATCCCATTTTGACCTTGTAAAATCAATCCTCAGGTTTGCACCGCTCTGTTCACACTTGAACATTTTGATTCCATTGTAGCCGCCTGCATAGAAAGTAAAATCACTTTCCTTGGCTCCTCCGGTCGGATTGGTATAAAAATTCCACTTAATACTGTTCTGATTTATGTTAAAATCGCCTGACATTCTGAAATTTGAAATACCCCCAACGGTATACATCGTATCAGATGTTCCATTTAAAAATTCCGAAAATTTCCGCGGTGTATAAGTCTTCGTCAGAGTGCTTACATTATCAAAATACAGATCTGATGCCTTCAGCGGTATTGTATCAATCCAGCTTTCACCGGTCGCATCAGCAATGTTATAGCCATAGTTCTTCAGCCAGCCATACTGTACACTCCAAGGTGAACCTGTTGCAAATTCATAGCACCGGATGTCTACCTCATATTCATCATACGGATTCAGGTCAAGCGGAAACTTGATTTTGACATTAGAACCATTGCCGTAAGGATAGTCAATCAAATCCGAGCTTAACTTCTCATAGGTAACTTTGCCATCTGCATCGGTCATTTTTCTTCTGAACTCAGAAGCAAACAAGTAGATGTAGCCCACTCTGGAGCCTGCAATATTGAAATTGTATTCCTGCCCTCTCTCATAAACACCTGAATCCACAACAATCACAAAGTCCGGCTTAGACGTGAAGGTCGTTCCTGTCCACTCACCATATTTTCCCTCCGTAGGCGCATACTGCATGGAATTTACGGCAGTTGCACGCACACGCAGGGGCTTCAGTGAAGTAACAATCGACTTCATGGTTCCATTCCACTGCAGATTGCTTGATGAGGCGCCTGACAGATACTCCTCGCCCTCCTTGATTTCCCATTTCAGGGTCTTGGCTGTTTCAAGCGAATTTCCGGTTGCTCCTGTCGTCAGTTCTTCATTGTAATTCATTGTGACTGCCGCATTGAGCTGAAATTTTGCATCCTTCGTCAACTTATCTGCCGTGATATCCTTTCCCTCCGAATCCTGACTCAGTGCTTTATATGTTATTCCCACACCTGTGATCTTGCGTACCTTGACCTCAATATAATTGCTGGCAGCACCGTCCGCAGACTGCACCTTCACCTGAAAGGTATCATGTGATTCACTCTCAGACACCTTGAGCTTACCACTGTTGACATCTATTGTAGTTCCGCTGTCTCCGGCATTTGTCGTATCAATGAACCAACGAACCTCCTGGCTTGGTGTCTCCGCGATTACAGAGGATTTCACAACCGGTGCAGGAAAATTGTAAACAGAACCCGGTTCAACAAGAATCGGTGAATTAACCTCTATCGTGGTAGCAGGCACAGTCTTGATCGGAGCTGTATAAGTATCCTTCATGCTCTTATTGACCAGTACCTTATTACGCACTGTAATATTGTAATTGGCATCATAGCTCTTATTTTCCTTCTGAAATGCCATATGTATGCTTACAATGCTCTTTGATTCCAGCTTGGACAAGTCTGCGTCAAAATCCGTAATCCAGTCTGCCATGCGGGCATTCGTCACAATAGCCGTGCCAAGAACCGGATCACCACTGCCATCCGCAGTCACATTGTATTCTTCATAGTATAATCTGTCAGTCGCATTATCCCATATAATCACATAAGCAATTCCATCAACAATCTTTCCTGTGTCATCTTTCCTTCCATTGTAGATGGTTATTTTCTTCTTCTCAGCCGCATCGTCCATCAGCGTATCGGCATCTATGATCGTCTCCGAGCCGCCGACCACCTGTGCCTGCGTGATTCCAAGCTGCGCATCTACGATCAAATCCTGAAGCTGGTTGTAAGCAAGCTGCGATTCATATTGCAAATTAACCTCAGAGCTTGTTGAGGAGAAGCTTCTGGCGCCTACTACCATGAAACCACCAATCGCACCAATTGCAATCCCGAGGATTGCGACTGTCACCAATACTTCCACAAGCGTAAAACCATGATCATTCATTTTTCTTTTTTTACCTTGAAACATTCCTCAGGCCTCCCTTCGGTTATTCAATATAAATCTTCCCCGTTGCCGGAACGATTGTTACCTTCACTGTCTTAACACCACTCACTGCGATTTCCGTAAACAAGTCTGCAGCCCCCGCCTTGCCCGGCGGCAATGAACTGATTGCGTCTACATCCCGCTCCTTGCCGGAGCCTCTGTCAAATCCGATCCAGATTCCATCCGCATCCACAGTTCCGGAGGTGCCGCCCTTTGTCTGATAAGTCAGGGTCAGATACGATTTTCCGATCTTGTATGGCTCGTCATTTTCCCATGTTGTCGAAACAGCACCGGTTGGGTCAACAACTTTATAGTATTCCTGTTTATAATAGCCGTCCGCACCCTGATAGATGTGCAGAGTAGACTCATACTTTCCCATCGTGTTGATTCTGACCGCTCCGATTGCACTCTTGACATCATGCGCACAGGAATTGACTGCCGTCCCGAAGATATAATTGAGCCCTGTGATTCCAAATACAATAAAAATCGCAAGAATCGCCAGCACCACCACAAGTTCAATTAAGGTATACCCCTTGTTGTTGTTCTTCATACCTGTGGCCCCCATTATTGTTTCACCCAATTTGCATATATAACGATTTCAGAAAAGTCAATGCCCTTCTGCGTTTTATCCAATTCTGTATTCGTTGGAAGCAAGGTTCCCGCCAAAATATAGTTTGAACCGTTCTTGAAGAAATCAATCGGCTTCTTACTATTCGGATCGGCTGTGTCAAATGGCTGCTGCAATACCTTGGTCAGTTCCTCCTTGGCATCGTCCTCAGAGGCATTGGTAATCGTGGCACCGTTCGTAATCGTTATCTTCCCGCCCGCAATGAGCAGTCCTGTATAATCCGCAGAAATCGTTATATCACCCTTGGCAATCAGCAGACGCAGCTTAGGTTCCCCTGTATAGGTGTAATCACCGCTCGTTATGACTGCTTCAATGCCATCATCATCTGTTTTCCACCTGCATATTGGATGAGAAGCAAGAAAGCTGTTCAATGCCGTATCATCTGTAATCAATATATTTTCATAGACACTCTTTGCCTTCTCGGCATCTGACACCTCATAATAATTCGTCACAAGCTTTGCCTGTAATGCAGAATACATATCCTTGTAATGCTTCGTCTCCGTAGATAAATCCGTAGGATCTACGCGATTTGCCTGGTTGAGCTTAGTCTGATCCAATACAGTCTTCGCAGCCGCATCTGAAAGCCAGTTGCCCTGCATGTTAATTCTTGAAAAAGCCGCATTGGATACGATTCCCTTGGAATAAATAGAGAAATACTGATCCAGCTTGGCCTTTTTCACCTTATAATAATCCTGAAAATACTTGTTGGCCGTTTCATCATCCATTACAAGATAATAGTAAACCACTGTCTCACCATTGCTTGGGACAAAGATTTTCTTGATGGTCGTTGTGTAAGCACCGATTGGCGCTCCAAGGCTTGTGACTGTCTTGGTGCTGTCTACCTCATACAAGGTGTGCACTTTGCCCTCAGCGTCCGTATATTCATGCTTCTCCGTCTCAGCACCGCTGGAATAGGTCGTATGATTATGAAGTGTACATTTCTTGATTTCCTTCTGCAAAGCCTCATACTCTGTCGCACTCATCGGATTCTTTCCATATCGATCTACACCGTCGAGTACCCCGATGCACTCATCCGGCACCAGATAAGCTATCTGATCTCCCTTGACTGCAATGGATTCTCCCATCAATACGCTCTTGTTATTCTGGTATACTGCATCATCCTTGACAGACTCCGCGATATTCTTTACTGCATTTCCGGTTCCGACATAGCTGTGTCCGGCAAGCAGCACCTCATCTAACTTACTCATGTCCAGAGTCGTATTCATTCCGTTGATGACAATTGCACTGCTCAGATCTGCCTCCGTCAGAGAATCACCAAAGCCAAAATACGCTCCCTGCAGCTTCACATTCGTGCCAGACGCATTGATCAGCAGATCGTTTGCAACGTAGCTCTTTGCATTCAGATCAACTTTCTGGCCTCTGATGATCTTAATATTATTAGCCCAAAGCATTGGTTTATCGCTCTTTGCAGCATCTCCGACTGTCAGAGCTGCCGTCGGATAATCCAGTGTGATATCTGCATCCGTAACAATCATCGCACCCTCGGTCAGTTTCCACGGATGATGAATGAGCATGCCGTTTTCACCGCCATAAACACTGCCCTTGATTTCCAAATTTTTTGAAAATGTCGTATCCTCATCCTCCAGCACATCTGTTGCCACAAGCGCGAACTCAAAAATATCCGGCATTGTGGAAGACTGCGTAAAGCTGATTTCCGGAAGCACCAGCTTGATGTCTGTGTTAATGATGGACACAAAACCATTTACATCCGTAAATTCCAAATGGATGTCTTTTAATAAAATATAGTTGTCATTGATATTGGTATCACTGGAATAGCGTTCCAGTTCCCCCTTCTCAGACTTCGTCCCGCTCTTCACACCGCCCTTATATGCCGTCAGCGTACCTGTTCCCATAGATGCAATTGAAAAGAACTCTTTCGTTGGATCAAGATAACCACTCACATACTTACGCAGCTTGTCCATACTATAAGCATCAATCGAACCACTGGTTTCTTTGAAGATCTCCTGTAATCGGTTCAGATATTCATCACGAAACAGCTTCTGGCGCTCCTCCTCGGATTTACCGGAATATTTCTGCAGAACATTACGATAAGACAGGTTGATTGCATTGGACGCATCCACCTGCAAGCCTGCCACGATCTGTTCCATAATGGTCTCTGACGTATAGAAGCTTTTCTTATGCTTCGTGTCTGTTGCTTTCATGTAGAAGTTATTTAGAGACATCCACATAATGGTCGCACACAGAATCCCTACAAACGCCAGCGCAACAATCACGATGACCATGGAAGAACCGGTATTCTCTTTTTTCAACTTATGAAGCCAGTATCTAAACACCCAATTCCTCCCGTTAATTATCCTTGCTGCCGGTCAGAGTCGTCAACAAATCCTTTGCCGGAAATCCTTTTGCTGCCGCACCTGCCTCATATACCTTGATGGTAATGTCATAGATACGATCCTTGGTCTCTCTGCCCGCCAAAGATTTCACCCCCAGCTGTTCCAAGTTCAACACCGCCGCATCATTGAAATAATACTTAATATTTCCCGAAGCCGGATACTTCGCACTCGTTGAAGCATAGGCGTCATAAAGATTAATATCCAGATTCGTCTGTATCTTTGTTTTGGAGTCTGCTGCCGATCCGACTCCCACATCATGAATGTCCACACGGCATGTATAATTTGCTTCTTTATTAATCAAGTCTGATGTTGCCGAAGCCGGTTCCTGCTTGGCAAGCAAAAACTTCAAATCCAGTGCCTCATTATTATTAAACACAATCACATCTGTATTGCCTGAAGAACTTGCATTATAAATCGGATAATAAAACAGATATACATTCCGCAGCTCCTCCTCCGAGGAAGAATTATTGAAAATCTGCTTTCCTGTGACACCCAAGGCATCATACTCAAGATCTGTACCGCCTGTGCCTTTTCCCTTGGCAACATACTTAATCTTAATGGTTGCTTTGGTAATCTTCTTCGTTCCAACCGTTGTCTGATCTACATCAATCGTAATCGTTCGCTGTATATCCTTTTCCTTGAGTTCATCGGTCGGTGTAAACATGGCATTCATATTCTGAATGGCACTGTTGACATCGTTTTCAGTCGGTACATAAAATGCATCATAGACATTGTTCATCGTTCTAACGCCTACAATCTCCTTTGAATTGATCTCCGTTGTTGCGCTGCCACCGGTTCTGTACTTGGTCGCATCCAGTTCAATCAAAGCATCAAAACGGACATTTCTGTCGTCCTGCAGGGATACATTTGTTAATTCAAAATAATACTTTCCGGTATCAGGCTTTGTCAGATCTGTCAGATCTCTGGCTCCCAAAAACTCATAGGTCTTACCATAATCATTGGAATAAATGCTGGCAGTGACATCTGCTTTGTCCGTAACGGCCTCTCCGTGTACAGCATCAATATAAGTCGAACCGTCATATTTGATCTCATTGATATGGTCATCAATATCACTTCCGCCGTTGACCAAATCCTTCTTGATAACATGAAAGTCTTTCGTTGCATCCACATCATCCGGAAACTGCGTATATGCCCGCGGATAATTGAACTGAAATGCCAGATCCTCGATCGTATATGCCTTCAGACCCTCCATGATGTCCTGTGATGCGGTCGTTACCCGCAGGATTTTTCTTGCCTTTTGATTTGTATTTGCAGAGGATATGAACACATGCAGGAGTGGAACAACGATAATTGCAAGGATCACCATGGCAATCAATACTTCCACAAGTGTAAATCCATGATCATCCATGCCAATATCCTTCTTCGTCATCGCCACTCCTCCCTCTGTGTTTTTTACCTGTCCGTGCTTTTACCTATCCGCGCTCTTTTACCTATCCGCGTTCTTTTCACCCACGCTCCTGCTTATTCTCTGCCCTGCTGTTCATGCAAATCCTCAACTATTCCTTCTACATCGGGAAGTATCTCAATTGCTCCAAAAGGGTCATCCGTGCCTTGTGGAATAAACGGAATCGAAGGCTCCACATATTCCTTGCCTGTGCCTGTGATATAATACATGACAGTACCGAGGCTGACCGTAATCAACCCTGTATCTTCTTCATAGGTCGCATTCATGGCGCCTACAACCTTACGATCCGTATTATCATAAATATACTTGATACAATTCTTGACCGCATCATAGGTACCTCTGAAATTAATGATAAACTTCCGTCCGTACAGAATCTGTTCTGCTTCTTCAGCCGATGCCAGCTTAATAGAAGTCGTATCCGTTGCCGCAGTGTCCGTTGCCGCAGTGTCCGTTTCTCCTGACGCATCTGTCTGTGCTGTTGCCTGTGCTGCCGCTTCCGCTGCTTTGGCTTCCTCCACTCTTGCCCCAATATGGTACAAGTCCTCAGAATCCTCCATTGTCGTGTTCACAACGATTACCGGAGCTGCATAACCCATCTCTGTTGCAAGCATAATCATATCCTCTGCTCGAACATCTGCTGGAAATCGATCCAATATTTCTGCTTTTTCTGCTTTATATTTTTCTGTATCTGCAAGATACATCGCTTCATTATTTTTCAGTTCCTGCAGTTCATCTACCCGCGTCTGCAGTTGTATGTTTTCCGCCTCAAATGCTGTCGCTTTCTCGCCCAATGGCAGATACAGCAGAAAATAGGAGCAGACCGCTGCGAGTATTCCAAGCACTGCAATCAACAGCAGTATATCTTTCTTAGAAACCTTCGTCATCTTTTCTCTCCCCCTATTCTATCGGTATCATTATGACACCCGGTACCTCATATTCAAGTGGTGCATAAGTACAGTCCACTGTAAAGTTTACGGATATCTCAATGTCGTTTTCATCAAATTCCTTGGTGATCGACGCAATATTGGCTGTTTCTATGCAGTCGAATTTCCGAATTTCCATAACCGTCAATGCCGCAGCTTCCATGCTTTCCACATCCATATTGATGCTGACATCTTTATCACCACAGGTAAAGGAGATTACATTCGTCGTTGAGGGAAGCTTCGTTTCCAGCTCTTCCAAAAAATTTACCAATGTATCATTCTGTCTTCTGGTTTCTTCATACATGATCTTAACGTCTGTACTCGTGTCCTTTGCTTCCTGATAATCCGCATAAATCTGCTCTATCGGAGCCAGTTCGGCCTCCTTTGCTTTCAGGGAATCATTTCTGGATTTTGCCGTCATATAGGGAAGCAGTGACACCAATGCCAGTACAATCGCAATCAGCACACTTCCGCTGCATACCAAATATGCAATCATTGCAGTATCCTTAGACAATGCTCCGCCGGCAGCATCTCCTTTTCCTTCCTTAGCAGTCTTTGCCTTCTTCTTTTTCTTATCACTGTGCGCATCCGGGATAAAGTCCATCGGTGCCATTGATGCACCAATGCAGGCCATGTATTCACCGCTGTTATGCAGTTCAGACCCAATTGTCATCTGGGGCTGTTCTGACAGCTTTTCAACCCGCAGACCAATTTCTCCAGACATAAAATCCGACAAACCGATAAAATTCTCCGCATAACCGGTCAGATAGATCTCCTCTAACTGCTTGTCCGAATTACGTGAATTATAATAGTCAATTACTCGCATAATGGCATTGACCAGCATGCTCATAGAGTCTGTGATCTTCAGGCGAAAAAGCTTCGTCTGTTCATCACCTTCATCATTTTCTTCCTCCTGATCAGGATCAAGCGTACGGCGAATGCATGGCTTCTTGCGCAGCAAATCCGTAACAACTCCATAGCTGACACGCTTTCCGCTTTCCTTCTCCTCATCCTCAATAATCGTTTCTACCGCAGAATCACCGCCATATGGTACAGTTCTCTGCAGAAGCATATTTCCCTCATGAAAAATGGTCAGCATGGAAGAACGGCCACTGACTGAAACTACCATCTTCGTACCCGTCTGCATCACATCCTTAATCGCAGAAATCAGACTGTTTCCGACATAATCCAGTGCCGTAATCGACAATCCAATCTGTGCTGATAAGGTATAATACGTCTCCAGCATATCATTTGGAGCGGTCATGACAGACAGCTTATACTGCTTTTTGCCCGGCTCCACTTCTATAATATCCGTAACCTGATAGGTTACCTTACAATCAGAGATATCCACCGGAAAATAATCCGGCGCACTGGCCTCTACCAGCTCCTCTAATTTATTTTCTTTCACATATGGCAGTGTCGCTTCACGATTTGCAATCTTAGTCGATGCAATCGCATACACTACCTGCTTTGTCTTAATCCCATTGTGATTCAGTGCTTCCTTAATGGCAGCACCCAAGCCTTCCGGCTCCTTGATATATCCGTCCTCAATGGCTCCTTCCGGAGTCGGTATCGTAAAACTGCCGTATACCTTAGGACTCTTTGCCTTATAATCAACTTCACATACTTTGGTCAGCGAATTACCGACCTCAATACTCAGAACCTTCGCCATGATTTTCCTTTTCCTCTCCGATTTGTTTAACCTGTGTTATGTTAACCAATCGTTCAGCCAATGTACATCCCTATATACCAGTCGATCATCCGGCTTCCCCACATGGCCGCAACAAATACACCAACCGAAAGATACGGCCCCATCGCAAGTACATGCTCCGCCCTGCTGATTCTCATCCTCAGCAGATGAATGACCGCTCCGATGATGCATCCAAGCATAAATGCCAGTATAATCAACTTCCATCCAAGCAATAAACCACACGCTGCCATCAGCTTGATATCACCGCCGCCGATGCCGCGTCCCTTAGTCACAATATAAATCACATACAAAAACATGCTGACCGCCACTAGGCCGATTACATACTGTAACCAATTCTGGTAATCCAGGGCAAGATGAATCAGCCCTAGGGTCAGTATAAACACATTGAATCCTATCGGAATCTCATATGTTCTAAAATCAATTACGCTGAGTGCTAACAGCGCCGATACCAGCAGACAAATCAATCCGCTGTATACCGTAAAACCAAGTACATAAAACACAATGCAGTAAAGCAATCCATTGGCAGCTTCAATGATAGGGTACTGCGCAGATAACCTTGCTCCACATTTTCGGCACTTCCCACGCAATGCGATATAGCTGAAGAGTGGTACGAGATCGTACCACTTCAGCTGATATCCACAGTCCATACAATGTGACCGCACCTTCACGATACTCTCCTGCTTCGGTATTCTGTATATGCATACATTTAAGAAGCTTCC
>CAZABT010000025.1:0-28566 GCA_964483395.1 uncultured Lachnospiraceae bacterium
CCCATCATCTCTACGTGAGCCGGAACTGAGGAAGATCCTGCGAACTGTGCATCTGAATGCATACGTCCCATAGTATCTGTCATGCCGTAAGAAGCCGGGCCTGCAGCCATGTTATCAGGATGAAGTGTACGTCCTGTACCACCGCCTGAAGCAACTGAGAAATACTTCTTACCCTTCTCATTACACTCCTTCTTATAAGTACCTGCAACAGGATGCTGGAATCTGGTCGGGTTTGTTGAATTACCTGTGATAGATACGTCAACGCCTTCCTTCCACATGATTGCAACACCTTCACATACATCATTGGCACCATAGCAGTTAACCTTTGCACGAAGTCCCTCTGAATAGGATTTCTTAAATACCTCTTTGACCGTATTCGTATATGGATCATACTCTGTCTCTACAAATGTAAATCCGTTGATTCTGGAAATGATCTGTGCTGCATCCTTTCCAAGACCATTTAAGATAACGCGAAGCGGTTTCTGACGAACCTTATTAGCCTTCTCAGCAATACCGATCGCTCCTTCTGCTGCTGCAAATGACTCATGACCTGCTAAAAAGCAGAAGCACTCTGTCTCTTCTTCTAGAAGCATCTTGCCAAGGTTACCATGTCCAAGACCAACCTTACGTGTATCCGCTACGGATCCCGGAATACAGAAAGCCTGAAGACCTTCACCAATGACTGCTGCTGCGTCTGCCGCTCTTCTGCAGCCCTTTTTGATTGCCATAGCTGCGCCTACTGTATAAGCCCATTTAGCATTTTCAAAACAGATTGGCTGAATGCCCTCTACCATTTTATATACATCAAGACCGGCATCCTTTGTAATCTTCTCAGCTTCCTCAATGGAAGAAATTCCACAGGCTGCTAATGCTTCGTTAATTTGTTTGATACGTCTTTCATATGATTCAAATAAAGCCATTTTTCATTTCCTCCTTTTCTATTCTTTTCTCGGATCGATGATCTTCACTGCATCGTCTACACGGCCATACTGACCGCAAGCCTTCTCATATGCAGTATTTGCATCGTCGCCCTTTTTCATAAAATCAGTCATCTTGCCAAGGCTGACAAATTTGTATCCGATGATTGTATCATCTGCATCCAGTGCGATACCTGTTACATAGCCTTCTGCCATTTCCAGATAACGAGGACCTTTTTTCAATGTGCCATACATTGTACCAACCTGTGAACGAAGTCCCTTACCAAGATCTTCAAGACCTGCTCCGATTGCAAGACCATCCTCTGAAAATGCTGACTGAGTTCTGCCGTATACGATCTGAAGGAATAACTCTCTCATTGCCGTATTGATTGCATCACATACAAGATCTGTATTCAGAGCCTCAAGCAATGTTCTGCCCGGTAAGATTTCAGAAGCCATAGCTGCTGAATGTGTCATACCTGAACATCCGATTGTCTCAACGAGTGCCTCCTGAATGATACCTTCCTTAACGTTCAATGTCAGCTTACATGCGCCCTGCTGAGGTGCACACCAGCCAATACCGTGTGTCAGGCCTGAGATATCCTTAATTTCTTTTGCTTTTACCCATTTCGCTTCTTCCGGAATAGGCGCTGCGCCGTGGTTAACGCCCTGCGCTACCGGACACATCATTTCTACTTCGTGTGAATAAATCATGTGAATACTCCTTTCAACAACTTGTATTTTTTATTTCATTCATAAAACATTTTCACCATCTGTTATTGTCTCATAAACCTGTCGAAAAATCCAGTCGTTTTTTGTATTTTTTACGGTTCATATACGGTTCATATACGGTTACATGTCATCTGTATAAATCGTATATCCGTTTTTGCCGTTATTTTTAGTCGCATACAGAGCTCTGTCGGCAATATCGAACAGCTTCTCATATTCCATAACATCAGATTGGCAGATCGCAATCCCGATGCTTGCCGTCACATCTATATCTCCCTCTGCACATGGATATGTCTTCTGTATCATGCGGCACAGCTTTCCCGCCAAAATGCCGGCATTTCTGATATCCTCAATATCGTACATAAAAATAATGAATTCATCACCGCCGAACCGTCCGACAATGTCCCTGCCCTTGAACATATTCTTGAGCTTTTCTGCCGTCTCGCTTAGCACCAAATCCCCATATGCATGCCCCAAATGATCGTTGACTGCTTTGAAGTTATCCAAATCCAGTTCCATAAAGGCATGTATTCTGCCTGATTTTTCTCTCTGTTCTTCTTTTAGCAGCTGCATGACGAGCTGCTCCGTCGCGCCGCGGTTGAAGACTCCGGTCAGCAGATCTATCTCTGCCTTGACCTCCAGCTCCAATTCCTTCAGCTTGGCGTTATGGATATCCGTAATTCTGCCGACCACTCTCGTCACATAGCCCTCATTTCCCATGATGCTTGAAATGACCAAACGATACCATCTGTATTCATTATCCATCAATTTGATGCGCAGATCCATGGAATCTCTTTTCGGCGATTTCAGTGCGTCAGTCATGACCTCGCGCAGACATGCAACATCCTCCGGATAAATATTTTCAAATTCATTCCGTGCAATATAGTTCTGCCGTACAATATCATGCAGGTATCCTGAATCCTGTGCTGTCTTGAAAACCAGAGCATCTGTCTTGGCATTATAATCCAGTATATGCTCCCCCTCGACCTCAGAAAGCAGGCTCATACGTTCTGCCTGTTTCGTCCATTCTTCCTCCATGCTCTTGCGTTCCGTGGCATCTAATATGATTGCAGTGCATATACTGCGCTCATTGTCTCTGGCATACAGATTGGAACGCACCTGAAGCCATCGAATACCGCCGTCATTGGTAACTGTACGGAATTCCACCTCGACCCACCCATCATCCTTGAGCACATCTGTAATTGCCTGCTCAACAATCATTCTGTCCTCAAATACGATATTCGCCATCACATTTTTCATCAGAAGCTTCGTCTCTTTTTTACCATAGCCAAGCATCCTGTAAAACCCATCATTGATATACAGCGGTGTAATCTTACGCTCAACACCACGTATTTCCAAAACCAGAATTCCCCCAATGATATTATCAACGACTGTCTCAATCGAATCAAATCCATTATATCCGGTATCGTTTGCCATAAATCTTCTCCTCTATCTCTTTCCTGCGATTTCTCCCCGCTTCTTGTATATACTGTTCTCCGGTATAAATCCACGCACCATGGAGGTCGGGTATACATTGGTGTGTCTTCCGATGACCGTTCCCGGATTCAGAACTGAATTACAGCCAACCTCTACCTCATCGCCAAGCATGGCACCGAACTTCTTCAACCCGGTTTCCACCTCATCCTTGCCGCCATGTACCACGACCAGCGTCTTGTCTGATTTCACATTAGAAGTGATCGATCCGGCTCCCATATGTGACTTATATCCCAAGATGGAATCTCCGACATAATTGTAATGCGGTACCTGTACCTTATTGAATAGAACCACATTTTTCAATTCTGTTGAATTTCCGACAACCGCACCCTCACCTACAATTGCATTTCCTCTGATAAATGCACAATGACGCACTTCAGCATCCTTTCCGATGATGGCCGGCCCATTGATATTGGCCGTCGGTGCCACCTTTGCACTTTTAGCGATCCAGACAGACTCACTGACCTGATCATATTCATCTGCAGGCAGCTTTGCCCCAAGTTCTTTGATAAAAACGCCGATCTTCGGCAGTGCCTCCCATGGATAAGTCAGACCTGTAAACAACTCTGCCGCAATTGTCTCCTCTAAATTGTATAGATTTTTGATTTTCATTTCTTCCATTTTTGTGTTCTCCCATCTATTTTGTGTTTGATTTATAATATTGCTTTGCTCTCATGAACTGTCCTCGAAGAGTGGACTGATTGTTCAGGCCGCGTACAGCAGCTGTCCTTCTTGCCACATAATCATTCAGCTTTTTCATATATTCATCCGCTGTAATCTCTCCTTCTGCGACCCCTGTCAGTCCCTTCTCCCAGCTTGCAGTCAGCTTAGGATCAAGCAGTGGTCTGATGGAAGCATCCACAACATCATAAATCATTTCTCCCATCAAAGCCGGCGTGATTACCTGTGTTTTCTTATTAAGGTTCAGGTACTTGTTTGCAACAAGCTTCTTCAATATCTCGGCTCTTGTTGCTGATGTTCCGATTCCGCTTCCCTTAATCTGCGCCCTGAGTTCTTCATCCTCAATCAATTGTCCCGCATTTTCCATGGCAAGAATCATAGAACCGGAGGTATAACGCTTAGGCGGGGAAGTCTCTCCCTCCTTGACAGACAGATTCTCAATGTTCAGAGAGTCCCCTTTTCTCAAGGTTTGTAAAGCCGTCAGAAAATCTGCATCGCACTGGTTCTCGTCCTCGCTTCCTTCCTCTGTGGCAGTCTCTTCCGTTGTTTCCTGCTCTGCCTTTTTCTTGGCAAAGGAATAGTGAGTCACCTGCAGATAGCCTTCCTCCAACAGCACCTTAAAATTAGCCTGAAAGGTCTCTATGCCAATCTTGGCTGTGATTCCGGTCTTCTGATAAACCGCTGCCGGATAAAAGATACTTAAAAATCTGCGCACAATGACCTCATATACCTTACCTGCAAGCTCAGAAATGCTTCTGAGTGCCTCCATGCCCTGTCCTGTCGGAATAATAGCGTAATGGTCAGTGATCTGCTTATCATTGACATAGCGTGTCTTTGCAACTTCCTTATAAGTGCCCTTCTCCAGTATTTCGGCTGCAAAAGTGGCTGCATGTCCGTAATTTTTCAATCCGGCTATATTCTTATGTATCTCCTTTGCAACCGCTGTCGATAATACTCTGGCATCAGTTCTTGGATAAGTGACTGCTTTCTTTTCATAAAGTTCCTGTACGATACGCAAGGTCTCATCTGGACTGATTTTAAAATATTTTGAACAGTCATTCTGCAGTTCCGCTAAATTGTACAGCAAAGGAGCATTCTTATTTTCTTTTTTCTTTTCCATTGAAGCAACAATGGCTTCAAATGGCTGTGTTTCACGAAGTGCCTCAATCAGTGTCTCGGCATCCTTCCGTTCCTTGAAGCCGTTTTCCTTATAGAGCAGCGGCGACTGTTCATAAGCGGAACCCTCAACAGCCTTCCATTCGGCTTCAAAACTGTTTCCGCCTGCCTGAAGTCTGAAGCTGGCCAGCACTCTATAAAATGGTGTCTTGACAAATTCCCTGATCTCGCGCTCTCTTCTGACGACCATTCCAAGCACACAGGTCATCACACGCCCCACAGATACCACCGCATATTTCATCTGCAGAAAATTCGATATTGAATCCCCGTACTTCAAGGTCAATGCACGTGAAAAGTTAATGCCCATCAAATAATCTTCCTTAGCACGCAGATATGCTGCCTCAGACAGATTGTCATATGCCGACAGATCCTTTGCTTCTTTGATTCCACGCAGGATTTCCTCTTCTGTCTGTGAATCAATCCAGACACGTTTTCTTGCCTTTCCTGTTACATTGGCCTGCATTTCCACCAGCCTGTAGATATATTCTCCTTCACGTCCGGAGTCTGTACACACATAGATGGTTTCAACATCTGCACGATTCAACAGACTGCTGACAATCTGATACTGCTTAGAGGCTGATGGAATCACCTCATACTTATATTCGTTCGGCAAAAAAGGAAGTGTTGCAAAGCTCCACTTCTTGTATTTTGGATCATAAGCATCCGGATAGCTCATCGTCACAAGATGTCCGACACACCAAGTGACGATGGTATTTTCTGATTCCAGATAGCCATCATATTTTTTTGTATTCAGCTTGAGCGCATTGGCAAATTCCCTTGCTACGCTTGGCTTTTCCGCAATAAATACTGTTTTTGCCATACTTTATAATACCTTACCGAGAAAGTTCTGCAGCCGCTCGCTCTGCGGATGTTCAAAGAAATCCTTCGGATTGTTTTCTTCTATGATCTGTCCTTCTGCCATGAACATAACCCTGTTTGCGATCTCTCTTGCAAAACTCATCTCATGTGTGACTACAATCATCGTCATCTGGATTCTCGCCAAATCGCGCATGACATTCAATACCTCACCGACCATTTCGGGATCCAGTGCCGACGTAGGTTCATCAAACAGCATGACATCCGGTGCCATACACAGAGAACGTACAATGGCAATTCGCTGCTTCTGTCCACCCGAAAGCTGACTGGGATATGCATCATATCGATCTGCCAGACCCACTCGCCCCAGCAAAGTCATCGCGTGCTGCTCAGCCTCTTCCTTAGTCTTGTGCTGCAGCTTAATAGGGGCTATCGTCAGATTCTTCATCACTGTCATGTGCGGAAACAGGTTGAACTGCTGAAATACCATTCCCATCTTCTGACGACGTTCGTCGATGTTGCTTTTTGGATTACAGATATCTACTCCCTCAAAGAGTATACTGCCTCCTGTCGGCATTTCAAGGCGATTCAGGCAGCGCAGAAAGGTACTCTTCCCTGATCCTGACGGGCCTACAATAAATGCAACATCTCCTTCGTAAAAATCAGTTGTAATTCCATTGAGCGCCTTCAGTTCTCCAAAATATTTCTGCAGATGCTTAACTTCAATGAGAGGATTTTGATTCCTTTGTTCAGTGATCACTGTTACGAAGCCTCCTCTCCAGATTTTTAACCAGTCTGTCGAAAATCATGACCAGCACAAGATATATGATGGCCACAGCCATAAGCGGCATAAATGCATTATAAGTACGGCTTCTAATGATGTCCGCGCCCTTGGTCAGATCCTGCAACGCTATATATCCTGCTACAGATGTTTCCTTCAGCAAAACAATAAATTCGTTTCCGAGTGCCGGCAGAACATTCTTAAAGGCCTGCGGCAAAATGAAGTAAATCATCGTCTGTACATAGCTGAAGCCCAAACTTCTTCCGGCCTCAAACTGTCCGTTGTCAACAGACATGATCCCGCTTCGTATGATTTCAGCCACATAGGCTCCTGAGTTGATTCCAAAAGCAATCACGGCAACAAAAACCTTGTTGATATCTACCGAGGCAAAAATCACAAAATAAGTAATCAGAAGCTGCAGAACAACCGGTGTTCCTCTGATGACCGTCAGATAGATATTGCAGATTGCATTCGCAATCCATCCCTTTCCCGTCTTATCATAAGTTGAACGTATCATTGCTATGATAAATCCAAGAAAAATACCGATCAAAACCGAAAAAAATGTTATGATCAGAGTCACACCCAGACCGTTCAGTATATATTCATATCTGTTTTCCTGTATAAAGTTTTGATAAAAGTTGTCTGCAAAGCTTCCCATAATTTTTCCTATTCGGCTGTAATGTATTTGTCCTTAATTTCCTGTAGCTTTCCTGATGTCTCCAGTTTTGCAAGTGCTTCATTGATTTTGGTCAGCAGCTCTTCATTATCCTTGGAAATTGCAATCGCATAATCCTCTACGGTAAATTCCTCATCTACAAGAACAAGTCCTTCATTCTGAGAAACAAAAACCTTAGCCGGTTCTCTGTCAATGATAACAGCATCTATTTTATCCTGCAGCAATGCCTGCACTGCCTCGAAACCTTTGTTGTATCTTTCAATTGTCGCATCTGCAATGTCACCGGCATAAATATCACCTGTTGTTCCAAGCTGTACACCAATCTTCTTGCCTGTCAGATCATCCGGTGTGGCAACTGCGCTGCCGTCTTTTACAATGATCACCTGCGCCGCCTGTGTATAAGGTGTGCTGAAATTTACATTTTTCAGACGATCTTCGTTAACAGTCATACCTGCAACACCGATGTCGGCCTTTCCTGACTGTACCGCAGCAATAATAGAATCGAATGCCATATCTTCGATTTTCAGTTCCATGCCCATTTCTTCTGCAACCGCTGCTGCAATCTCTGCGTCAATTCCGACTACCTTGTCGCCCTCATAGAACTCATAAGGCGGGAACTCCGCATTGGTTGCCATAACGAGCGTAGCATCACTGCTTCCCTTACTTCCGCATGCCACAAGTCCCATTGCACATGCCATTACCATTCCAACTGCCAAAAACTTTTTCATAACTTTTTCCTCCTGAGAAATAATTTATAATTGAGAAATATCAATGAGAATGATATTTTTCTTCACTTTTGCCTCCAGATTTAACTTTTCATCAAATCCATCAACGGAGAACAGATATATATAATCTATCTTTAACTTTGCCTTTTCCACGCAGAACAGCAGCCATTCATAGTCTTCATAGGTCATGAGGCTTCTTTCCCAGCTGCACATTCCTACCATTGTATGTCCCTCGTCATCCTGTGCAACAATATCAATCGTGCCTACCTTGCCAACCCATGAGCCGCTCTTTTCATACCTGAACTGCAGCTTACCCATCTGGTTCATCAGTTCCAGATATTCCGAGCACACCTTCGTAAAATAGTGTGCTGTATAAAGTCTCAGGGAGGAAGCAATATATTGGTTATAGAACTGTTCCTCGCTGATCATTCCCTGTTTAGACATATGCGGAAAGATATATTTAAACCAAAAATGTACATAGTGATTGCTGATTCTGTAGATACCCTTTTGTGCATTGTCCTTGCCCGCCGTATCATAAGAAAAAACCTTTTCCACAATTTCAAGTTCAATCAGATTCTTTAGATATACACTGATTTTTGCACGATTATAGCCGGTATGGTTATGAAGATCATTCAGTTTATATTTACCGGATGCAATGGACGCCAAAATCGTATGATAAACGGCTGTCTCACGTAGTTCTTCCGCAACATATCGGCTTCCCTCATCGCTGAGTGCCATACCCGGCCGAATAATGTTCTGCCGGATGTTCTGAGGAATATCCAGATTTTCATCCCAATACCTCCACAGTCCCGGAACACCTCCCAGTATAGCATAGGTTTCTACGCATTGTTCCATTGTATATTTTGGAAACCGTCTGACCACATCCAGAAACTTCAATTCATTGATCTTGAGCAGTCCGGTAATCTCATAAGCATTCTCTCCCATCTTAGATACCATGGAATTTTCAACCCAGCCGATGGCTGAGGAACACATGATGATCATAACAGGCTGATTGTTCCACTTATTATGAATCAGTCTGACCACCTCATCCATGAAGGCCTCACTGTTTTTCACAATATGCTGAAATTCATCAATGATAATGACACGCTTTTGTGCCTTAACCTCTGTGATTGCCTGAAATATGGAATCAAACCTTCTTTCGACAGGGTTCAGGTGACTGCGTTCCTCCGAAAGCTCACTGCTCCACAAACAGAGCTGCTCATACTCGGAGCATTGCTTCGCAAGATAATAAGAGTAGGACTTGTCCACACAGAATTCTTTGATCAATTCCGTCTTTCCAATATTTTTATGACCATAGAGAATGACAAGCTGGCTTCCCTCTTTTTCATAATTGTTTTTTAAATACTTTAATTCGGCAGTTCTTCCGAGCAGCATATTTTCACCTGTTATTTCCTGAGTTCTTTTTCATGTTCGGTAATCAATTTTTCTATGTCAGACCTGGTCATAGGCCTGCCTGTCAAAAAGCCTTGAATATTATCACATTCTATCTTCTTCAGGAAATCATATTGCTCCTGTGTTTCCACTCCCTCTGCCACAGTTTCCAGGCCAAGCTTCTTTACCATGTTGACAACAGATTCTGTAATGATATTGGTGGAGCGATCTTTGATTGCCGTATCAATAAAGGATTTATCAATCTTCAACGTATCAATCGGCAGATCCTTCAGATACGACAGGGAAGAAAAGCCCGTTCCGAAATCATCTAATGAAACCCTGACTCCCAGCATACGCAGTGACTTCATCTTGTCTATGACCTCTTCAAAGTCATCAATAAAAATACTTTCCGTAATTTCCAATTCCAGCATCTGCGGATTGATGTCATACAGATTGATTAAATGCAGCAGCTGATCGGTAAAATTATCTTTTTTTAATTGGATTGCAGAAATGTTGATTGACAGTACAAGCGGATAATCATACCGCGATGCCCATGTGGCATAAACACGCAATGCTTCCTTCATGACCCAGTTTCCGATTGGAATAATGGCTCCGTTCTTCTCCGCAATCGGGATAAAATCATTGGGGCTGATAAACTTTCCATTCTCATCCGGCCATCGAATCAATGCTTCTACGCCACGCAGCTTACCGCTGTTTGCAAAAAACTGCGGCTGATAGTATAGTAGAAAGTCCTCATTATCCACTGCATTTTTTAATTGCTGCTCAATCGTGACACTATCCATAAACTTGTCTAAGATTTCACGTTCAAAATACTGCAGATTATTCTTTCCGGTTTCTTTTGCACGGAACAAGACAATCTCTGCATTTTTGATTAATTCAAGTGCCGTATTTCCGGCCTCAGGATATACTGCAACACCTACGCTGACACTGAAAATGATTTCTGCTTTATTGCTCAGACAGAAAGGCTTACGCAGTCTGTCATGCATACTTCTGTAGATCATTTCCACGCTTCTGGAGCCGTAGGGATCATAGATTGCAATGCAGAACACATCACTTCCAAACCTGCCTGCAATGATCTGGTCATTCTGCAATTCTTTAATAAATACACCAAAATCCTGTACCAGTTCATCTCCAAACAGCAGTCCGAGACTGTCATTGATTTTCTTAAAATCATCTATGTCCACGAACATCAACGCCACGTTGGCATTCTCTGATTCTGCCTGTTCCAAAAAGTCACGCAGACATTTCACAAAATAATTACGATTATACAGCCCTGTCAATGAGTCATAATAGGCAAGATAACGCAGTTCCTCATTTTGTGCCCGCTCCTTGGTGGTCTGGCGAAAGCATAAAATCTGTTCCTGTGCTTCCCGATATTCATTATAAAATACATGAGAACGGCATTCCACCCAGTTCTTTCCCTGTGCAGTCTTGAATTCGCATACTGCATCTTCGACTTGCTTACGCCGCATATTTGCAATTGTATTTTTGAATTTTTCCCGATCATCCTCATGAATATAGGACATCATATGCTCAGGATCAAAGAGGGTGTCAATTTTTTCACCCAGCACCTCATCCCAACAGCCCAGCATTTCAGATGTGTCTTCCACATAATTAATATAGATATAAGAATAGCCGGAAATGTCGGATATCATCTTGTATATCCGATCATTTCCGTTCAGTTTTTCATTTAATGCATTGAGTAAATCAAGCTGATACCTCAGTTCATCCATAAGTGCTATTCCCTTATCCTATGTATTTCCGAATTTAAATATATCCCTTTGCCTTCAGGAGTTCTGCACACAATACAGCTCCGCCTGCCGCACCACGTACGGTATTATGAGAAAGACCAACAAATTTGTAATCGAACAATCCGACACTGTCTTCTCTGAGACGGCCGATGGAAATTCCCATTCCATTCTCATAATCTACATCCAGTACAACCTGCGGGCGATTATCCTCTTCCATATAACGGATAAACTGCTTTGGTGCGCTTGGCAGATTCAATTCCTGCGGAAGTCCCTTGAAATTCACCATTTTCTCGATCAGCTGTTCCTTGGTCGGCTTCTTTGCAAAATTAATGAATACTGCTGCAGTATGTCCGTTCAGAACAGGAACTCTGATACATTGTGTTGTGATCTTCGGCAGTTCTGCCTTAACAATCACACCATTTTCGATTTTTCCGAGAATACGAAGCGGCTCCTGCTCACTCTTTT
Organism: uncultured Lachnospiraceae bacterium; assembly: GCA_964483395.1. Taxonomy (GTDB): domain Bacteria; phylum Bacillota; class Clostridia; order Lachnospirales; family Lachnospiraceae; genus JAAYYM01. Next base: position 11,625 of record CAZABT010000025.1, read on the forward strand.
CCTCTTCTCCTCCAATGTACGGAATGACATTTTCTATCATTTCCGGCCAGTCCTTGAAGGTCTTTCCTGCGCCTGAAATTGCCTGATAGGTAGTTGCAACGACCTCTGTCGGTTCAAATTCCTTCCAAGCCACAAGCAATGGAGCATAGCTCTGAATGGAGCAGTTCGGCTTCACTGCAATGAATCCTCTCTTGGTTCCAAGTCTTTTACGCTGGAACTCGATGACCTCCATGTGTTCCGGATTCAGTTCCGGTACGACCATCGGTACATCCGGAGTCCATCTGTGTGCACTGTTATTGGACACTACCGGCACTTCTGCCTTGGCATATTCCTCTTCAATGGCACGAATCTCGTCCTTTGTCATATCAACCGCACTGAATACAAAATCCACTTGAGAAGCAATCTCCTGAACATCATTGACATTCTTAACAACAAGCTTTTTAACTGCTTCAGGCATCGGAGTGGTCATCTTCCATCTGCCGCCTACAGCCTCCTCATAACTCTTGCCCGCACTTCTCGGACTTGCTGCAACAAGGGTCACCTCAAACCAAGGGTGATTTTCCAGCAATGCTATAAAACGCTGTCCTACCATACCTGTTGCGCCTAAAATACCTACCTTCATTCTTTCACTCATCACACATCTCTCCTCTTTTATTGTTCGTGGCAGTTTCCTGCCAGTCATTCTCTAAATACCTTCTGCAGTCCCCGATTACCTCCTGCATTGCCTTCTTTCCCGGTGCACCGATGGTCAGACGCTTATTGACACAGGTCTCAAGACTGATGGCCTCATAAATATCTTCTTCAAATATAGGATCGATTGCCCTGTATTCATCAATCGTCATTTCCTCCAGTGACTTCTGATGGTCAATGCAATAAAGTACCAGTCTTCCCACGATACCATGTGCATCCCGGAACGGAACACCTTTTCCGACCAAATAATCTGCTGCATCGGTAGCATTGGTAAACCCGCCCTTCGCACTCTGTTCCATACGTGCCTGATTGAACTTCATCGTTGCCAGCATACCCGTGAACAATGCCAGACATCCCTTGACCGTATCTATTGCATCGAAGGTCAGCTCCTTATCCTCCTGCATATCCTTATTATACGCAAGCGGCAGACCCTTCATCGTTGTCAGTATGCTGATCAGTGCTCCATAAACGCGGCCGGTTTTTCCTCTGACGAGCTCCGCAATGTCAGGATTCTTCTTCTGCGGCATAATACTGCTCCCCGTGCTGTAGGCATCATCCAGTTCAACAAATTGATACTCGTTTGTATTCCATATGATTACTTCCTCTGAAAAACGACTCAGGTGCATCATGATTGTAGATAATGCGGAAAGGAATTCAATCACATAATCTCTGTCTGCCACAGAGTCAATGCTGTTCAGGGTCGGCCCTTCAAATCCCATCAGACTTGCCGTATAGGCTCTGTCAAGCGGATAGGTCGTTCCTGCCAGTGCTCCTGCTCCAAGTGGGCAGTAGTTCATTCGATGATAGATATCCTTCAGTCTCAGCCTGTCACGCTTGAACATTTCAAAATAAGCACCCATATGATGTGCCAGAGTAATCGGCTGTGCCTTCTGCAGATGGGTAAAGCCCGGCATATATGTATCAATATGCTCCTCCATCACACTCAGCAGCGTTTTCAGCAGCTCTTTCAACAGTTCATCTACATATAATACTTCAAGACGTGTATACAGTCTCATATCCAGTGCCACTTGATCGTTGCGGCTTCTTCCGGTATGCAGCTTCTTTCCTGCTTCTCCGATTCGTTCCGTCAGATTGGCCTCAACAAAGCTGTGGATATCTTCGTATTCCTCTGTAATCATCAGAGAACCGTTTTCGATATCCTCACGGATACCTGTCAGCCCTTTTATAATCTCATCCTGCTCTTCTTTGGTCAGAATTCCCTGTTTATGCAGCATCACAACATGTGCAATGCTTCCTTCTATATCCTGCCGGTAAAATTTCTGATCAAATCCGATAGAGGCATTGAACCGATATACTAACTGATCTGTTTCCTTTGTAAATCTTCCGCCCCACAACTGTGCCATATCTCAGCCTCCGTCAAATTGTTCTCATGGTAAATTAAAACTAAATTTGATTTTACCACATCTTTTTCCCGATTTCAATGAGAACTATGCGCAATTTATGGAAAGCTGAAGTAAAAAAAGTGGAAAGCCAAAGCTCTCCACTCAGAATTGCAGCCTATCCTGTTTATGCTTCCCGCATGTACTTATCTTCAAAATCCGACACGGGAATCGGCTTATTAAACAAATACCCCTGAGCCTGTGCACAGCCCATCTTTTTTAATATTTCAAACTGTTCTTCTGTTTCAACGCCCTCTGCAATGCTTTCAATTCCAAGCTCATTACAAAGCTCCAGCACTTTTTTAATGATAATCCGGCTCTTATCCTCTGTAACAATATGATTGATGATGCTCTTGTCGAGTTTCAACACATCAAACTGCATGGTATTGAGAATCGACAGATTAGAAAAGCTGGCGCCGAAATCGTCCAAAGAAAGACGGTAGCCATTCTTAACGATCTTACAGCCGATGGCCTCTATCGTTGCACGTTCCATGTTACCCAGTGTCTCCGTAATCTCAATTTCAATCAAATCATGCGGTACATTGTATTTTTCATGAACGCGCTCCATGCTGTTGATGATGTCCGGCTCCAGCATAGTCGCTCTGGAGAAGTTCAGTGATATCGGAAATACACGTTTTCCCTCATCCAGCCACCTCGTCAATGTTTTCAATACTTCTTCAAATATGAAAATGTCTATGTAGCGCACCAGATTTTCTTTTTCCAACAGCGGAATGAATTTGTTCGGCGGTATGACCCCGTGCTGAGGATGGATTCTCCGAACAAGTGCCTCCGCTCCATTGATGCGTTTGGTTGCAATGTCTGCCTTTGGCTGCAGATACATTACAAACTCCCCATCTAAGATGGTCTGCTTTAATTCCTGCTGTAACTTATTGCGGAAAAACTGATTGGATTTTTCCTCCCGCTGATAATAGTCCTGCTTGGCAATCAGCATCAAATCCTCTGCATTTCCCACCATTTTTTCGATGTCAATGTCATTACTGGACCAACAGTGACCGACTGATATGGATATTTCTTCATTTTTTGCGATTGCGCGTTTCATTTCAGACACAGACTCCTCAAAGGTATCATGTGCATAATCACCGCATAATGCAAGAAACATACCTCCGCCTAAGCGATAAAGCTTACCGTCACTGAAAAACCGGCGCAGCATATCCGCAACATAACGCACGCTTCCGTCTCCGACTTTAGTTCCAAAATGCGTATTGATATCCTTTAGTCCATTGATGTCAATACACACAACACCAAGCGCAGCTAATGTTTCCTGCTTAATTGCATTGACATATTTCTGATAGCTGTTTCGATTCTCCAGCTCTGTCAGCATATCATAATGTTTTATATAATCCTGTTCGGACATCAGCCTTCTCTTAACAATCTCGTTTGGAATGAAGTATGCCATTGCATTCAAAAAAATGACCTCTCCAAGATGTGCTGACACATTATCCACGCTGACAAAGCCCGTCATCTTTCCTTTAATATGAAAAGGTGCCATGTATAACGAATGAATGCCATGTGCATTCAAAAAATCACTTTCCGTGTCACTTTCCATGTCCGTATCCGCAATATTATTCAGTACCAATGTCTGTTTCGTTTCAAAAGCACGTAAAAAAGAAGGAGCACTTTCAATTCTCTCCCTGCACACATCTGCCGCCACCGATTGCACGCCGTCTCTGCAATAATCATATATTCCGTTGAAGTTGCACAGATCATTCCCCATCTCATAGACCTGCGAACGATCTGCTTCATAATAATCACATAACATCTGAAGAACAAAATCAATTGCCTCTTTCAGTGTCTCCGCCGATACAAGTGCTGCCGTTGCTTTCAGGATGGCCATTGCTGTTGCCTCTCCGCAAAGGCTCAGCTGCTGCATAAACTCCAGATTGTTATGATAGTTGCCCAGATACTCGACCGACTTGCTCTTGTAGACCTCACAGATAGCCCGGCTTGCCGGGTCAGTTGAACGATCAATATATTTAGCCTTCTCATCCAGCTTCCAAAAGGTATCGTCCTCCTTCTCACGATAAACAAGGTTGATTCTGTATTTTAACTGCATGTCCTCATACGGGAAAATATAGCGCAAGCTCAGAATATCAATCAGGCTGTTCACTTCCTTCATGATTTTCTGTTGACTTTCCGCTTCTATAATATAAACAGACAATAGTCCATCTCCCCGATAGGACAGTATATATCTGTTTTCAAGATACAGTCTTACCATGCGGCCAAGCTCCGCCAATATCTTATGCGAATTCAAGGTTCCGTATTTCCCCTTGATCTTTTCATAGTTGAGCAGTCTGCAATTAAAGAACGCATTGAGCCGATTCGATTCAAACGATTCCTGCAGCAGCATATTGATCATGCCCTCTGCGGTTGTATCCTTATACAGTCCGGTATATTCATCATATTCTATGCGTTCCGGATAAGCCAGTTCACGTTTCTTCCTCTCATTTGCATCACTGACATAACCGAAAAAATAGATATCTCCATTTTCGGGATTACGCAGTATATTACGCGTTTCCGACACCCATCTGATTTTCCCGTCCTTCATTTTGACACGATAATCCAAAGAGAACGTTGTCTTCCCCTCTTGATATGCATTCAGCCAATATGCCCTTTTGGTCAGTTCCTTATATTTCGCACGCTCTTCATCAGAAAGAATCGCCTCCAAGGTATACCTTGCCGCATCCTCAAAGGTCTTGATTTGCGCCACCATACTTTCTGTCAAGCTGTAGCCGCATACGTCCTCCACCTGATTATGTGTCAGATTTACAATACATGTAGAGATCAACTTTCTTGGGATTAAATCTTTCAGACGCTTTTCATGTTCAAAACTCAGTTGTTCATTTATGTTGCTCATGTTGTCCATATCAGTACCTCTGTCCACAGTTGTTTTGACATTGACTCTTTTGTGTTTAATTTGCATAACTTTTTGTATATTTTATCAAACTTTTTGTATAAATGCAATTATTCTGCACTGAAATTCCGACAAATTGGAAATTTTAACACCATATTCACAAGTACCACCTGTAAATTCATAAATTTCATATTGCAAAAACCAATCAAATCTAATATAATAGCAAAGGTAGTCGCACAAGTTGCTGAAATAGCTCAGTTGGTAGAGCACTTCACTCGTAATGAAGGGGTCGTGAGTTCGAGTCTCATTTTCAGCTTACGCAATCACATTGACACAGATACGGAAAAGAAGAATGGTCAGCTTTGCAAGTAAATTTGCAAAGCTGACCATTCTTCTTTTTGACGTATCAACAAAGCCATGGCTTACTTTTTGCCTGCGGCATGCTCCGATTCACTGCATTTACGCAAACAGCCGGCACACGCTCCGCAGCACCCGGCACTTTTGTTCCGATGCATACATCTCAAGGCTGCTGCGACCCCTGTCGCAACAATTCCCAATACCGTCCAACTCAAAACATTCATGTTCCTGCCTCCTTTGTTAAAACAGGCTTCCAATCTGATACACTGCAAAGGCACACAGCCATGCCACACCACACTGTGCAAAGATCACGCCTGCAGTCTGCAATGTTGAATTCAATTCCCTGCGAATTGTAGCTATTGCCGCTACACAAGGTGTATAAAGCAGCGTAAAAATCAGGAATGAAGCTGCCGTCAAAGGTGTAAATAATGTACTCAATGAAGCCGTCAGCCCATCCGCTGTTGCGCCAACCAGCACTCCCATCGTACTGACCACTGCCTCCTTTGCAATCAGTCCGGAAATCAACGAAGTCGTAATCCTCCAATCACCGATTCCCAATGGAAGGAATATCGGCGCAATCCACTGTCCGATTGCCGCCAGCAAGCTGTTTGCACCATCCTGTACGAAGTTAATTCTGGTATCAAACGCTCCCAAAAACCATATGATGATCGTTGCAATAAAAATAATCGTAAATGCTCTCTGTAAGAAATCCTTTGCCTTATCCCACATCAGCAGACATACACTTCTGACGGATGGCAAACGGTAATTCGGCAATTCCATAACAAACGGCACAGGCTGACCTGTAAACGCCGTCTTGTTTAAGACCAGTGCCACAAGAATACCGGTCAGCATACCGAACAGGTACAGTCCTGTCATAACAAGCGCTGCACATTTAGGGAAAAAAGCTGCACAAAAAACTGCATAAATCGGAATTTTAGCGGAGCAGCTCATATAAGGAGTCAGTAGTATTGTCATCCTGCGGTCACGCTCTGAAGACAATGTTCTGGTTGCCATAATGGCCGGCACCGAACAGCCAAAGCCTATGATCATCGGTACAAAGCTCCTGCCCGATAGTCCGATCTTGCGCAGCAGCTTATCCATGACAAAGGCTACACGTGCCATATAGCCTGTATCCTCCAAAATAGACAGGAAGAAAAACAGAACTACAATGATCGGCAGGAAGGATAATACACTGCCGACACCGACAAAGATGCCATCCACCACCAGACTGTGTACCACCGGATTAATTCCATAGTTTGTCAAGCCTATATCAACAAGGTTCGTCAACGCACTGATCCCGGCAGCCAGAAGATCAGACAGGAAGCTGCCGATCACTCCGAACGTCAGCCAGAAAATTACGATCATAATGACAAAGAACAACGGCAATGCCATATATTTATTGGTCAGTATATTGTCGATTTTGACACTGCGCTTATGTTCCCGGCTTTCATGACATTTTACAACAGACTCTTTGCATACCGCCTCAATAAACGTGTACCGCATATCTGCAAGTGCGGCATTTCTGTCCATACCGTACTCGTCTTCCATTTCTGTGACCGCATGCTCGATCATTTCAAGCTCATTCTGCACCAATCCCAGCTTATCGGCCAAGGACTGATCGCCCTCAATCAGTTTGGTTGCCGCAAATCGTGCGGATATCTCACAATTCTGTGCATGATCCTCTATAAGATGCGAAACTGCATGAATGCATCTGTGAATTGGTCCTGGCTTGCAAAAGTCGGTCACAGCCGGATAAATCTTCTTTTTTGCAACCGTCGTAATCTGTGTGACCAGTTCCGAAATCCCTTCATTTTTGACTGCACTGATCGGCACGACCGGAATGCCAAGAGCCTCTGACATAGCGGGAATATTAATTGTACCACCGTTTCCTCGTACCTCATCCATCATATTGAGTGTCAGCACCATCGGAATATGTAATTCTAGCAGTTGAAGGGTCAGATACAGGTTTCTTTCAATATTGGTTGCGTCTACAATATTGATGATCCCGTCCGGCTTTTCGTTCAAAATAAAATCCCGGGTCACAATCTCCTCTGTGGAATAGGGACGTATAGAATAAATACCCGGAAGATCAACGACTGAACAGTCCTTTGCAAGCTTCATCTCTCCCATCTTCTGATCCACGGTTACCCCCGGAAAATTTCCGGCATGCTGATTCGAGCCGGTCAAAGCATTGAATAATGTGGTTTTTCCGCAATTCTGATTTCCCGCAAGTGCAAATATCATGATTGTGCATCCTCCACTTCTATCATCTCGGCATCTGCAATGCGAATTGTCAGTTCATAGCCTCTGATCATAATTTCTATCGGATCTCCCAGCGGTGCAATCTTTTGAACGGTGACTCTGGTTTTCGGAATCAGCCCCATATCCAGCAGTCGTAGTCGCAAAGCGCCTTCTCCTCCTACTGTCTTGATGACTCCGCTTTGTCCAACGGGTATTTCATTCAATGTCATATTACAATCCCCTTCATCTTTTTTCTTAAAGTTAGTTTATTTTTCTTTCAGTTCGCATTTGCTAACTCAATAACAGAATAATACTTTTCAAGATATTTTACAATAGGCAGAATCAAAAAATTCTGATGAGAAGCTCTGCCACAATGACTGCAAGTGTTGCTCCCACCGCAACCTTAACCAATCCTTTATCAAAGAAAGCCATCGTGCACGCTGCAGCCAGTCCTGCAATTGCCGAAATAATATAGTTTGTGGAATAAATGATAGCCGGAAATGTCATTGCTGCCAAAACCGAATACGGAATATAGGCCAAAAAAGACTTCACATAGACATTGGTCACCTTTTTTCGAACTAAAACAAGCGGCACTGCACGAATCAGATATGTCACAATAACCATGACAAATAAATAAGCCCAATATGAATTACCCTGAAAAATTTCCGGATTCATGACTTTACCTCCTCATCCTCCGTTTGTGTCTCCGCATCCCTGACTGGAAATACCAGTGCTCCGAATAATGCAGCACAGACAGCACAGACAATAATAGAAAATCCGCTGGAAATACCTTTGCATACAGGCACATAATAGAAAACGCAGCTTAGCACAACAGCAATCGTCACGACTGCCAGCACACTTTTCTCACGCTTAGCCTTCGGTCCAATAATTGCAATAAACATCCCATAAATAGCCACACCGAATGCTTTACCAACCGATTCCGGCACTGACTCTCCAAAAACTGCTCCCAGCAATGTGCCCAATGCCCATCCGATATAGGGTGCAATCATCAGTCCCAGAAAATAAGATCTGCTGACCTCCTGCTCATAGGACATTGATACAGCAAAAATTTCATCGGTATTTCCGGTTGCAAGAAGCCATCTATATGGGCTTGTAAAGCCTGCATCCACCTTTTGGGATAATGATACAGACATTAGTGCATAACGCAAATTAATGATGAACTCTGTGACAGCCATCTCAATCAGGCTGCCACCGCCCACCATAATACCAACACCGGCAAATTGTCCGGCTGATGTCAAGTTTGTCATGGAAATCAAGGTGGCCTCCCACCAGGTAAGTCCGCTGTTTACCGCCATAATGCCAAAAGCAAAGGAAACCGATAAATAGCCGAGTCCGATGGGAATGCCATCCATGAAGCCTCTCTTTAATCTCATATCTGTTCTAATGCCTGCCTTAAATCTTCAATGATGTCCTCTGCATTCTCCAAGCCAACCGAAAAACGAATCAAGTCAGGAGAAACGCCCGCTTCCAGCAATTGTTCATCTGTCAGCTGGCGGTGTGTATGGCTTGCCGGGTGCAGCAGACAGGTTTTTGCATCTGCCACATGTGTTACGATGCTTGCCAGCTTCAATTGATCCATGAATCGGATGGATGCCTCTCTTCCACCCTGAACCCCAAAGGAAAGCACTCCGCAGGAGCCATTCTTCAAATATTTCTGTCCAAGTGCATAATATGCATCCTTTTTCAGTCCACAGTAATGAACCCAAGTCACCTTCTCATGCTGTTCAAGATACTGTGCCACCTTCAGTGCATTTTCACAATGCTGTCTCATTCTGACCGCCAATGATTCCAAACCGACATTCAGATAAAATGCATTCTGTGGAGACTGAATGGCGCCAAAATCTCTCATCAGCTGTACCGTCGCCTTTGTGATGTAAGCACCCTTTCCGAATTTTGTCGTATAGGTCAGGCCATGATAAGATTCATCAGGTGTGGTCAGGCCATGGAATTTGTCTCCATATGCTGCCCAGTCAAAGTTTCCGCTGTCTACGATGGCTCCGCCTACTCCGACTGCATGACCGTCCATGTATTTTGTCGTTGAATGTGTAACAATATCAGCGCCCCACTCAAACGGGCGACAGTTCACAGGTGTTGCAAAAGTATTATCTACGATCAACGGTACCCCATGTGCATGTGCCAGCTTCGCAAATTTTTCAAAATCAAATACGGAAACCGTAGGATTGGTAATGGTCTCTCCAAATACAGCCTTAGTATTCGGCCGGAAATACTGTTCCAGTTCTTCTGCCGGAAGGCTCTGGTCTACAAAGGTGCATTCAATGCCCATCTTTTTCATAGTAACACCAAACAGATTATAGGTACCGCCATAAATTGCTGAGGAGGCAATCAAGTGATCCCCTGTTTCACAAATATTGAACACTGCATAGAAATTAGCTGCCTGTCCGGAGGAAGTCAGCATAGCAGCAACTCCACCCTCCAGCGCACAAATTTTAGCTGCCACCGCATCATTGGTCGGGTTCTGAAGCCGTGTATAAAAATAACCTTCTGCTTCCAGATCGAATAAAGCTCCCATTTCATCACTTGTATCATACTTGAAGGTCGTGCTTTGATAAATCGGAAGTTCTCTCGGCTCTCCTCTTTTGGGAGTATAGCCTGCCTGTACACATTTTGTTTCTATACTTGTCTTTTCTAAGAAATCGTTCATATTGTTCTCCTCACATGTTTTTTCAGGCTGCATGTTATATTGCCCATTATCTTCCCATAGAATAGCACACACAGAAAAGAAAGCAAAATACACAAAACATATTGCTTGCTATAGTCTGAGGCTATGGGCTTGTATATTTCTTTAAATTATCCATATAAGTCTGTGCGATTGTGCTCAGCACCATGCTCTGATTTGTAATCGTACCGACCCTGATCAACTCTTCTGCTTCCAAAGGAACGGTCACAATGTCATTTCCGTTCAACTCTTCATTAAAAATACCCGTACTGACCGTGAATCCATTCAGCCCGATTGCAAGATTCACCATAGTTGCGCGGTCTGTTACACGAATTGTCTGTCGGTGCTCCGGCAGGCTGAGCAGCTCCTCGGCATAATAAAAGGAATTATAATCACCCTGTTCAAACACCAGATTGGGGTAATCCGCAAGTTCTATCAGTGAGATGCTTTTCTTCTGTGCCAGCGGATTATTCCGATAAACCGACACATGCGGCTTTGCTTTGAACAATTCATGAAAGCTCAGACAATTTTCACTCAATTGTCTGGACAGGATCTTCTCATTATAGGAATTGATATAAAGAACACCAAGTTCACTGCGCATGCTTCTGACATCATCAATGATTTTATAGGTCATCGTCTCTCGTATGGAAAACTCATAATCATCCATTCCATACTGCTTCACCAAATCCACAAAAGCATTCACGGCAAAGGAATAATGCTGCGTAGAAACACTGAATTTCTTTTTAAGCATATGTCCGCCCGTGTATCTCAGCTCCAACAGTCCTGCCTGCTCTATGACTTGACGCGCATATCCGAGGAACTCCCAGCCTTCCTCTGTCACGGATATTCCCTTGTTATTCCGCAGAAATATATGTATTCCGACCTCCTGCTCCAACTCCTTGATTGCATTGGACAGACTCGGTTGTGAAATAAACAATGATTGTGCTGCCTTGCTCATAGAATGGTGATCCGCCACTGCAATCACATATTTCAATTGTTGTAATGTCATGTGTACATCCCTCTGTCGATTAGACTCCGTTGAATATTTCCTTTTTGATCTCACAGCCGGTCTTGCAGGCTGCACATCCCCCTAGTGCCGTTTCCCGCAAATCTGCCGGAAGCTTTCTGCCCACTCTGAGCATAGTCTCCACCATTTCATCAAACGGAATCTTCTGTGACACTCCACTCATGGCCAGTTCGGCACACGTCAATGCATTGCTTACCCCGACTGCATTTCTGCTTTGGCACGGACTCTCCACAAGTCCCGCAATCGGGTCACATACCAGTCCCAGCAGATTGGCGGTTGCCATCGCTGCTGCATGCAGACTCTGTTCCGGCGTTCCACCCATCAGCTCCACTGCCGCTGCGGCCGCCATGGCCGATGCTGTTCCTACCTCTGCCTGACAGCCGGCCTCTGCGCCGGATACGGAAGCATTCCTCATAAAAAGATACCCGACTGCACCTGCCGTAAACAGACTGTTGATGACCTCTTCCTCACTGAATCCATAGGCCTCCTGCAAAGCCAGCAGCACGCCCGGCACAACACCGGATGCCCCTGCGGTCGGTGCCGCAACAATCAGTCCCATGGATGCGTTCACCTCAAGCACTGCCATTGCATAAGTCACTGCCTGTGAGACAATTGTCCCGCAGATTGTTCTTCCTCGCCCTCGGTATTGCTGCATTTTTTTTGCCTCGCCGCCAATCAGACCTCCAACGGATTTCACATCATGCAGCAGGGGTTCGTGTGCCGCTTCCCGCATAATGGTACAGGCCCGGCACATCCGCTGCCATACGTTTTCCCGCGCTGTCTCTGTTTCTGATACTTCACGTTGAATCATGATCTCGGATATCCTGCATGTTTCCTCCGCACATAATTTCAGAAGCTCTTCTCCGCTTGTAAAATCCATCTCTCATCCTCCATCCGGCATCACGATACCTGCACCAGCATTGTACGCTTCACATATTCATTTCTTCCGATTTCATCAAGAAGTTTCTGCTGAATCTTCTCATCTGCCTCTACAATGGTATATGCCTTTTGTCCCTTGGCTTCACGATACAGCTTCATATATGCAATGTTAACCTGATGCTCTGCCAAACATTTTGTAATATACGCAATCACACCCGGATGATCTACATGGCTCACAATCAGAGAGCTGTACTCTCCGGTAAAATCCACATCAATCTGATTGATTTTCACCAGCCGCACCTTACCGCCGCCCACTGACTCGCCTCTGACCTTCAGAGTACGGCCTGCATCATTTTTCAATTCTATCTCTACCGTATTCGGATGAGCCGGTTTTTCCTCCCGATTAATGGCAAATTGATAATGCAGTCCTTCCTGCTCCGCATACTCCATGGATTTGCGGATACGAACATCGTCCGGAGCATATCCCAGTATGCCACCCAGCAGTGCCTTGTCCGTTCCATGTCCCCGATAGGTTTCCGCAAAAGAACCATACAACGTAAAGTCTGCACTGATGATATTTCCATCCATCAGCTTGCGGGTCAAAAGTGCAATTGCTGCCGCGCCTGCTGTATGGGAGCTTGATGGTCCTATCATGTTTGGCCCGATTACGTCAAACACGCTGATTGCTGCCATATGCTGTATCCCCCTGTTCCTGTCATAGTTATAATAAATGTAACTTATTTATCCTCAGAAAGCAACTTAATCATTTTGTATAACTTGCGAAAAGCTGCATCCACGCCGCCTACCTCATCAATGATCCCTTCGTCCACTGCTTCTTCTCCAACCAGAATTGTCCCAATGTCCTTGGTCAATACCGAGGAGGTCTCCATCATCAGCTCCTCCAGTCTCTTTTTCTTGACGTTGCAATGTGAGGTGATAAACCCTACAATTCTATCCTGAATCTTCTTAAAATAATCAAAGGACTGCTTGACCCCAATGACCATACCGTTCGTCCTGACAGGATGAATTACCATCGTACCGCTTGGAACAATGAAGGAATAGTCTGCACTGACCGCAATCGGTACTCCAATGGAATGACTGCCTCCTAGCACGAGAGATACCGTTGGCTTGCTGAGCGAGGAAATCAATTCAGCAATTGCAAGTCCCGCCTCCACATCTCCGCCAACAGTATTGAGCAGCACCAAAACTCCTTTGATGTCCTCGTCCTCTTCTATTTCTGCAAGCTGTGGCATCACATGCTCGTATTTTGTCGTCTTGGTCGAACTTGGTGACAGTTCATGTCCTTCAATTTCTCCTATAATAGAAAGCAGATGAACTCTTCTGTGAGAACCTTTACGTCCCAGAGTCACCTGCCCATATTCCCTTACGGTATCTGTACCGTTATCTTTTGATTGTTCCTGTTCTTCTTCCTGTTTCATTCCCATACCCTGCCTTTCCTGATTTCATGGCATTAGTATGTGAAACATTCTAAAATCCTATACCTGCTACTTGTAATCCCAATCTGCATCCTCCGGGACTTCAATGTCATACTGCATCTGATGATCCATTGGTTCCAATGCATAGTCTATATGGTTTTTCTTCACATGCTTTTTCGGCAGCGGCAGCGGATTTTCTATATATTGAATCGGAGGCTGCTCAGGTTCCGATATGATAATCGGCTGCTGCTCAGGTTCCGGCTCGATCTGCAATTCTTCTTTTACGAGTTCCTTTTTCTTTTCCTTTTTTGATAGCTTTTTCTGCCTCATGATTACTTCTTCCTCCTCTGCTTCCAGCATATCCGATGCAGCAAAGCCCAGATAAGCATACTTCAATGCCAAGCAGGACAGGATGATCAGCAGTCCGATATAAAAAGCCGTATTGCTTCCATCCATTTTCAAAAACAGCATGACTGCTGCACCAATGCACAGCCATTCCGGAAGCACTGCATCTCTGTCTTTTGTTCTGATATTTTTTCCGGCCAAAAGATATGGTCCAAACATCAACGAAAGCAGAACCGTCCACAAATAAATGAATTGATTGACTGCCTGCAGCAAACCGGCAAAAGCGGCCGATAAACGCATTCCATCCATGTAGAGCAGTGACTCGTAGTTCTCTGTAATATCATTTCCCTGATTCGCCAGTATACTGCCAAACTGTTTCAGCACAGATTCCACCTGCGGCCAAAAGCCTCCGCTGCGTATCACATTAAAATCAGGAACAAACTCCTTCGCATAGGCATATGCCACCTGGTCATATCCGATCAGCAGTGAACCACTCACCCAAAGCAGAAGTAATGCAAATACTGCCACCGCCGTTAATGTCGTAATCAATCCACGCTTGATGCCTCTGTTCCGGCAAAAATACTGCAGCAGCAATATAATCACTGCCAGAATTGCAGAAACCGGTTCTGTGAAAATCATCATTGCAAGCAAAAGACCCAAAGCAATCTGACACAGCATACCCTTGAGATCAAATTCACGTTTTCTGTAGATATCCTCCAAATAAAGAAACAGCCATAAAGCACCAAAGAACAGGCAGGAAAATAGTGCTTCGTTATTCAAAGTATATACAGAAAAAATCTGCGAAGGCAGATAAACACAAAGGAGCAGTGCAACAATGCCTCCCTGCTTTCCCGCTATCCTTCGCGTAATGCGATAGATCATAAAAATGCTGAACATCTGCAGAACCAGCCCCGCATAATACAAAACCTCAGGCTTTCTGCCGAAAAGTGCAAAACCATAGGACATTACCTTACCATACCCAAAGGTCTCCGGCATGTCCAAAACACTTTTAATCACAATATCCATATTCGGCATCTTGATTCCGTTTTGCAAAGATGCGGCTATGTCAAAATAAGCTGTATTCTTGGAATTGAAGATTACTTCAGGAAGTGTTCTCAGAAAAACTCCGTGTACCATCAGCAGAATCACAGCTATGATTTCCAAAATAATAAACACATCGTGCTTTTCCTGCTTTTTAAAGGCCGACAATTTGAGGGTCAGCATGACAAGCAGCAGCAATAACAACAGACCTCCGACGTAAATACCAAGTGCAAACCCGCCGTCTGTCTGCTGCAGAAAATGATAATAGACCGACGCATAAAGAATGCCGGCCATGATGATCATAAAAATTCCTGTTGTAAGCTTAACAATAAAATTGTTCTTTATATACATGTATCCTGTCCTTATCTACGATATACAGCCCATATACTTCATTTGCAGATCCTTCATCATAGATGCATAAATCTCTCTGCATTTTTCGTTTTCATGCTGCTCTATCGTCTTAATACAAGGGCAGAGATAATCTCTGTAAATACCCTCATATACATCCGATGCATTTTCCTGCCGGTTGATTCTGTTCACAATCGTAGGGGCTATATCATAGTATCTGTCGATCAGTGCCCTGCCTTCTTCCATACCCGCAAGATATTCATCCCGGTAATTTCTGAGCATTTCAAGTTCATAGCAGTCATCCGGCTTTCCAAGACTCTCACAAACTGCCGTTGTAATATAACAGAGTTTTGTTTTAAAACCTCCGTTAATGTCCTCAAAGGTTCCTGAATTGATATGATACTTGGTAAACTTTCCATTCCATTTTTCTACCATGGCATCTGCCAGCGGAGTGGAACTGCCCCCGCGCAGATATAAGACACAAGGAAGCACAAACACGACCATTGCCGTATTATGATCCAGTATGAACTGCTCCTTCGCGGATTTTTTCTGCAGATCATCATATTTACTGCCAACCTTTTCCGCAAATGCAGCTGCAATATCATCAATGAACTTTTCTTTTTCTTCGCTCTCCTGATATTCCTTTTCTATTTCTCTAAAGAACTCTGACTGCTCCTCATACAACGAAAGAAAATAGCTTTTATAACTGTCTCTTCTGAACTTATTCAGTTCTCCAACCGTTTCAAACAACAAATCACATAAGCCCTGTTCAATATGCTCCATCTGTCTATCCTTTCTTGGGTAACCATTCAACCATCTGACAGTCACTTCCGATATTTCATCCTTTGTGATTATTCATCCCAGTTGTGATATACATACTGCACATCATCATCCTCGTCCAACAAGTCAAGCGTCTTTTGCAAAGATTTCACTGCTGTATCATCCGTCAGCTCGACCCAGGTCTGCGGAATCATAGTAACCTCCGCCGACAGCATGGGAATCCCCGCAGTCTCCAATGCCTCTCTGACCTCTGAAAAGGCATCTGGATCTGTTATGATCTCATAACTGTCCTCTTCATCTGCAAAGTCCTCCGCGCCTGCATCCAACGCCTGCATCATCAGTTCATCGGGATCTGCCTCATATTCTTCCTTATCAACAATGATCTGTCCTTTTTTATCAAACATAAAAGAAACACAGCCGGGAGTTCCGACATTGCCGTTTCCTTTGGAAAATGCATTTCTGACATTTGCTGCTGTACGGTTTTTATTATCCGTAAGTGCATCTACAATGATTGCAATTCCATTAGGGCCATAGCCCTCATAAGTAACATATTCGTAATTTACATTTGCAGCATCGCCTGCTGCTTTCTTAATGCCTCTGTCTATCGTATCGTTCGGCATATTATTTGCCTTTGCCTTGGCAATGACATCACGCAGTCTCGAATTGTTATTCGGATCTGATCCGCCCTCCTTGACTGCTACTGCTATTTCACGGCCGATGATTGTAAATATCTTGCCCTTCACAGCATCATTTTTCTCTTTTTTGTGTTTAATGTTCGCAAATTTTGAATGTCCTGACATATGTACCAACCTCTCTTTTTTCTACGTG
>CAZABT010000026.1:0-10758 GCA_964483395.1 uncultured Lachnospiraceae bacterium
GCTTCTTTATCCCCTTGGTGTGATTTTTCAATCAAGGCAATTAAGTCGCTCATTTACTCCATCCTTTATATGGCATACATCATTCAGTCTCTTTGTCATATGTACTCTTGTTCCGACTCCCGGCCCGGACTGTACGGTCAGCGTATCCATAAATGCCTGCATAAATGCAAAGCCCATTCCGGAACGTTCCAAATCCGGCCGTGTCGTATAGAGCGGTTCCATAGCACGTCCCACATTCAGCATGCCCTTTCCCTCATCAATGATCGTAATCTGTAAGAGGTCATCTGCAATCTCTGCCATCATCACAACCATTCCCTCCTCTTCCGGATACCCGTGTATGATTGCATTGGTCACGGCCTCTGAAACCGCTGTTTTAACATCTGCGACCTCCTCCAGCGTCGGATTCATGCCCGACATAAATGCTGCAATTGCCACTCGTGCAAATCCCTCATTCACAGATTTGCTTACAAATTCCAGTCTCATTTGATTTGTCATGAATTGTTCCCTCCATTGCTCTTTTCTTCAACCACTTCGATCACCTTATAAAGTCCTGATATTCTGAATATTCTCCGCAGTCCTCCATTCACATGGATTGCGATAACTCTGCCTCCAAGCACCTCCATCTTCTTATAACGTCCCATGATCACTCCAATCCCTGAACTGTCCATGAATTCCGTCAGTTCAAAATCAAAAATAACATGTGATATGTCTCTCCCCTCGATATACCGATCTGCTGTCTCCCGTATTCTCCTGGCCTGATGATGATCTACCTCCCGCGGCATCCTGATCATCAGACATGCCTGATCCACTCGAAATTCCTCATTCATACTTTATGTTCCCCTTTCCTAATAAAATGCAAAAAAAGAACACGAACGTTTTCGTCCATGTCCTCTTTCGTATGTTCTATTTCATTTAGCCTTCGTAATCGCCCTCTGTACTGTCGCCTGCCTCTGAGGAAATAAATCCTTTAGAGCTCTCTGCCATGTCGGTATCCGGGAACAAATCAATGACCTGCTTGTACAATTCATCTGCCTTATCCTGATTTCCGGAATTTCTGTATGCATGCGCCAAATTGTACAGTGCACTTCCATTGGTCTCATCCAGCTCCCACGCTTTGGTCAATTGCGTAATCGCCGTTTCATCATCCTTGGCATCTAATGCCGCAATTCCCGCATCGTAATAGGATTTTGCTGCCTCCGCCTGTACAGCCTCCTTGAGCAATGTATGCAGTTTTATAAAAGACTGCGAAGCTGTTTCCAAATAAGCCGCATCGATCTGCTCCAACTGATCCATGACCGCAACTGCATCATCCGGATTCTGAATATAGGCTTCTGCTGCATCTGCCAGAAAATCTCCTGCCTGTGCCACACCGGTATCACCTGTCAGTTCTTCAATCTGTGCAGTCTGCTCCTCGTTTTGAGTTCTCAGTGTATCAAGTGCTTCCTCCAATTCCAGCTTGGACGCCTTCTCTGCCGTCAGTTCCTCACTGACCTTTTTAAATTTCTCATCATTTTTGTCTGTCTCTATTCCTACACGTGCCGGCAAGATCAAAAACCATGCAATTGCCACACCAATAATGATTCCAATCACAATATTGATGACACTGGAGAATGCCGGTCCCTCCTTGACATACATTGGCTGAATGATGGTGTCATTGCCACTTTGATAGGAAAAAACATCTTCCTGATTCTTTTTGCGCTTTGTCTGCAGATGCTCATCACGCTCACGCAGCATCATATTGACTTCCTTCAAATAACGAAGCGTCATCGTATTGTTGGAATCGATCTGTGCGGCTCTGTACAACGTCCGTCTGGCCTTGTCCCACTCTTCACTGTTAATGTACAGCAGCGCCAGCAGTTGATATCCGCAAATCAGCTTAGGATTGATAGAAAGAACCTTTTTCAGCTGAATAATGGCAAGGTCATTGCTTCCCTGATAGCAGTAGGCCAACGCCTGATTATACTTTTTAATCGTCTGGTTGATTGTGTCCAGCCGGGTTGGATTTGTCTGAATCGCACTCAGATAATCATCTGCTATGTTCTTCTTGCTTTCAAGATTCTTACTGATGACCCACTCACTGAATGCGGAAACAGCTTCGCCCATCTCAAAATAAACGAGTCCCAACAAGTTCCTCGCTTGTGTATTATTCTTATTAAATTTTAAACTCTGCCGTAAGCTTTCTACGGCTCCGGACAGATCTCTGACGCTTGCCTTGTCCAATGCTTCATTATAACATCTGTTGGAAGCATATATAATCTTCTTATAAATTGTAACATCTGCTCCGCAGCCGGTACAATAATTCTGATCGGACAATTGACAGCCACATACAAAACATTTCATATTTCTTTGTCCTTTGCCTCTTTGATCATACTCATCAGCACATCCGTCATGTCCGTCAAATCATGATGATATATTGCATCCTCCGCATCTTCTACTTCAAGACTCGGATGAAATTTTTTCAGTTCTTCCTCAAAATTAATCACTTTGTTCCCTCCAAAGTTTATTTCTGCTCAGACAACAAGGGCACGCATGGATATCCCAATCTGTTCCGGATTCCGATAGAATTCGGTATAGCTGACATCACTCGTCAGCTCCTTGACCTGATCATCAACGATGACCCGTGTTCCGGCATAAGCCTTCTGATTGATGCGAATAGTCGCATGTCGCGCTGTATCCATGGTCTCTGCAATTTTGTCCAGTTCTTCTCTGGCACGCTCAATCATTTTATATTCTCTGGCAATCTTCTTTTTTGTCTGGGATATCTTAGCCAAAATACTTCCCTCGTTCATGATATCTCTTTTTTCCTTCTCAAGTAATGCCTGTTCCTCCTGAGCCTTGGCAATACTCGTTTTAGCCATGGCAATCTTCACAGACAGCATATGCTCCCTGTTCTTCATGCTTTCACTGATTCCAGCCGCAACAACCGTTTTCAGACCTACATCATTTCCTGTTTCGGCACTTGTAATTCCCGCAACCGCATATGCACTGCCGCCGACAATATAGCCGCGTCTTCCTGACACTGTAATGTATCCTCCGGCCTTAACGGAGCAGTTCATAATCACATTTGCCTGAACATTTCCGCCAGCTTCCACAATTGTATACTCAATAAAATCAGCATATACATCTCCGCCAGCCGTAATTTTTGCTTTCTGGCCTCCCTGCATACCCTTTCTGATTACAATATCCCCGTTCGCAGTCAGCTTAGCTGCTTCCACATGCCCGTTGATTGTAATACTCTTGGTCGCACGTATCTCAACACCGGACTCCACATTACCTGAAATGATTACATCTCCACGGAAATCGATCTTACCTGTGATCAGATCCACATCCCCACGAACCTCATATACATCTCTGACCTCAAGATAATACTCCTTATACTCAACCTTTCCTTCCAGTGTCGCCGTATAAAGCAATCCGTCCTCTGAACGCTCAAAGCCCTTTCCGCGCAGCACAGGCAGATCCTTAGCCACCTTCGGCTTTGTTATCCTTCCTCTGATATCAGTTCCCTGTTCTCCCTGCACCGGAGGATGATAGACTGCCAGAACATCCCCAACCGTAATATTCTGAATCAGGCTCATGCTCTGATAATCCACAGAGCCATCTGAACGTATGGCCGGTCGTCTGGCAATATCCTCTACATTGAACTTAAACTCATAATATCCATTGGTTCCATTGACAACTGCCGTACCCTCTGCAACCTTGACCTCGCGCAAATATACACCCTTTTTTGTTATAGCTTCAATATTTGAATATATAACACCTGATATGATTCCATTTCGCTTTAAATACTCGATCACCTGCTCGCTGGAATATACTTCTCCTGGTGCGGGCGCACCAAGAAACAGGTATGCTGACATATTATCGGGTGCTATTTTCACATAAGTTGATGCGCTGAGTTCCGGCATTGGATATACCTCCATATAGGTTCTGCCATTTTATCCTTCGTATCATTTTATCACGAATCCGCGCGCTTAGCAATCTGCTATCATCCATAAATTTCTATACGTTTCGACTTATTTAATTGTGCAAGACGCTCTCTTACCTTTTCCAGCATCGGTGTATACTTCAGAAGCTTATCCATTTCTGCATCTACCTTTGCTTTAGGTGCCTTATCCGTAAAGTTTTTATTGTTCAGCATTCCGTTAACGCGGTCGATTTCTGCCATCAGGCGTTTTTCTTCCTTTTTCAGGCGTTCTATTTCTTGCGTTATGTCAACCAATTCGGCAAATGGAATATAAATCACCGCATCTTCAATGACTACGGATACCGCATCTGCATCAATTCCACTTCTGTCTTCCTGAATCTGAACATCACTGGCATATGAGAGTGCTGCAAAGAACAATTTTCCTCTGCTGAATATATTCTGAATATATTTGCTCTTTGTCACCACATATACATGTGCTTTCTTGCTTGGTGCAACATTCATCTCTGCCCTGACATTCCGAATCCCGCGTACTGCCTCTTTCATAGTTTCAATTGAGGCAACCTCTTCCGAAAAACATCTGTCCTCTCTGTATACCGGCCATGAAGAAATCATGATGGATTCTTCTTCATTTTGCAGCGTACAGAAAATTTCCTCAGTCACGAACGGCATATATGGATGCAGCAGCTTCAAAGCATCCAGTAAGACTGTCTTTAATGTCCACAGCGCAGCAGTTCTGGAGGTAGCATCAGCTTCTTCTTTATTATATAGGCGAGGCTTAACCATCTCAATATACCAATCGCAGAATTCATCCCATATAAAATCGTATACCTTCTGTACCGCAATACCAAGTTCATAGGCTTCCATATGATCTGTCGCTTCACGGATGACACTGTTCAGCTTTGCAAGAATCCACTTGTCAACAGGCTGAAGCTGTTCCTCCGGTACCATAGCCGGAACCTCTTGTCCTTCCATATTCATCATGATAAAGCGGCTTGCATTCCATACTTTATTGGCAAAATTGCGGTTTGACTCCACCTTTTCAAAATAGAAACGCATATCGTTTCCGGGTGCATTACCGGTAATCAGGGTCATACGCAGTGCATCTGCCCCATACTGACTGATCACCTCCAGCGGATCGATACCATTGCCAAGAGACTTACTCATCTTGCGACCCTGTGCATCACGGATCAAACCATGGATCAATACTGTATGGAATGGGGATTTTTCCATATGCTCGATTCCTGAAAATACCATTCTGATAACCCAGAAGAAAATAATGTCATATCCGGTTACCAGAACATCTGTCGGATAAAAATAATCCAAATCCCCTGTCTTTTCAGGCCATCCCAAAGTAGAAAACGGCCACAAAGCAGAAGAAAACCATGTGTCCAGTGTGTCCTCATCCTGCTTTAATGTCTCACAGCCACACTTCGGACACTGTTTCGGAGCGTTGGCAGCTACTACGATCTCTCCACACTCTGCACAATAATAAGCCGGAATGCGATGTCCCCACCATAATTGACGGCTGATACACCAGTCTCTGATATTTTCAAGCCAATGCATATAGATCTTATCAAAACGTTCAGGAACAAATTTCAATTCGCCAAACTTCGATTTTTCACCTGCGCGTGTTGCCTGTAAAACCTCAATTGCCGGTTTGGCCAATTCTTCCATTGCAACAAACCACTGCTGTTTTGCCATAGGCTCTATCGTTGTATTACAACGGTCATGTGTTCCGACATTATGAGAATGTTCTTCAATCTTCTCTAATAGTCCAAGCTCCTGCAAATCCTCTACCATCTGTTTTCTTGCTGCATAACGTTCCATGCCCTGATACTTTCCACCCTTTTCATTGATGGTGGCATCATCATTCAGCACGTTGATGACCTCCAGGTCATGCCGTCTGCCTACCTCAAAGTCGTTCGGGTCATGCGCCGGCGTAATCTTTACAACACCGGTTCCAAATTCCTGATCTACATAGGCATCCGCAATCACGGGTATCTCTTTATTGACCAATGGTAAGAGCACAGTCTTTCCAACCAGCCCCTGATAACGCTCATCCTCAGGATTCACTGCAAGCGCAGTATCTCCGAGCATAGTCTCCGGACGTGTCGTCGCTACGATGACATAGTGTGACGCATCTGCCTGTGAGGGTGCCTTTCCTTGCTTGGCAGCCTCTGCTGCAGGCGTGCCGATGATCGGATACTTGATGTGCCAGAAATGTCCTGCCTGCTCCTCATGCTCAACCTCTGCATCCGAAATCGTTGTCCGACATACCGGACACCAGTTGACAATTCTGTTTCCTTTATAAATCAGACCCTTTTTGTACAGCTTGATAAATACTTCTTCTACCGCAGCTGAACAGCCTTCATCCATCGTAAAGCGTTCTCTGTCCCAATCACAGGAAGAACCCATTTTCTTTAACTGGTCTACAATGGTACGGCCATACTCATCACGCCATTCCCAGGTTCTCTTCAGAAAGCCCTCACGGCCGAGTTCTGCCTTATCAATTCCTTCATTCTTCAGTGCGGCAGTCACCTTAACCTCTGTCGATATGGCCGCATGATCCGTCCCCGGCACCCAAAGGGCATTATAACCCTGCATCCGCTTAAAACGAATCAGGATGTCCTGCATGGTACAGTCAAACGCATGTCCCATATGCAGTTTTCCTGTAATATTAGGTGGCGGCATCACAATCGTAAATGGTTTTTTGCTTCTGTCCACCTCCGCATGAAAATATTTCTTATCCATCCACTTTTGATATAATCTGTCCTCCAAGCCATGTGGATCATAGGTTTTTGCCAATTCCTTGCTCATTTTCATCATCCTTTCTCATCTCATTCATAACGCAAAAACGCCCTCTACTGTAATTATGCAAATACAGTAAAGGGCGTAATGAATCATTACACGGTACCACCTTTTTACAGACCGGCCACTAAAAGCCTGTCTCTCAATGTCTTTCATCAACAGTCATATCCATCACTGCTGCCTGATCAACCATCCGTTAACGGGGACAAAGCGTGTTCTTCTAATTTCAATGGCTCATTTCTACCTTTACTGCCCCATTGATTTCAAAGCACCGATTCAAAAGCTACCTTCCGCATACCTTTCTTTAAACAATCTCTCAGCCGGTGGATCGTTCTCTCTGACAAGAGTATATGCGTACTCCTCTTTCTCATAATCTTTCACAATATAGCATTTCCAAATCTGACTCCTTGATGTTGTATTGCTTTACATTCCTTGAAAATGCATTAATTGCTTTTTATCATAAAACACACCGTTTCCTTTGTCAAGCAGATTTGCCTTTAAATTGCCTTTCAATTTACCTGATCTGCCGCCAATCTGACTGCACCGACTACTGGCGCTTCTTTTAAGATAAGCGGATATGCCAACGGTGCATCGGCATGCACTGCTCTCATATATGCATCGATCAATAGCGGTTCCTCTGTTCGGAACAGGCTTCCAATCAAAACCATTGGCACTGCTTCTTCTTCCATGTGAAGACGTCTGAGAAGCCCAGCCGCGTACTCGCCTTCAATTTGACCCATTCGGTCAATCATAGCTGCTGCCACTGCATCCTGCTTTCTTGCCTCAGTAAACACTGTAATCGGAATTTGAAATCTGTGCTTTGCTGTCATTTCCTCATGTCTGAGCATAGCACAGACCTTCCCCATGTCCGATACCCCGAAGACTGCCGGAAGAGCCTGTTCCAAAGAAGTTTTCTTTCCTGTTCCCTCTTCGGAACGGAAGGCAAAATGCAATGCATCTTCAACCAATTGTCCGCCTCCACCGTAGTTTCCTGTTATATAATCCAGATTCCGAAGAATCTGCTGTTCACCCTTTCTGTTACGTCCTGCATGGCCTGCGCCGGTGCCACAGATTGAGACAATACCAACATGATCCGTAACAGCAGCCCGTAATCCGATCCATGCATCATGCATGACCTCAAAAGGAATCTGTCCCATGATCTCTTCGATGAGTTTCCTTAAAATCAACAGATCCTCCTCCTCATCTGCGCCGGACATTCCAAAGACCGCATAAGAAATATCAGCTATGCTGACAAGCTCTTCGTCCTGCACATCGTTCAGGTTTTTGAAGGCTTCTTTCATTGCCGTAATCAATGACACGCGTGTCACATCAATGCCACAGCACTGATAATTAGCGGCTCCGCCAAATCCTTCAGCCAAAATTCTTCCCTGTCGGTCGCCAATTGCAGCATGCGTTTTCGTTCCGCCCGCATCTATTCCAAGTACATACATCACGTTTCCTCCCTTCGATCAGAATATAGTATAAAAGTCTTGCATGATATTAAATCTAATTTCATTCAATTGATCCTGCAAATCGTGTCAAATATGCCTTATGAGCTTCATACAGATCATAAAATA
The DNA here is from genome assembly GCA_964483395.1 of uncultured Lachnospiraceae bacterium. Taxonomy (GTDB): domain Bacteria; phylum Bacillota; class Clostridia; order Lachnospirales; family Lachnospiraceae; genus JAAYYM01. The sequence continues at coordinate 8,311 of CAZABT010000026.1, forward strand.
CGTCAGAAGCCGTTTTTTCATTTCCAATCAGAGGATTCTCCGTCATAGCCTGTATTGCGAGTTTGCTGTCACCCCTGACTGCCGCTTCGATTGTCAGCTGCTCATATTTCTTGATTTTCTGCACCAGCTGCATGAATTCCTTCTGTTCTGCCGTATAGCAGGGCTTCACGTTCTTTCTGTCGTCATCAACTGAAAGCGGTGTCGCACCTTCCTGACTGATGATACAATTTGCTTCAATCACTGCATCTGCCGGTAATTCCGGTATGGTATTTCCATTTAACGTATCAACCGTCTGAACATCACAGCTGTTATTATAGATACTGTTTACAAGATTGATTGCTGCCTCAGAATATCTGGAGCCTCCGCGCTTCGACAATTCTTCCGGTTTTTCCTCAAGATGCTCATCCTGATACTTTTCAAACAGTGTTTTCTCAACCGCCTGCACTTGGTTGGCACGTGTTCCCGCGCCTTCACTTACACTCTTCTGCTCCTCTTTTACCATTTCTCCCGTAAAGTAGAAATACTGCATATAAGGAGAAAGCATTGCACCCATCTGTGATGCTTTTTCATCCATTCCTGCCAGTTTGTTGATGTTCTTGACCACTCCCTCTGCGGAATGTATCTTGAGTACCTCTTCAATATAATCCTGCTCCGGAACAAGCTTCTGTGTCTCTGCAGTGCCCTTGCGGTATACATGCGGCATGATACTCAAATGATTCAGTCCTATAAACCTGCAATCCAGATCACTTTCGGACACCCCCAGCTTCTCCGCTGCATCATGGCGCATATTGATCGGACAATTACATAGCCCGATGCACTTTATATTTGTATATTTATTGACTGCTTCGGTCACTATTCCTGACGGATTGGTGAAATTGATCAGCCATGCATCTTTACAGGCCTTCTCCATGTCGGCACATATGTCCAGCATAACAGGAATGGTTCTGAGTGCCTTGAAGCAGCCGCCTGCACCTGTCGTTTCCTGGCCTACCAAGCCATATTTCAAAGGAATCCTCTCATCCATATTTCTGGCGGCAAGACCACCAACCCTCAACTGAGTAATGACAAAGTCTGCTCCCTTCAGGCCCTCAAGCCGGTCGAAGGTATAAGATACTGCTATATCCATGCCCGCCTTATGCAGCATCCTCCGAACAAACGCCGTATTGATCTGAACCTTTTCCTCACCTGCCGGTATATCAATCAATACGATTTCGCCCACCGGAAGTGTTTCCTTATGCTGAATGACACCGTCAATCAATTCCGGTGTATAGCTGCTGCCTCCTCCAATAATAACCAGTTTAATTTTTTTCATTGTATGATCCTCCTTTGCAATTGATTATGCTGTTATACAAGTTTGATATCCTGATTACAAATTTCCATTGCCGCTCTGCTCAGTCCACGTTCATAATACATTCCTGCCTGCTCACACATTTCAATCACAGGCATCATTTTCTGTGGAAACCGCGGCTTACATGCGTCTCTGACATACTTACATAATTTCTTATCCACGCAGCTGCCTCCAAGTACCACAAGGGATGGATTGATGACACTGATGATATTGATAGTAACGCGTGCAATTTTATCATATCCCTCTGTTCCCAGTTTATTTATGAAGCTTTCCTGAAGCATGCACTCCTCTTTGCCAAGCTGCATAAAACCGATTTCTCCGGCAAAACATCCTGCTCCCTGCAATAAATGGGAATCTGCTATGATGCCTGCCCCCAGTCCTCTTCCCACATGCAGATATACCATATGACTGCTTTCCGCCCGTCCCTTGCTGACATATCCCAAAGCCGTTGCATTGATGTCGTTCATAACCCTGACAGATACCTGAAGCTCCGATGCCAATTGTTTCCCCAAGGCACAGCCCTCCAGTTCCGGAATATCCGGAATTGCATATATGATGCCCTCTCGATTCACTGAACCCGGCACCCCGATCAGCAATGCCTGTATATTGCTGTATGTCTTCCGTATTGTGGCAGTTGTATATAATATTACATCTGTAATTTTATCTGATGTTTCTAATCCTATTGTCTGTTCTTCACATATATTTGCTGCGAGATCAATGACCCTACAGATGAGCACTGTCGGTTCAATGATCATCACGATTGCATGTGCATATGCTGTATTAAGTTCATAAACAGCTGCCTTACGTCCTCCGTTTGAACCAGCAAGTCCTTTTTCAATGACCATCTGTTCGGCTGTCAATTCACTGATAATTGCATTTACAGTCGGCTGACTGATTCCTGTCAGTGCAGATATTTCTACTCTTGTAGCTTCTCCTGCCTGCCGCAGCACCTTTCTAATTGCAGTTTTATTCAATGCCTTCAGCAAATTAGGCTGTACCGTCAGATTTTTTTGTTCCTTGACATTCACTGTTCCTCACCTCCATAAGTCTTTTTCTCATTTCGTTTTTTGAATACTTATTTAGGGTTCTTAAATATCTAA
>CAZABT010000026.1:10858-28282 GCA_964483395.1 uncultured Lachnospiraceae bacterium
CTTCATATTGTCTAATATATCATTAAACAGGAGCATTTCTTTACAGTTTTTCACTGTGGCAAATTTTTACTTTCTATAGAGACTCCTTATGCTTTCCATATTGATAATAAAAACTATATTAGTGCACTTTTTCATACATTTTATTACATTTTTTCGATATATGAGTCTACCTTCTGCTCTATAGAAACAATATCGCTCTTTTGCTTCTATATAGAGATATGAGATGTCCTCTATAGAGAATTCCTCAAAAAAGTGTCACGAAGTTTCCACAATATTACATTTATTCTCTATATGGAATTCCACAATAGTTCCTATAGAAACAGCCATCAATCTTGTAATGCATAAATGTTTCCTGCCAATGTTTCCTATTAATGTCTCCCATATATGTCTCCTATTAATGTCTCCCTAATATTTCATGGGATATTCTCGCTTCTGCACCAATATTTCACATAGGGCCGGGATTGCAACACCATACACTATATGGAAGAACAACAACAGAATATGCTTGAAAAGCAGCAGGCTGAACTGACTGAACTGGCTGTTCAAAAATAGAGAACAGCAACGCCTCCGGTACTATTTGTATCGGAGGCGTTGTTTCTATTCATCGTCGTCATTGTTCATCATCGTCATTGTTCATCGCCGTCATTACTGATCGACATCAATAAATTCAAATTCAAAATCGTCATCCAGATCTAGCTTAGGCTGTGTCTGGGGCTGCATCGGCTGCCCAGACTGTCCATACTGCTGCTGTCCGTAATATGGCTGTTGCTGTTGCGGCTGCTGTACAGGCTGTTCATAATACTGTTGCTGTGCAGGCTGACTGTAATATTGCTGTGCAGGCTGCTCATATTGTGATTGCATTGGCTGCATTGACTGCTCGTACTGTACTGACTGTCCATACTGCTCATACTGTGACTGCATTGGCTGTTCGTAGCGTGGCTGTTGTGCCTGTGGACGCACCGGCTGTTCATATTGTATCGGTTGTGCAGACTGACGCATCGGTTGTTCATACTGCTGCTGTGCCTGTGAATGCATCGGCTGCTCATATTGCTGTGGCTGCTGCACCTGCCGTTGTATCGGCGGTTCATATTGCGGCTGCTGTATCTGCTGACGTATCGGCTGTTCCTGCTGCTGCGGCTGCTGTGCCTGTGAGCGTATCGGCTGTTCCTGCTGCGGCTGCTGTATCTGCTGACGTATCGGCTGTTCACGCTGCGGCTGCTGTGCCTGTGAACGTATTGGCTGTTCATACTGCGGCTGCTGTGCCTGTGAACGTATTGGCTGTTCATGCTGTGGCTGCTGTACTGATGGCTGAATCGGGCGCTGTGCAAGCTGCTCCGGCTGTTGTGCACGATGTACCGGCTGCTTCATGGTTGGCTCCTGTATTGCGGCGCTTTCACCCTGTGGCAGTTGTCCGTCTGCTGCCGGCGGAATATATACCGGCCGCGGTTTCATCGGTGTAGGCGGCTCAGTCACTGTCATTCCCGGAGATCTAACGGGTCTGCGTGTTGCTGACATCGGTCTGCGTTCATCCTCATCTGCCGTCTGCATTGCACTCTGCATCTCATTCCAGTCAAGCTGTGTTGCCTCTACAGGTGCAGGCGTCTTCTTCTTTTTCCGTCCAAAGAATGAATGCCGTTCTTCATATTCTTCCTCATCATCCTCGTCGTCTTCATCCTCATCTTCGTCATCATCTTCGTCGCCAAAGTCATCTTCCTCATACCACTTGGCAAACCGACTCTTTTTCTTTTCTTTCTTGCCCTTCTTCTTTCGTCCGAAATCTTCCTCTTCTTCGTCGTCTTCTTCAATCGTCGGCTCAGGTATAGAAATGTCTTCAAATGTCATATCCTGCGTCTCGTAGCCAACAGGAGATATTGGTGCAGACTGACGGTATGGCTGCACAGGCTGACTCATAACCGGTTCCAGATTGATTTCACCTGTTTCCTCCAAATCCTCTCCCGCCTCATATCGTCTCGCACGTATCTCATCAGCACTTAAATGCTCATTGGATCGCGTATTTCGATAGTTTCTGCTGCTTCTGTACTCACGGGTATCATCCTCCCCGCTATCGTCCTCCTCTTCATCCTCATCTATATATTCATAGCTTTGGAATTCTCTCAGCTTCAAAAACAGATTTATCAGCAGAATGATCATAACAAGCATAACGACCGCCATAACGCAAATGACGATTAATCTTGTATGTGATTGCGATTTGTAAGAATTTGTATCCGAATCAAATACATCCAAAACGGATGGTTCTTCTGCTCCTGCTGCATCCAATTCCAAATATCTTTGATAGGTGCCCTCTTTCATATCATACAAATACCAGCCCTGATTACCCTCGCTGCTCAATGCATATAATAAAAAGAAATCGCTTGTAGAAATGCCGTTTGCAGTTGTACCATTTGCGCCTTCCTCTGCCTCGCCCGTAACTACTGAGGAGGACGTGATGGCATATGCCTGAAGGCTCTTTCCGTTCCACTGCAGTGTTGCCTTGGTGAATCCATCCGGAACCACCACTGATTCGTCCGGAGACATAATGATAATATATTTACTCTCTATTCCATTGATGGTCACAAAGTCCGTAAATGTATCGGCAGCCTGATTATAAATGCAAAACTCTCCGTTGGCTCCACCGGCATCCGTAACATACAGCAAGGTCAAGTCACCCATATCGAACTGCGCTGATTCCAGCAGTTGTTCCTGATAAGTAAAATCAGCCTTATGAAATGACGTCGGAAGGATCTCATTCGGAAATGTAGTAGACAGCATTTTTTCTGTTCCGTTTATGGCAATCAACCCATCTGCAATATTGCTGCCGGCCGTATCTCCCGCGCCCTCGGCCGCACCTGCTGTGCCAACACCGTCTCCGACTGCTATGGTCACGCTGTCAGTTGGTACATTTGCACCATCTCCGTCCAGTACTGCGGATACCTTTACCTCTGTTGTTCCGGATGCTGCTCCCTTAAATTTAATGGTTGCTTCCGTATCTGCCAGCGTAATCAGTCCACCGCCACCGCCGCCTGTCTCCTTATCGCAGGAATCAAAGCTTAATACGGCTGCATCATATTCCACGGAAATCTCCGGCTTCTCTGCAGAGCCCTCAGGGTTTTCTGCTTTGATTGTGACCGAAACCTCTCCGGCAACCTCAACACTCTCTGCACTGGCTGATATCGACACACTTCCTGCTGCGGCAGCCTCCTGCGTAAATGCCATGCACAGCAATACTGTCATGCATAACGTCTTGATAAATCCTTTTCTGTTTCCTTTCATTATTAACTCCTCCTAGCTTAGTACCATGAATCCAACATCTTTTTTCTGCCTACTGATTTCTGGTAATATTCATAACATAATTTCTTGTATTTCCGTTCTGCGCCTTGCATACTACGGTAATCTGAGTCGTGCCCACAGGAATATCATAGGTTCCTGTTCCGCCTATGGATGCATTTCCGTTGACCGGAGTCGCTCCAATGGTAATCTGACCGATTCCATTATCTACCGTAAATGAATATTGATCTGTGGCTGCATTGAAGTTTGGTATTGTCCCATATCCGTCTATATAGAGATTTGACAGATAACAGTTTGGATTAGCCGATGATTCCGGCTTGGCACATACCGCTTCCGGCATATTATTATATACGGGTATCTTGAATACAAGTGCTGTATTCAGATCCGAATATGCTTTCTTCATTCTGGCAGCCTCGGAGGATGCTGCCTGTATATTGGTCATATACTGATGAGCGTATATGCCGTTTTCTGTATTAACCACATTAAACTTCTGGAAATACAGAGTATTCTGTCCCTTTTTTACATACCGCTCACTGACATATTTTGCGCTGCCCATAATGGACTTATAACGCGAATTCCAAGGTCTGTAATAGGCCTCCTCTGTTCCTGTTGCATAAATCAGTCCATTGATGATTGCTGTATTTCCATTTGCTGCATATGCGCCTATGTTAAAGAAATTAAACAGATTTTCCAAACCTGCTACAGAGCCGGTAACACTTCCGCTCGTTCCCGCCGTTCCTTGCTCCTGCAGACTACGTGCTGCAAGATGGTACGGAGAAATTCCCATTGTATTTCCTGCCTCCACAAAAGTGCTTGCATAGGATCTGGTCGTTCCATCAGTATCCGTATAATCGCCTCCCATAAAGGAAGATGTTAAAATATTGGATACACCGGATTCATTCTGATAGCCTTCATATTCCAATGTTTCAAACTGGAAGATTCCATTCTCATCCAGGAAATTTCTTGGATCAAGATAAAACAATGTGATTTCAGGAGATGCTGCTACCCAGCTTGCTCCATCAAATCCATACCAGTTATCGGTTGTCCAGTCATAAGCCTGCGGGCTTGTAGACTTCCATGAAGAAATGCTGGACTTGGAAATCAGATTCTTCCCAACCGCTGTTTCTGCTGTTGCCACATCATTCCATTCCAAATTTGTTTTAACCGGTTGGAATGTCCAGTTCGGATACTTTTCATGCAAAGTACGGAGTGAATTTTTGTATGCATCCGGGAATTCACCAATTGCCTTTTCAAATTCCTCGCTTGTTGCCGCCACCGTACTGGAAGCTGTCTGTATAATATTCACAAAATCTGAACGGATAAATCCAGTCTTTGTTGCTCCGCCATATTCAAAGGAAATCTGATACCACTTATATCCATCAGAGCCTGTGGTTTCACCGGTTATGACCACAGTATGATCTGTATTAAGCTGCGCGGCAACGGTACCGTTCACAGCACTTTCCCTGACTCTGACTGCAATGCCTTTCACAGTTCCTTTTGTTGTTCCGTCCGTATTCTCTGTAGTGCCTGCTGTGGGCGTAGTCGTTGTAACAGCCGCCTCAACAGTCAGATAATCCGAACGTATATATCCGGATTGTGCTGTATTATCATATGTAAATGCTATGCCATACCATTTATTACCGTCAGACGCCGTCTTTTCCTCAGTCACTGTTACAGTGTGTCCGGTGCTGAGCTTGCAGACAATGCTGCCGGTTACCGGCTCTTTACGCACATTGATATTGATTCCCTGAACAGCTCCCGTCCTATGAGAAGAAGACGCTGTTGTATTGTTCGATGTCGTTGTCGTAGATGTTGTCGGAACCACCGTAGTTTTTTCCTCTACAGTCAGAAAATCAGAACGAATAAAGCCTGACAACGATGCTCCGTTTAAGGTAAACGAAATACCATACCATTTATTTCCATCAGAACCGGCTGCTTCGCTTGTAACAGTTGTAACCTGTCCTGCATTCAAGGTCGTTACTACTTCTCCACTGACAGCTTCCTTGCGCACATTGACCTTAGTTCCCTTAACCGTCCCGACCTTGGTCGTAACTGTGCTTCCCGCGGTGGTACCGGAAGTCGTTGTTACCGCTGCTCCCGTTGCCGCAGAGGAGGTCTTCTCCACAAAATCACTGCATACATATCCGGAGATTGCTTCATTATTATATGTAAATGCTACCTTATACCATGTCTTGCTGTCGGCGGAAGCTGTTTCGGTAATCGTTACCTGCTGACCTGTACTCAGGCCACAGCATACATTAGAGGTCAGCGATGCAGTCGTTCTGACTCGGACACCCGTTCCTTTAATAACACCTGTTGTTCCGCTTGCTACTGCCGTACTGCCGGTTGTTCCTGCTGTGGTTGTTGTCACGGCCGCTGCTGTTGCCGTAACAGTAATCAGATCCTCTCTCACATAACCGGATACCGCCGTGCCATTGTTCATGCATGCAATTTCATACCATTTTTTACCACTGTCGTCCATTGCGGAATCCTTAATGGTTACGACCACACCATTGTTCAATGTCGTCACAATTCCGCCCTGTGTTGTGGCACTGGATCTTACACGTATATTCGTTCCTTTGATTGTTCCTGCCGTAGCTGTTCCCGTGCTGCCTGATGTAGTCGTTGTGGTAGTTGACACAGTATTCCCTACGGTGGCCGTCACTCCATTCAGCAAATCTGCTCTGATATAGCCTTGATAGAAAATACCGTTCTTTTCTGCATTGACGCCATACCATGTATTTCCATCTGCACCCTTTGCAGCAGATAAGATTGTAACCGCCTGACCTGTACTGAGTGTACAACTGACATCCGATGTCCTTGCTGCCTCTGTCCTGACAATCACATTGGTTCCTTTTACAGTTGCGGTTCCCGTTCCTGCAACCGTTGTTCCGGTTGACGTTGTTCCTGCTGTCGTTGTTCCTGCAGCAGAAGCTCCAGCAATTTCAGCACCCTTTTTGACCAGATCAGCACGAATATATCCTTCTGCGCCGGAGACCTTGACCTTGTACCACTTGTTGCCATCTGTACCCGTGATTTCATCGGTAATGACAAGTGCCTCATCCTTCTGCACACAGCAAACTACATATCCACTGGTAGAGGCCGCCTCCCGCACGCGGCCGCTGGCACATGTAACCGTACCGTTGGCAGCCGTATAGGCATTGGCATTCATGGGAAATAACGCAAAAGAAGCAACAATTAACACAATTGCCGCTCCTGCCGCAAGGGTAGAATATCCCCTTCTGCTTTTCCCCTTAGTACCTTGAATCATAGTACGATTCTCCTCATCGAGTGTTGACCATATTAGTCATTCAAGTCTAAAATCGTCCCTTCCGGATGTATATTTCCCCAAATGACACATCCGAACGATATTTCTTCACATTTTTTTCTCAACCTTATCATACAACTGATAATGGCTTATGTCAACCAAATCTTGTAATATTTTTTTAACAATTACAACATTTTGTACTTTGGAACAGGAATTGACTTATATGGTCATTTCCCATATAGAAGAATCAAACTAAGAATACTGCTCTACGCTATACTAAAGCAGAAAAGCGCCTGCCGTCACACAGGTAATCACAAATAATGTCACCACATCCATTTTCCCAAAATCATATTTCTTATAGCTGCTGTTTCTTTTTCTCAGGTGAAATCCCCTGAGCTCCGTTGAAATTGCTGCACCATCTATCTTCCGCACCGAACTGATCAGCAAAGGAACACACAGCGGCAGTAAAAGCCTAAGCTTCTTCATAAAGTTCTTCGTATCAAACTCTACGCCTCTTGCCGTCTGGGCCTCCATGATCCCCGTCATCTCCTGAGAAAATAATGGAATGAACCGTAGTGTCGTCGTCAATGCAAATGTATATTGATATGGGATGCCTGCCTTTTCTACCAGAACATTTGACAAATCACTCATCCTTGTTACTGACAGCATCAATCCAAGCGGCATGGTTGCTGCAAAAAGACGCAGTACAAAAAGCAAAGAAAAAGATAGGCCCAGATCAGTAATCACAATTTTCAACGGCAGCCGCAGCAATACATTCCCTTCACGAATAAAAAGAAGCTGCAGAAGAAAGAGAAAGACGGAAAATCTGATCAGTGTCCGCAGCATACCCAACGAACGTCTGAATACTGGTTTCCCTGCCGATAATGCCAACAGCAAGTTCAGAAGAATAATTCCCAGCACGAACAAATGTCTGTCACATACGAAGCAAGATACACACAGCAGAAATGCAGCCAGCAGCTTCGTAAGTGGATTCAGTCTGTGCAGCAGCGTTGTTCCCGGAATATAATCTAAAAATCCACCCACTTCTATGCCCTCCTTTGCCGCAGTTCATAAATACGTTCTGCCATTTCACCAACGCTGAACACTCCATGAAAAGATTTTCCCAATTCCATGGCCAGCATAGGAATCTGTGCCGGAAGTACACTGGCTCTGTGCAGCAGTTCCATATCTGTCATCACCTCTTCACAGCCCCCATTCCCAATCAAGCTTCCATGATTCAGCACCATAACTCTGTCTGCATAATCCTGTACCAATTCCATATCGTGTGTTATCATAACAATTGTAGTGCCTGCCTGATGAAGTTGTACAATCATCTCCATAATCTGTGTACATTCCCGATAATCCAGTCCTGTTGTTGGTTCATCCAAAATCAGCAATTTCGGCTCACATACAAGAATTGATGCGAGTGCCACCTGCTGACGTTCTCCTCGGCTCAAATTGAACGGATCCTGTTCTCCCTGAAAGTGAAAATGTTCTATCATACGATCACATCGTCTCTCACATTCGTTCTTGTCCTGCAATACATAAGATAATCCAAACATAAGCTCATTTTTGATTGTATTCTGGCAAATCTGTCTGTCAGGATTCTGAAACAAATATCCCTCTGTTCTGGCCAGTACCGATGACTTCGTTGTCTTTGTATTCTGTCCGTGTACCAATACCTCCCCTCGATCGGGCTTCAGCAGCCCGTTGCAAAGCTTGCTGATGGTAGACTTTCCGGCACCATTCTCACCAATCAATGCAGTAAATTCTCCTTCTCTGATCCGAAATGATATATCCTGTATTAAATTTTCTCCCTGATAAGAAAAACTTACATTCTTAAACTCAAGCATGTATCAATACCTCCTCTACCATACTCCTTGCCTCTGCAACATTGACCGGCACTGAAGCAACAGGATATCCGCGTCGCTCCAGCGTGTCTGCCAGTGAAACGATTCTCGGTACATTCACGCCTAACGCCTCAAGCTCCTTCTTGTGCTTCAAAACTTCCCGTGTCTGACCGTCATATGCTATGCTGCCCTCGTGAAAGACTAATAACCGCGCTGCATATTCACATAAAAGCATGATTTTCTGCTCCACAACCACGATTGTCATTCTATAAGTCTGATTGAGCATCTGAAGCATTTCAAAAATCTGTCTGGAGCTTATCGGATCCAGCTCTCCTGTCGGTTCATCCAGAACCAGAAGTTGCGGCCGCAGCGCTATCATAGCTGCAATTGCCACCTTCTGCTTCTGTCCGCCGCTGAGTGTACTGATGGTTCTGTAACGTAACTCCTCTATTCCGATCGTCTGCAATGCAAACCGTATCCGCTCCTCAATTTCTTCATACGGAATCTGAAAATTCTCAAGCCCGAAAAGAATTTCATCCTCCACAACCGTTGCCACCATCTGTGCATCCACATCCTGAAATACACTACCAACAAATCTTGACAATTCCACAGGCTTTACTTCTACCGTATCCAATCCTCCTATACAAACCATTCCATAAAAGTCTCCCGCATAATGGTGAGGAATCATTCCATTCAGCGCACATGTAAACGAGGTTTTTCCCGCACCGCTGTTTCCAATGATTCCCACGAATTCTCCCTTATGGATATCCAATTGAATATCTCGCAATGCAAACTCATTTCCCTGCTTATATTTATAATTCAGATGCTCTATATGAATCATCTGCTCTGCCATATCAATTCCTCCAAGCTCTCATTTTCTTATAGATACACGCGTATTCCATCGACTATATAAAGTTGCTATTTCTTCAAAGCCAGTTTCAAAGGAATAAATAACACCTGTACTATAATTGCATTGATCAGTGCAGTTCCAAAGATGATTGCCATAAATGCCGCAAGCGGTGTCGGAGTGATATCTGCGCCCATGTAATACATCACATACATCATCCCGATAAACGTAAATCCACTTATCAGTGTACTCAGGAAGGTGCATACCATTGGGCTGAGTGACAGCTTCCCTATGCTCATCGGTATCTTGAGCAGCAATACCATGGCAACTGCCCCCAGCAGTTCGCTTCCGAAATTAATGTATGGCTGTCCCGGGAAAAACTGACATACTGCTCCTGCCAAAATACCAATGATTGCCGCCTCCTTGATGCGCGGGCGGATCAATAGCACAATTAAGCAGTACATTGCAATAATGAAATTCGGCTTCATACCGAAGTTAATGACTGAGCCTACAAAAAATTTTAATACTGCGCCGGCTGCAAGTAAGATACCAATCAAAAGTATATCCTGCACTCCCAAACCTTTTTGTTCCTCTGCTGCTACTTCTCTCTTGTTCATAACTGTTACGTTTTCCATGATGATTCCATCCTTTCTTTGAGCCCGTTGGCTCAGTGGCTTCAGACACATGCCTGAAGTATTTTGTTAACAGGGTCTGCCATCATGTTGGTTTGTGAAGTTCTGACCGCAATCAAAAAAGTCTGTCCTCATAGTATTGCTACTATAAGGACAGACTCATAATATACCAGTCTGCGGTACCACCTTAATTGATTTGTAATACAAATCCACTCTCACAAAAATGCCAACACATTTTCTGCCGGTAACGTCGGCCTACGTCTCGGGTACTCAGCTTACGCCTTTACCTCGCCCTCCATGGTCCATTTGCCATCTCGCATTTCCGCAGGATTCTCAGCTCCACCTGCTCTCTGTGGGTGCGTCTTATGGTTTGATCTCCACATCAACGGTTTATTTATTATTTTCAGATAATATCACGTACATTTTATTTTGTCAAATATTTTTCATTTACAATTTGCCTTGCCGCAATTTACCTTGCACAGCTTTTGCTATGATTCATTTTCTGCCTGCACAGTTATCGCATTTTTCTGCCTGAACGCATCACCGCATCATTTGGACTAGCGCATAAATCTTCTCTTGCAGTCCTCACCACGATTGGCCGATCCAAAGCCATGTACCTTACTGCTATGAGACATCCGGCTCTCGGCCACACTATCTTTACGCAGCTTAGACTCACAGGATGCACAATACTTTCCGGAGCGAATGTCAATACCACATATCTCGCAATGCAGAAACGCCACGGAATCCGGTGTTACCTCCAGCCGCTCATCCCTCAGCATTTGTCTGATTTTCGCTTGTGATACACCTGTCGCATCAGATATTTCTGCCGAAGTAGCACCGTTATGTGCCTCAATATAAAGACGCACTTTACCATAATCATCATACTCAACGCTGTGACATTCACTGCATTGATACTCTCCGACTCCCTTATACACTAACGAACCACCGCACACACAACATTGTGCAGGCCTGCCAAATGTAATATACCCCAAATCTTTAGCCATCTCTTCATCCCCTGTTTGAGTATAATTCTGCTTTGTGTCCTTTTTAGGCTTTCTCACACAAATAAGCAGATAGATAAACCTTAGCAGCTTCTTTATACAGATTATTAACTATAGTTTATCCCATTTATCACACTTCGTCAATGGCTTTACCTATATCATTACGACAATATTTATTATCAAACGCAATCCAGTTCGTCGCATCATAAGCATTTCTTCTTGCAGTCTTCAGATCTGCTCCTTTAGCGGTAACACCAAGTACACGTCCGCCGTTTGTTACAACCTTGCCATTCTGTAGCTTTGTCCCTGCATGAAATACATAGTATCCTTCCTGCCCGTCAAAACGTTCCAGACCCTCGATCTGCAGTCCCTTCTCATAGTGCTCCGGATATCCCGCAGAGGCCAGTACCACACAGACTGCAGCATTATCTTCAAATTCCAGATCAATCTGGTTTAAAGTTCCGTCAATACAAGCTTCCATAACATCAATGATGTCATTTTTCATTCTCGGAAGAACCACCTGCGCCTCCGGGTCACCAAATCTGGCGTTGTATTCCAATACCTTCGGCCCGTCCTTTGTCAGCATCAGACCAAAGAAAATAATGCCTTTAAACTCGCGGCCCTCAGCCGCCATCGCATCCACCGTTTTCTGATATACATTTGCACGGCAGAACGCATCCACTTCCTCCGTATAGAACGGACTTGGCGAAAATGTTCCCATTCCACCCGTGTTCAGGCCCTGATCTCCGTCCTTTGCGCGTTTATGATCCTGCGCAGACGTCATAATTTTTATTGTTTTACCATCTACATAGGATAAAACGGAAACCTCACGTCCGGTCATGAATTCTTCAATCACAATGCGATTGCCCGCTGTTCCGAACTGCTTATCCAGCATAATCGTCTTAACGCCGGCACGCGCCTCCTCCAGCGTATTACAAATCAAAACGCCCTTACCCAAAGCCAGTCCGTCCGCCTTGAGCACAATCGGCATCTTTGCTGTTTCCAAATAGGTAAGTGCTGCTTCCGGTGTATCAAAATTCTCATACGCAGCCGTTGGTATCTGATATTTTTTCATTAAGTCCTTGGAAAATGCTTTGCTTCCCTCAAGAATTGCCGCATTCTTTCTTGGGCCGAAGGCTCTCAATCCCGCCGCCTCAAATGCATCTACCGCGCCCGCCACCAATGGGTCATCCGGACCGACAATCGTCAAATCAATCTGTTCCTTCACTGCAAATGCAACTAATCGGTCAAATTCCATGGCACCAATATCCACACATTCCGCTATAGATGCAATGCCCGCATTTCCCGGTGCACAATATAATTTGCTCACTCTTGGGCTTTTGGCTGCACACATGGCAATTGCATGTTCTCTGCCGCCTCCGCCTATAATCAATACCTTCATAATATAATGATCCTCCGTCCGTTATGTAACGCATGTTATTCCTTGATGGATATTCCCTTGTCTCCCGCTTCAATACCACCTACGATATAAGCCTGTTCTCCGGCTTCACGAATTGCAGCAACTGCAGTGTCTGCCTGCTCCGGTGAAACTGCAAGCATCATGCCGATACCCATATTATAAGTATTATACATCATCTCTTCAGCAATATTTCCGGTTTCCTGCAGCAATCGGAAAATCGGCAGCACCGGATAAGAATTTTTCTGAATCACTGCACGTACTCCCTCAGGAAGCATTCTCGGAATATTCTCATAAAAACCGCCTCCGGTAATATGAGAGCAGCCCTTAATCACAACACCCGCATCTTTTACGCTCTTTAATGCCTTCACGTAGATTTTGGTCGGAGTCAGCAGCGCCTCTCCCAACGTTGTTCCCAATGTATCGATATATCTTGCCAGATTTGCCTTATCCATAGAAAACACCTTGCGCACCAGTGAAAATCCATTGCTGTGAACTCCTGAAGATGCGATGCCGATCAGCGTATCGCCCGGCTTAATCGTAGCGCCTGTTATTAAATCCTTCTCATCAACGATTCCAACTGAAAAACCAGCCAGATCATATTCATCCTCCGGATAAAAGCCCGGCATTTCAGCCGTCTCTCCGCCAATCAATGCTGCACCTGACTGCTTGCAGCCTTCTGCGACACCCTTCACGATCTGGGCAATCTTCTCAGGTTCATTCTTGCCGCATGCGATATAATCCAAAAAATACAGCGGCTCGCCGCCTGCGCATGCAATGTCATTGACACACATCGCTACACAGTCAATGCCAATTGTATCATGCTGATCCAACAGAAATGCCAGCTTCAGCTTCGTACCGACTCCGTCAGTTCCGGATACCAGTGTCGGATTCTCCATATTTTTAAAATTTTTCAAGGAAAATGCACCTGAAAATCCACCCAGACCGCCTAACACCTCCGGTCTCATGGTTCCCCTTACATGCTCCTTCATCAGCTCGACTGCCTTATAGCCGGCTTCAATATCTACTCCTGCACTTTTGTAATCCATCTCTTTTCTCCTCTACATCTGTTTTAGGTATTCTTTGTATCCGATTTGCTCTAATTTTTCAGCCTTTTGCTCAACTGCACTTTTAAGGCTCTCGGAATATGCTTTCAGTCTCTTCAACAATACATCATCTGATACGGCAAGAATCTTGGCTGCAAGGATTCCTGCATTGGCTCCACCATTGATAGCAACCGTAGCAACAGGAATGCCTGACGGCATCTGCACGATAGAATAAAGCGAATCCTTCCCGCCCAATGATGTAGTGTGCATCGGAATTCCAATGACAGGCATCGGAAAGATTGCCGCACACATACCCGGCAGGTGCGCTGCCATGCCTGCTCCTGCAATGATGACCTTAAATCCTTTTGCCTCTGCATTCTTCGCATATTCAAAAAATACCTCCGGCTCTCTGTGTGCTGAAATGATTGTCATCTCATATTCTACGCCTAACTGCTCCAATATGTCTGCCGCCTTGCTCATAACCGGCATATCGGAATCACTTCCCATTACAATACCTACCTTTGCCATTTGACTGCTCCTTTTCTATATGGGAACCATACCGCTGTTGAACAATATGGTTACGATTTACCGTTCCATTTTACTAACTGTGGATATTTTAGTCAATGGTTTCTCCGAAATCCATCTAATTCGTCTAAAGCCTGATTCAGTTCTTCACAAAATTCCGGCACAAATCTTCCCTGCAGGATGATCGGGATTTCACTTCCATCCTTCCTTACTGCCGTCAGTTCTCCCAATTCATCATACGGAATCGTAATATCGGTATGACACTGGTCATAAGCCCTTCCCATGTCTGACTTGCGAAGAAGCGACTTCTCATTGTCTCTTGCAACAATTTCCTTGCCATCCGGGTTATACACCCTGATTTCCTCACTGTAGCTGTAGCACGTATCACCCACTGCAAAATGAGGTCCCGTCTTTTCTGCAATCAAAGTTGGAAGTCGATCCTCGATACCGTATTTTTTTGCCATACGATAGGCAGTCGTATTCGTACCAATGGCAAACTCGCCCATTGCCAATGTCTCATGATGATAGAGAATATGATCCTTGATCAGCTTCCTGTTTTCCTTTTCATCCTCATAATTGGTACAGGCATAGTCCGTAACATATCCATCCCGGAAGATCAATTCAAGATTTTCATACCGCAGCTCCTCCAGATAGGATTCCTTCACATGCAGTACGCCTGTCGTTCCGGCAAGTACAGGGGAAGTAAATACCTCACCCACAGGAATATTGACATCTGCAACACAATTTTCAAAAATTGTTTCATGTTCTGCATCCATCAGAGGATATAATGCCACTCTTAACTCCGTATGGTTTCCGTTCATTCCAACGATTTTTACATAAACAGCAGTATCTAACAGATCAATCAAGCCTTGCTGCATACTCTGATAACGCATGTAATCCAATGTATTGACCGCTATGGTCGCATCAAATATTTCCTTGAATTTCTCACCAATTTCAGGAATTGGAAAGGAAATGATGGTAAAGCTTCTTTCTTCACCCCTGATATACTGATTCACAATTTCTCCTGCCTTGGCAGAATAAGTGACAGCGTATTTCTGCTGATGTTCTGTCAGCCGCAGAGCAGCTTCGCATGACTTTGGAGTAAACGGCAGTTCTCCGAACGTTTCAATGCATGCAGGGCCTGCAAACAGAGCTGCCCAATCCTTATTTTCCTCATAGGCGGCCTTCAGCACGCCAATGCGGCGATTCACAAAATCACGGTCTAGATAAAGAGCCTCATCCTCGCTGTGGTCAAATTCATATTGTTTATTTGCAATGGCCCCATAATAGCCTATTTTCAATTGTCCTTTACGATCAATGCTATGAACCGCCGCACGGTAAATGGTCGGACTGAGCCCCATTTTCTTGAAATTTTCGACTGCCGCCCGCACCATTCGCTCAAAGCCCAGACGATACCTGATATTGACTACCTTTTTTTTGCTCAGATCACGGCCACTGTTGACAAATCCCAGTCGATAGCCCTCCGTATAGACATCTGCCAGTTTCTGAAGCTCCTGCGCAGACATCGCATTCAGATATTTTGCCGTTTCCAGTTCATTCTCTGAAACGTATTCTCCGAATTGATACAGGTAACGCAGGTCTAACAGATTAGATTCCATAATAAGTTTCGTTGCAAAATCACCGGAAAGAGGCTTTAATTGGGCTTCAATCCTTCTTGTGACACAGATGTCACAGTTGTCACTGACAAACCAATACAGCGCTTTTCTCACATCTTCGACTTCCGGCGTGGTTCTTTCTTCATCATAGCCGACCTCAAACATATTATAAATTTCTATGAACAGTTCCTGATAAATCGTCATAAACTCTATCTGCTGTTCAAAGGCATCCGGAATCATTCCTCTGAGCTCCGTATATAAAAACGACAGACAAGAACCATACTCTCCCAACTGTTCTGCCGCAAAGGTCGGATTCGCATAGCTTACGGCATACTGCTCCGGCAGAATATCCTCATACAGCTCATGATTATATCTCTGCAGTTCCTGCATTGACAGCTTGGCATATTCACCTGTTCTAACAGTCTCATATACCTCGTTCACTAGTAACGTAAAAGAAGCCGTCTTCTTAAAATAAGATAAAAACGGCTCCTTTACAGTCTCTTCCGTAAGACATGCTTTGATTCGCTCAATTGAAAGCTCATAACGTTCCATTCCTGACTCCTTAACTCTCTCTTCACAATATCGTCTGTCAATATGTCTTTCTGTTCTTTCTCACATATTCATTCCATAGATTCCGATGATGATGATATAAGCCCATGCAAACACAGCCAGACCATTTAAAATAACACCCATTCTCGGAAACAGCATATAGGAATCATACTCCTTGGTACTCATGAGTCCGACAATAAAACCAAGTACCGCCGAAATCATTCCGACCAACCCCACTCCGCCAAAGCGCAAAGGCGTATCACCTCTGTTTGCAAAGGAGATCAAGATTGATGTGACCAAACCGGTCAATGATGTGATTCCTAAAATAACGGATATAATTCCATTTCTGGAATGTTTTCTTGTCGTAAACATGAAGCTTTTTCTAGGCATCTAAATCTCCTGTCTGATATCCTTATTTTACGCTGATATCCTTATTTCACTCCATAGGTTGCATAGTATGCATCTATTGCCTTCTTTAAACTATCATCTATATAAATATTTCCCTGATACGGACGGTTATACAAATGCTCTACGACCTCCTGCATTGTTACAATAGCACCTGTTTTAAAACCGTAAGTCTCTTGAATTTCCTGCAGGGCACTCTGTTCACCCTTTCCTTTTTCCATGCGGTTCAAAGAAACCATCAGACCAATCATTTCTACTTTTCCCTGTGCCTGAATGATCGGAAAGGTTTCTTCAATCGATTTTCCGGAAGTCGTTACATCCTCAATGATCACAACTCTGTCTCCATCCTTGATTGGAGAACCAAGCAGGATGCCGGTATCTCCGTGATCCTTAGCTTCCTTGCGGTTAGAGCAATACTTGATTTCCTTACCATAAAGCCGATCAAAGGCAATTGTGGTCGCCACACTGAGCGGAATCCCTTTATATGCCGGTCCGAACAGAATATCAAAGTCCTCGCCATAACAATCATGGATCGCCTTTGCATAATATTCACCGAGCCTGCTCAGCTGTCTACCAGTCACATAAGAGCCTGCGTTCATAAAGAAAGGTGATTTTCTGCCGCTTTTCAATGTGAAGTCTCCGAATTTCAATACATTTGAGTCTACCATAAATTCTATAAATTCCTGCTTATACTGTTCCATTCTATCTTAAACCTCCTGTTATCAAGGCTTTTCGCCCGCTTACTTTTTCTCAAATTGCTCTACTGCACACTTTTTACACACTTTATACCACATCCATCAAACGCATTGCATCAAACAAGGTATCCTCTGTCACATCCATACATTCCTGTACGATAAATATCGTTCCTATTTTATCATAAAACTTTGTTCCTTTCAATCTGTATTTGCAGCGTTTTTCCTTCCTTCTGGAAGGTAATCGTCTGTATTTTCATAGAAGGTGTTTTGGTATTCTTTACGGTTAAG
>CAZABT010000027.1:0-26736 GCA_964483395.1 uncultured Lachnospiraceae bacterium
TTACTGCCATTTGAAATTCCTCCTAGGTTTTATTATTTTAATCTTAAGCACACCAAATAAGTGCACTAATTTTATCAGCACGTCTATTTTACCTAATATATAGATAAATTACAAGTGCAAATTTCACGAAACATAGATTTTCTTTGTATTTTCTCTTGTGCAAAGTAGATATATTCCTCTCTGCGCATACATTTAGCCACGAAATCAAAGTTTTATAAACTCAGCTTCTCTATTTTGAAATATTGTGTAATACCGAAAACCACAGTCCTGCAATATGGCAGCCGCCCTTTCAAATTCATAAGCGATATATTGCGGCATATGTGCATCGGAGCCAACGGTAATAACTTCACCGCCCAGCTCACGATACCTTCTGAGGACAGCTTCAGTCGGATTTGGATGACCGAGTCCATATTTGAAGCCTCCGGTATTCAGTTCAATGCCCTTGTCCGCATCAATCAATGCCCACAGAATGGCATCAATCACATCTGCATAAGCCTCATAAGTATAGAATTGATTTTTATGCGGCCCGTAACGCACAGTATAGTCAAGATGCCCATACACATCGTAACCGTCATAAGCCTTGATATTTTCCAAAATACTCTCAAAATATTCCCTATAGGCAGTCCGTTCTTCCCTGCCTTCATAAAACTCCGGCAGAAACGGATCCCTCCGATGGCAGAGATGTGACGAGCCAATGATAAAATCAAACGGATACTCTTTAATATAGTTTCTGTATGCTTCTGCTACATGCGGCTGCAGTCCGAGTTCCACGCCGAACAACACCTGTATCCTGTCCTGATAGCATTCTTTCAGTTCCATACATTTTGGAAAATAGGCCGCCGTATCCACTTCAAAATCCGGATCTTCCTCCGTACGCCGCAAAAAATCCCTGTCCATATGTTCTGTAAAGCACATATTTTTCAGGCCCATTTTGATACCCTGCTCAATCATCTCCGCCATGGGTGTATCACTGTCGCTGGAAAACGATGTATGTAAATGAAAATCACCTGTTATACCCATTGTATTACCTCTCTGCCATGATTGTTCCGCCGCCGTAAATAAAGTCATTTTCATAAAAAACAACAGCCTGTCCCGGTGTTACAGCCCGAACCGGCTCTCTGAATACAACACGTACCCTGTCTGCACCTTCTCTGTGCAGTGTACACGCTGCCCCCTTGTGGCTGTATCTGATTTTTGCAAGGACTTCTTTTCCATCCTCAAGCTCCGGTACCGCCATCGCATTGAGACGATTGCATACAAGTTCTTCGGTAAATACATCCTCATGCTCTCCAATGACGACTTCATTCGTCTCCGGCCTGATTTCCTGCACAAAAACCGGATGTCCCATGGCAAGGTTCAGTCCCTTTCGCTGACCGATTGTATAATGAATCACACCTTTATGCCGTCCGATAACGGTTCCGTCACTCAGGACATAATTTCCTTCTCCCGGCACTCTGTCCGGTACCGTCTCGCTGATAAAGCGTCCATAGTCATTGTCCGGTACAAAGCATATATCCTGGCTGTCCGGCTTATGTGCTACGCACAGTCCGATCTTTTCCGCAATTGCTCTGATTTCATCCTTTGTATACTCTCCGACCGGCATCAGCGTATGCGAGAGCTGTTCCTGTGTCAGATTGTAAAGAGCATAGGTCTGATCCTTCGCGGAGGAAGCCATTTTCAGGCTATACCTTCCATTCGGAAGCATGCTCACCTGTGCATAATGTCCCGTTGCAATATAATCCGCGCCAATCTCCAGGCTGCGCTTCAGCAAAGATTCCCACTTCACATATCGGTTACAGGCAATACACGGATTTGGTGTCTGTCCGTTCAGATATGCTTCTACGAAGTAATCTATTACGCAGGTCTTGAACTCCTGCTTGAAATTCATGACATAATGAGGAATATCCAGCATCTGTGCAACACGGCGCGCATCCTCTACCGCCGTCAAGCCGCAGCAGCCACCATTTTCCTCCTGAACCGTTTCCGGCTCCTCTTGCCAGATTTGCATTGTGGCACCAATGACCTCATAGCCCTGTTGTTTCAGCAAGTATGCCGCCACGGAGGAATCCACACCTCCGGACATACCGACCACTACTTTCTTCCCCATCTTCTCTCCTTCGTGCTATGAACAATCATAATCATTCCTACTTACGGTTTTTCTCGGGCAATTCTAATATTGCTCGCCTTCCTCTTCTCCCTCATGGATATCACTCTTGGGCTTCTGCAGGCCATCAATCTTGATGTCATGCTTTTCTGCATAATCCCACAAAGCCGCATGTATTGCTTCCTCTGCAAGCAGTGAGCAATGAACCTTGACCGGCGGCAGACCGTCAAGTGCTTCCATAACCGCCTGATTGGTAACCTGCATGGCTTCCTGAACAGACTTTCCCTTGATCAGTTCGGTTGCCATTGAGCTGGTCGCCACTGCTGCCCCACAGCCAAATGTCTTGAATTTGCAATCCCGTATGATCTGATTTTCATCAATATCCAGATAGATACGCATGATGTCGCCACACTTTGCATTACCCACTGTTCCGACACCACTCGCATCTTCTATTTCCCCTACATTTCTCGGATTTGAGAAATGATCCATTACCTTTTCTGAGTACATTTTTGCTTCCTCCTGTTTACGCATATGACATGTCAATATACGTGCTGTATTTCAGGCTTTCAACATATTTTTCTTCATGAAATCTTCATACAGCGGTGACATATTTCTCAGCTTCTCAACAATTGCCTTGACCTTATCTACAACAATGTCCATTTCTTCTCTCGTATTTTCCTCGCTCAGCGTCAGTCGCAAAGAGCCATGTGCGATCTCATGCCTGAGCCCGATTGCAAGCAATACATGTGAAGGGTCAAGTGAGCCCGATGTGCAGGCAGAACCGCTGGAGCCACAGATTCCCTCCATATCCAGCATAATCAACAGAGACTCCCCTTCAATAAATTCAAAGCTAAAATTCGCGTTATTCGGAAGCCGATTGGCTCTGTCTCCGTTCAATCTCGTATACGGAACCTCTGTTAAAATTCGTCCAATCAAATAATTCCGTAAAGCAATTTCCTGCTTCGTCTTTTCCTCCATAATACGCAGTGCACGTTCCACCGCCTTGCCCATACCTACGATTCCCGGCACATTTTCCGTTCCTGCACGTCTGCTTCTCTCCTGTGCGCCTCCGTGTATGAAGGAACGTATTTTGATTCCCTTGCGGATATAACAGAATCCGACACCTTTGGGACCATTCAGCTTATGCCCGCTGGCACTCAGCATATCAATCTGATATTCATCCACATGAATGGGCAGCTGTCCAAATGCCTGTACCGCATCTGTGTGAAACAGAACTCCATGTGCTTTTGCAATTGCACCGATTTCACGAATCGGCTGAATCGTGCCGATTTCATTGTTTGCAAACATCACCGAAATCAAAATCGTATCTTCACGAATGGCTTTTTCCAGTTCCTCCAGAATGATCACACCATTCTCATCAACATTGATGTAGGTGATTTCATACCCGCGCTTCTCAAGATAATCGCATGTGTGCAAAATGGCATGGTGCTCTATCTTTGATGTGATGATATGCTTTCCCTTGTCCGCATAAGCCTCTGCCGTTGCGACCAATGCCCAGTTATCTGCTTCCGAGCCTCCGGCCGTAAAATATATTTCATTTGTATCTGCTCCAAGCGCCTGTGCGATTGTCTCCCGGCTCTCTGTGATGGCTTTCTTGCTGTGTGCCGCCAAATCATATACGCTGCTCGGGTTTCCGTACAGTTCAGTAAAATAAGGAAGCATAGCCTCCACGACTTCCGGTGCGGTCCTTGTCGTAGCCGCATTATCTAAATAAATCATATTCAACTCCTATCTATGCATTCCAAGGGCCCTGTTTTAATTCCTAGTAAACCCCTAAGAATTCATCCATTAGCATAATAGCATTACAATTTTGTTCTGTCAACACACCTGCGTGAATATACTGAAACAACACCTGAAAGGCGCGTTTCTTCATGAATTCTAAGCATCCCATCGTAAAAGGCACAATCATGCTGACCTCTGCCGGCTTTCTCAGCCGTATCATAGGTTTCTTCTATAGAATATTCCTGTCGCATACAATCGGTGCAGAGGGAATCGGAATCTATCAACTGATTTTTCCTGTCTCAGCCGTCTGCTATGCCCTGACCTGTGCCGGCATTCAAACTGCTGTATCCAAGGTCATTGCTGAAATCAATGAACGGCGCACCGGGGCTTCTGTAAAGGACTATCTGCTTGCCGGTTTCCTGCTGTCGTCCACACTTTCGATTTTCTGTGCTCTTGCCCTCTTTGGGAATGCTGACCGCATTGCTGTGCATCTCATTCACGAGGCTCGCTGTACACCGCTGCTGCAGATCCTTGCATGCTCCATTCCGCTGGAAGCCATGCACAGTCTGTGCAACGGATATTTTTTCGGGCAGAAGAAAACCCGTGTACCGGCCCTGTCTCAGCTTGTAGAACAGACTGTGCGTGTTCTCTCGGTGTATTTTGTCTATGTCATATACTTTCAGGATATCGGCACAATTCCGCTCCGAACCGTTGTTCTCGGAACCGTAGTCGGAGAAACTGCCGCCATGATATACTCCCTCATCTGTGCATATTTATGCATTAGAAAAACTTCCGGTGCTGCTTCGGCTACAGACATCCGAAACCTTTTTCCCTGTATGAAACGTGTCACGCGCCTTGCTGCTCCACTGAGTTCAAGCCGTATTATTCTGAATCTGCTGACTGCCGCAGAAGCTATCTATATTCCGAACCGCCTGCTGCAATTTGGCTACAATTCTTCTGATGCACTCAGTACATTTGGCATTTTGACCGGTATGGCACTCCCTGTCATCCTGTTTCCTGCGGCAATTGTTAATTCCGCCTCTGTCATCCTGCTTCCGATGGTATCAGAATCTGACAGCCGCGGCAAAGATGCCGATGTGGCTGCAACCGTTAAAAAGTGTATCTGTACCTGCCTCGCACTTGGCTTCTTCAGCACCATCGGATTTCTGATATGCGGCAACCTGATTGGGCGTATTCTGTTTCAGAGCAGTCTTGCCGGTGATTTCATTATGACGCTTGCTTTTATATGTCCTTTTCTCTACATGACAACCACCCTGAACAGCGTCATGCACGGACTCGGACGCACCACTGCCAGCTTCGTATACAGTCTGATTGGCATCACCATCCGCATCCTGTTCGTCCTGTATGCCATCCCGCACTTTGGCATCC
This sequence comes from uncultured Lachnospiraceae bacterium, assembly GCA_964483395.1. Classification (GTDB taxonomy): domain Bacteria; phylum Bacillota; class Clostridia; order Lachnospirales; family Lachnospiraceae; genus JAAYYM01. The sequence goes on from CAZABT010000027.1 coordinate 5,237, forward strand.
GCGGCTACCTGTACGGCCTTCTCGTCAGTCAGATTCTGACCACCTGCCTATGCACCTGGAATCTCCGCCGCTACTGGCAACTATAGATGTGACTGGCAACCGTAGGTATGGCTGGCAACTATAAATGTGGCTGGCAACCGTAGGTATGGCTGGCATAATGCTCGGGGCACTGAAAACTCTAACTATTCCTACTGGGATGTATTTTCTCCTTTTGTAATTTTATTATCCCATTCTTGTAATTATTTTTCTAAAATAATGCTTCAATTTTATGAAATGGGACGTATGTGAAATAAAATCTTGCATTACATCCCGTTTTATTTCAAAAACGGGATGTAAATTCATTCTTTTCTTCATGTGCATCCATTTATTCCGAATTTTGGCATAAATTTTTCACTTTTCAAGCATTTTGGGGATGTAAACAGTCTTTTTTTTAATATACATCCCATTGTTGTAAAAAAAGAGAAATCCAAAGATTTCCCCTCTGTTCAATGCTTATTAGTTTCAACGCTTACTAATTTCAATGCTTATTAGTTTCAATGCTTACTAATCTCAATGCTTACTAATCTCAATGCTTACTAATCTCAATGCTTACTAATTTCAATGCTTTTAAATTCATAATAGTCATAAAGTCAGCAGGTGTTCTGTTGAGCAGCACTTTATCCACGTGGATGTGCTTTGGCATATACTTCACGGATTCGATTGTGGTTCATGCTGGCGTATATCTGGGTTGTGGAAATATCTGAATGCCCCAGCATTTCCTGTACAGAGCGAAGATCTGCTCCATTCTCCACAAGATGTGCTGCAAAAGAATGTCTGAGTGTATGCGGTGTAATATCCGACTCAATGCCTGCTTTCTTGGCATAATACTTAATCAGCTTCCAAAAGCCCTGACGACTCATCTGCTGTCCTGAACAATTTGTAAATAACACATGTGAATTGTTGTCTGAAATCATCGCTTCCCTGCCCTGATTCAAATAATGTATCAATGCGTGCTTCGCTTCTGAACCAAACGGAATGATTCGTTCCTTATTGGCATCCTTGCAGACAATATAGCCCATCTGCAGATTGATATCATCAACACAAATACTGATCAGCTCTGATACTCTGATTCCTGTCGCATACAACAGCTCCAGCATTGCCTTGTCACGCAATTCTTTCGGTGCGTCACCTTTGGGCTGTTCCAGTAGACGAACTACTTCCTCCGGCGTCAATACCTCCGGCACACGTTTTTCGATCTTAGGGGATTTTAATGCTTCCGAGGGGTCTGACTTGATTGTACCCTCTTTAAAGGAATAGTGAAAAAAAGCCTTAATGGCTGCAATATTTCTGGATATGGTTGCTGCTGCAAAACCGTTCTTTTCTAAATATAATATAAACGAATTTAAATTTGTTGCCGTAATCTGATCAACACTTTCAACGCCTTGTTCTTCCATGTATTTACGGAATTTTGTCAAATCCCTCTTATAAGACATCTCAGTGTTATTAGAAGTCTTCTTCACATTATGTAAATAAGTTATGAATCCCAATATCTCTTGTTCCATGCTGTAAAAAACCTTCCCTTGTATAGTCATCCTGCCTGTCCCAACGCACTTACAAATTACATTATAAGCAGATTTTCCAAGAAAAGCAAACGGTATTTTCCCTTATTTTTTGGGCATTTCAGCCATTTTTGTCATGAAGTACAACATGTCGTCCGAAGTCATTTTTTGTATCACAACATCTTGTAATATCAGCATCTAAAATAATTTTAATATTTTTTTCAGGAGGAATGGATTTACATAACTTTCACACACGGCTCCGATTATGCAAACCAGAGCAAGCACTACAAAAAGTGCGAAATAAATACCAACCAGCTTCTTGCGTCCCCCGCACATATACCCGCCTTTTCCATAGAGTCGTGCAGATACTCCTGCACTCATCAACAGCAGCAGAAACAATGCCGGAATATAAAGCAGATACTGCGGCAGCACCCCCACAATGCACAATAAGACTCCCTTTGCACCAAAACGCATGGTTGCTACAGAAAGCAATGCTCCTGTGGCAAATCCATACCATGACACATACCAGTATCCTGCCACACGTCCGAACATGGTTAGCCCAAACATCCAAATGTAGCACATTGGAAGAATCCGTGTCCTGAGACAATACCAGAAGAGTTCCCCGCTTCGTATCTCTGACCCTCGATATTTCTGCAGAAGATATTCACTCAGCAGATTGATTTGATCCATATACCCACGTCCCAGCAGATTGGCAAATAGCACACCAATACAGACACCGCCGAAAAAGAAAAAGAGCCATTTCCTCTGCAAGGATGGCTCTTTGATTGCACGAAACAGATTCATTGCTTATACTGCCTGACCATTTCCTTAGTACCAGTATATGCAGACTGATTCCGAACATGTCTTGATTATAAATATTTATTTTTGTATGCCAGAATGCCGACCATCGTCTTCGCATCAACAATCCTGCCATCATAAATCATCGCAACAAGTTCTTCCACGTCATAGGCTTCTACGTCAATGAACTCATCCTCATCCAAATGCTGCTGTGACGGAATCAACTGATTCGTATAGAAGATGTCAATTTTCTCATTGCAGAATGCCACCGTCGTATACAGACTGGTCAAAAGCTCCAGATGCTCGGTTCTGTATCCAGTCTCCTCCTCCAGTTCCCTGTAAGCCGTATCAATGGTCGGTTCCTCCAAGCCGTTGCGTCCGCCTGCAGGAATCTCAAGTGTATAAGAATCAATGGCATTGCGATACTGCCTGACCATCAGAATCTTTCCCTCACTGTTCACCGGTACGATTGCTGCGGCTCCTTTATGTTTGATGAAATCAAAATAAGTAAGTTTTCCATCCGGCAATTGAATGGTATCCGTATAATACTCGGTAATGCTGCCCTTCTTTACCAAATCTCTGCCGATACGTTCATGTCTGTCAGCCATTATTCCAGTCCTTTCAAAAATGCTTCTATTCTTTCCAGACCCTTTTTGATCTGCTCAATGGAAATTGCATAGGACAGACGAAAACACTCCGGATAGCCAAAATCTGCACAAGGAACAATTGCAACTGCATAGTCTGAAAGCAAAATATCTGCCAGCCTGCCCGTTGTCTTAATTTTTTCACCCTGATACTCTTTATTCAAAACCTCCGATGCATCTACAAACAGATAAAACGCACCTTTAGGCTCTATTGTGGTCACATATGGCATCTTGGAAACCGTTTCATACATATAGACACGGCGCTTGTTAAATTCCTCCCGCATCTTCTCCACATCACCCTGCGGGCCTGTCAAAGCCTCAAGTGCCGCTTTCTGTGCAATGGAATTTGGATTAGAAGTCGCATGACTCTGAATGGAAGACATCAGCTTTGCAATCTCCACGCTGGAACCTGTATAGCCGATTCTCCAGCCTGTCATAGAATAGCTCTTAGACAGACCTGAACACGTAATGGTTCTCTTATAAATTTCCTCATTAAACGAAGCAATGCTGTAATGCTTCTCATTTCCATAAATCAGATACTCATACATCTCATCCGCAACAACATAAATATCATTCTTTACAACCACATCTGCAATCGCACGCAGCTCCTCTTCTGTATAAATCATGCCGGTTGGATTGCTGGGTGAATTCAGAACCAATGCTTTGGTCTTTGGTGTAATTGCGCTTTGAATCTGCTCTGCCGTTGCCTTATAGTGCTGAGCCTTATTCGTGTATACAAACACCGGAACTCCATCTGACAGCTTTACCATTTCCGGATAGCTGAGCCAATAAGGTGCCAAGATGATCACTTCATCACCCGGATTCAGAATCGCATCAAAAATATTGGAAAGAGCATGCTTTCCTCCATTGCTGACGACAATCTGATTCGGCTGATACTCCAGATGGTTAAACTCCTGAAATTTCTTACAGATTGCTTTTTTCAATTCTACGGTTCCGGATGCCGGTGTATATTTTGTAAAGCCATCCTTAATCGCATTTACGGCAGCATTACATACATTATCGGGCGTATTGAAGTCAGGCTCTCCTGCTCCGAATCCGACCACATCGATTCCCTCTGCCTTCATCTCCTTTGCCTTCGCTGTAATTGCCAAGGTGGAGGACGGTTTTACTGCTTTTGCTTTATTGGATAGTGTCAATGCCATTTTATGATTCCCCTTCCTGCTTTGTCTGAAACAGTATAATACAAAGATTTTGATTATACAATAGATAAATGCAAAAATAACGACATTTGTATGTCCACCAAGGACATCCCGTAGGAATGTCTTTCCCGTGAAATACTCTTGACCAGATACTATTGATTATATTATGATATTTTTATATTGTTACGTTTCATACAAAAGGGGGAAATGAATTATGGATACATTACCGGTAGTATCTACCACAGTCCTGATTGGACAACTCGCTATCATCATTCTGATAGCAAAAACATTTGGCTTATTGGCAAAAAGATCAATATTCCGCCCGTCGTCGGAGAACTGCTTGCCGGCCTGTTGATCGGCCCCAGCATTCTCGGACTGATCAGCGGAAACAATTTTTTAGATAAGGCTGCGGAAATCGGTGTCATTCTGCTGATGTTCTATGCCGGACTCAGTACCAATCTGGAAGACCTGAAAAAAGCCGGGCTGAAATCATTTCTGATTGCCACCGGCGGTGTACTCCTGCCATTGCTGTTCGGTACATTGTTATATATGATCTTTAATGGATTTGCATCACCCGGCACGGCAGAATTCGGAGCCGCATTATTTATCGGAACGGTCTTAACCGCTACCTCAGTCAGCATCACCATTCAGGCTTTGCGCGATCTCGGCAAACTGCAGGGAGCCGTTGGAACAACGATCATCTCCGCTGCCATCATTGATGATGTCCTTGGAATCATCGTCCTGACGATTGTCTCCAATATGACCGGAAGCGCCGGTGCAGGCAACAATGCAGGCGGCGGAATCGCAATGACTTTAATCAAAACGATTCTTTTCTTTGCCTTGGCTGTGGTACTGGGACTTCTGATCAACAAATTTGCTCCAAAGCTGTTTAAAAACCATGAGGACAGTCAACGCGTTGCTGTCTATGGACTGGCATTATGCTTTGGTCTTGCCTGGGCCGCCGAAACCTTCTTCGGAATTGCCGACATTACAGGCGCATATTGTGCAGGCGTCATGCTCTGCAATTTGAAATCAAGTGATTATATTGAAAAGAAAATAGATTCCACCGGATATATGTTCTTTGGACCAATCTTTTTTGCATCCATTGGACTCAAGACCAACCTAAATTCCTTCAGCCTGTCTATGCTGTGGTTTACAATTGCTTTGATACTGGTTGCATTGGTCAGCAAGCTGATCGGCTGTGGACTGGTATCCAGACTGACCGGATTTGATACAAAGGATTCCATACGCATCGGACTCGGCATGATGACAAGAGGTGAGGTCGCACTGATTGTTGCACAAAAAGCAATCGATACCGGAATGCTCGATACAAAATATCTGGCACCAATCATTTTGCTGATTGTCGTATCCGCAGTTGTGACTCCAATCTGCCTGAAGCTTTCCTTTAAAGCAACCACCGAATCAACCACTTAATTCTTTACAAATAAATCATCTCATCAGCGGGTGCCTGTGCCCCGCTGATTTTTGTTGCATATAGAACAGGACCTTCCCTGCGATATTCTTTTTTATATTCAATTGCAATTTCTGCCTCTACGCGTACCCAAGAACCTCTGTCAATCATTCCGGCTCCGGGATAGTGTACCAAATACCCCAGCATCTGTGTATCATCCGCACAACAAGTCATGACCTGCCGTCCGACCGCACACCAATCTGAATCATTACTATGCAGCTTCGCCACGCGGCCAACAAAGGTAACCTTCTTTCCTTCATACATATCAGAACGTTCCATAGCATCCAAATACCAGATTCCATAGTCATCATCCTCTACCTTGATGACCGGATCATCCAAGCTATACGGAAGCTGTTCTGCAAGAGGAATAATTGAACCGTCTTCATGCTCCAAAATGATCTGCACTCCATTGCTGAGTGCTTTTGCACTGCGCCTATAGGAGGACAGATTCATTTCTGTATTGCAGCGGTTGAACAAAACCATATCCACATCCTTGAGCGTTTCGGATACCTGTGATTTCATATTGTTGCGGTATACTTCAAAGGTCGCCGCATTGACTGTCGTAATCGATTGATAGATTTCCCAGTTATCCGGCAGCTTTTTTTCATCCGGCTTAATCGCCTTCCACATCGGATTGTATTCAATGATGACTGCCCAAGGCTTATAGGTCTGTTCCATTGACGCCAAATGTGCTGCATCAAATTCTTCCTCTGACACGGCTACCGCCGTGATTCCGTTTTTCTTTAAAAAGGCTTCCTCATATTCCACCTCTCCCTCCTCACAGAGAAGAAGCAGAATTTTTTTAAACTCACTGAACTGTTTCTGGTCTATTACATTTTTAATAAAGGAAGTCTTCCCGCTGTCTAAAAAGCCATTTACGATAAACACCGGCATTTCATATCTTCTCATAACACTTCACCAAAAAGCTCTTTCAATTTTTCTTCATTGATCTTAGAACCAATCACACAGATGCGCCCTGTAAATTGTGCTGCTCCCTTTCGTATCTCATATTCTTCCGGAACCATATCAAAGAACAGCCATTCTGCTCCTTCGCCTGCTACCATGCCCTTTGCACGGAGAATGATTCCGTAGGAGGTATCCTTGCTCAGCTTCTGCATAATGGTCTTGAGACGTTCCTCTGTGTATTTTGCACCGGTTTCCATGCCCCAGCTGGTAAATACTTCATCGGCATGATGATGTCCATGCTCATGATGATGCTCGTGGTCGTGGTCATGACAGCCGCAGGTACAGTCCTCATCATGCTCCTCGTGCTCGTGTTCATGGTCATGCTCATGGTCGTGGTCGTGACCGTGCTCGTGGTCGTGGTCATGACAGCCGCAGGTACAGTCCTCATCATGCTCCTCGTGCTCGTGTTCATGGTCATGCTCGTGAGCGTGCTCATGATGATGTTCATGCATCTCATGCTCCAGTTCCTTCGTTAAATCGCTTATATGCTCCATGGCGTCCAAAATTTGTGTGCCGCTCAGTTCTTCCCATGGAGTCGTCACGATATGCGCTTCTGTATTATGCTCACGCAGTAATGCTTCACATTCCTGCAGCTTGTCCTCTGTGACATCCTGTGTCCGGCTCAAAATAATTGCTCTTGCATACTCCACCTGATTTTCAAAGAACTCTCCAAAGTTCTTCATATATACCTTGCACTTCTTGGCATCTACAACTACCGATGCACTATTGATAACAATGCCTGCTTCCTCTGCCACATTTTCGATTGCCTTGAGGACATCAGACAATTTGCCTACCCCTGAAGGTTCGATCAGAATACGAGCTGGATGATAAGTCTTAATGACCTCCAGTAAGGATTTTCCAAAATCTCCCACTAGAGAGCAGCAGATACAGCCCGAATTCATTTCCTTAATCTCAATCCCGGCTTCCTTTAAAAATCCTCCGTCAATTCCGATTTCTCCAAACTCATTTTCAATCAAAACTACCTGCTCATTCTGCAGGCCGTCCTTTAACAGCTTTCTGATCAGTGTTGTCTTTCCCGCTCCAAGAAAGCCCGAAATCACGTCTACTTTTACCATTTTAAAACCTTCTTTCATGATATACATCCTCTGCTTTTATAGCATATACAATGACCACGTTAATTACTCTAACACTGAAATGTGAGAAATTCAAGTCCCCCCGCATTACCTTTCCTTCTTCGGCCATACCAGCTTGACTCTGTTCTGAATGTCCGGTGATACTGTCTCATATTGTCCCAGCGCCTGTTTCATGACTTCCTCAACGGGGCCTGACTGTTCATAGGTCTGCTGTACCTCCGTGATATAGTTTTCAGCGATTGCTCCCTGATAAGCTGCCACTGTATATACCTGATCATCCTTCAACTCACTGCCGTCTTCCATAGATACCTTCAATACTCTGGTACCGCGCTCATTCCACGGCGCATATTCCACCTTCAGACCGGAGGCCGCAATATAAGAATCGATTTCCTCTCCATTGATGATCGGATGTTCAAGCAAATTTTTAATCTGTTTTCCTGTCATGGAATAGGTCGTCAGATAATCTTCTGTCCCCATGCCCTTCATGACAAACAGACTCACATCCGACGTCACTTCACCCTGATTCAGCATTGCAAGATTAGACCTGAAGAAGCCTCCGTTAAGCATAATGCCGATATCCGCTCCGGTTAACTGTTTCAGTATATCCGCAATCAAATAACTGGTCTCCAGCATTGAAAAATCTTCAGTCGCCGTCGTTAATACCTCATATTCTGCCTCAGGTACATCTTTCGTCAGTTCCTCACGGATGCTCTGATCGATCATCGAGATTGCGGCATCCACACTTCCGCCCTCAAAAATCGTTTGAACCGCAGCCTGCTGCAGCGGGAAAATACTCACTTTACAATGTTCATATTTGGGCAGTGGATAAAGATTTCCTCTCTCACTTGCCTGCGCAATCATATTCTGTGACGGCATTTCCTGTGTCAGATCCACGCCAATCACATTGCTGCTTCTAATACTTTCCTCCTGCATAGCCTCCTGCCCCTCCTGCGTACTGAGAAAAGTAAATACTTTTTTCATCAGCAGCAGCTTTTCGGGCTCATTTTCCAATCTCTTGGGAATTGCCAGACAATATACCGGATTAATTGCATAGCAGGCATCCTCAGCCTTTTGCGCCGGATAGGGCATCATCCCGATTTTAAAAGGAGCATTCTCTGCCTCCGAATAAGAAAAAATTCCACTGTCATAATCAATCATCGCATACTGACCATCCCAAAATGCCTGTCTCTGTTTTGTCAGACTGGCTGAAAAAGTATCCGGAGTGATTACACCTGTATCATAAAAACGCTTCGCAAGTTCAAAAAACGGTTCCATATGTCCCTGATACGTTGCCTTGCCCTCTTGTACTGCTTCTTTCCATGCCATATCCTCAGGTGATTTGTACAATTCAGAATAACACATCATGCCTAACAGCCTATTAACCTGTCCATCATATTTAAAACATGTGGAAAAGGGTTCTATCCCTTCTGCCCGAATGCTTTCACACAGTGAAAAAAAAGTCTCTGTATCAGCAGGGATTTCCCAATCATATTTTTCAAACATTTCTGTATTATATGCAATTCCCGAGAAAATTGACGGGCCCGGAATTGCGTAAATATGTCCTTCCGTACTGACCCTGTTTAACGAACTAAGCAAATAATCATCCAGAAAGGGTTCTGCAGACAAATCCAACAATTTTTCCTTATAGAAGTCCATAAAATCATCAGAATCCCCTGTAATGATCATATCATAGGAGTTTTCTCGATCCAGAAGTCCGGACATTCTGTTCATAGAGTCCCTTCCCATGGCTGCACTATAATCAATGACAAAAAGATAGTCCGGAAACTGTTTGTTCAGAGCATCTGTTAAGCCGGTGTCCGGCGTATAGTGTTGTGTTCCGATGCGAATCACCGTTTTATCTTCTTCATTATTAATAAACGTTAGTATTTCATTCTCTGCCGTACCATCAAAATTTTCTTTTGCTTTGCATCCCGAAAATAACACTGCCGCCATTAAAATAATCAAACAACTCTTTTTCATTCACTATCCTCCGTCTTTTATAAGTATTTCATAAACAATGATTTTAAAGTATCAATGTTAATGGGTTTTGAAATATGTTCATTCATTCCCGCCTCCATCGACAACGCCACATCTTCCTCAAAAGCATTGGCAGAAAACGCTATGATTGGAATTTTTACTGCATCCGGACGATTCAGGCTGCGTATCTGTTTTGCCGCCTCCAAGCCATCCATGACCGGCATTTTTACATCCATGAGTATAATTGAAAACTCATTGGGTGCGGATGATGCAAACCTGTTTACGGCTCTTTCACCATTCTCCGCTACTTCTACCTTCATATTAAATTTCTGCATTAGAATTGCAACTGTAATCTCTTGATTCAGTGCATTGTCCTCTGCAAGAAGAACCTTCTTGTTTTCATATTGCAATGGCTGCTCTCCAGCATGTTCAACCGTTTTCTCTCCCACAGGCATGTGTGATGCCTTACGAAGCATCAGTCTGATTACAAATGTGCTTCCCTCATTCATCTTGCTCTCTACTTCAATCGTTCCTCCCATCATAGTAACCAAATCATGCGTAATCGCAAGCCCCAGCCCGCTTCCTGTATATTGCTCTGTATAAGAGGATTTTTCCTGTATAAAAGGCGTGAAAATATTGGGAAGATAGTTTTCACTCATACCAATGCCCGTATCCGATACACGAATCACAAAGACATCCTGCTCTGTTTCTGCCGATACGCAAGATACATCCAAGGTGACAGTACCTCCACTCTTCGTGAACTTAACTGCATTTGAAAGAAGATTCATCAAAATCTGCTTCAACCGTACCTGATCACCCAGATAATAATCCTTTGAGTTAAATGATTTGTGATATACAAACTGCAGATGTTTCTCTGCTGCAGTTGCTGCCACTATATTTGCGATATCATCTAAAATCAGGTTTATATCAAACGGATGCTCTGCAATTTCAATTTTTCCACTCTCAATCCGGCTCATATCCAGCACATCATTAATAATACTCAAGAGATAATTGGCGGCTGCCGTTGATTTTGTGAGATAGTTCAAAGCCGTCTCTCTGTCATCCAGATGATCCATGGCCAGCATTTCCATACCAATCACTGCATTCAGCGGTGTACGGATATCATGACTCATCTTAGAGAAGAAATCGCTTTTGGCAGCAACCGCCATTGCTGTTCGAGTACGTTCCTGATCCTTGAGAAACAGATGAAGAACAAACATCAAGCCAATGACGGACATTGCAATGACCAGAAGAACACAAAATACATTCGTTGACAGCAATCCGCTATAAGTTTCTGCAGCTGTGATTGTCAGCGGAACCGTAACCACCAGTGCATTTTCCCGACCAATCGGATAATAGGTAATCAACCATTCCTTTTTTGCAATCTTTATGAGCCGATTTCCGGAGTGTTCCTCATTGATTTCCTTCATCAGATATTGTATTGCTTCCTGCCCTGCACCTTTACTCAGCATACTTTCAAACAAATTATAGCCATTGAAAAGCATCTCATTTTTCGACGGTTTAATTTTGATACTTCCGTTTTTCTGAATGATATAGGATGCCCCATTATAATCAAATAAGGAGACAGAAAGATTATCACGAAATTCATTTGACGGAATTGCCAATACAATAGCTTCATACTTAACTCCGTCAAGCATAAGATGATTCACATTTGCTGCAAAAAGCCAATAATCCTCTTCATTATTCAAAGAAGCAAATTCATTAATAGAAGCTGCATGATGACCGATTTTTTCTATAATAGAGCGATCAGACATAAAAACCGCCTCTTCACGAAGGGTAATAATATCACCTTCTCCACTGACCAGCAGCACCTGTTCTGCCCTCTCTCCCGCCAGACAATTACGAACCGCCTCTAACGAAGTCAATTCGCCATACTTCAACAACTCTGCATATTCATTGACTCTGGTAGAATACTCCTGTTCCATAAAATGCTGCCCGTTCATAATCTGTGATGCGATTTCGGACACATAATCCATACGTTCCTGCTGAATGGATTCCCGCAGTTCCTGATAAGATAGGAAAAGAAAAACAGCAAAGGTAATAAATGATATAACGGATAACGTTGTGATCACGGAAATCACCAACTCGCTTGGCTTCCATTTACTTTCCTTTCCTTCTTTATTTCTTCCCATCATCCCTCACCGCCTTCATCTATCACAAATTAATAATATTTTACTATAATTACAAAAAAATAATAGAAAAAAAGTGAAAAATAGCACAATCAAGACATTCTATGATAAAATAACATGCAGAAACAATCGATACATCTGAATAACAGATTGACAAAAGGAGTTTAAAATGAAACATAACGGAAAAGAATATATTGAAAAGGAACCACATAATTTTGAAGAATTAAGAGAAATCATCACTGTCCTGCGCAGTGAAAACGGCTGCAAATGGGACAGAGCACAAACTCATGAATCCTTAAAAAAATGTCTGAGCGATGAAAGTGAAGAGGTTTTTCAAGCGATTGACAATCAGGATGATGAAAATCTGTGTGAAGAACTTGGTGACATCCTGCTGCAGGTTCTGATGCACAGTGAAATTGCAAGTGAACGCGGAGCGTTTACTTTGGATGATGTTATTCAGACTGTCAGTGAAAAAATGATTCGCAGACATCCGCATGTATTTGGAGATGCTGTCGTTAACAGTCCCGAAGAAAGTCTGGCACTTTGGAATTCCATCAAGAAAAAGGAGAAGAGCACTTCTGATTGACAGAGTGTTCTTCTCCTCATCCTTACTGCCTGTAATAGCTTAAAAAATCTCCTATCTTTTCAGTTGCATCCTTTAATACCTCCATTCGCGGCAGGTAAACCACACGGAAATGATCCGGCTGTTTCCAATTGAAACCGCCGCCGTGAATGATCAATATTTTCTTCTCACGCAGCAAATCCAATGCAAATCTCTCATCATCCTGAATGTTGAACTTCTTGACATCCAGCTTCGGAAAGATATAAAATGCTGCTTTGGGCTTCACAGCACTGATTCCCGGTATGTCATTGAGCGCCTGATAGATATAATCACGCTGTTCATAAACTCTTCCTCCCGGAATGATATAATTATTCACGCTCTGATAGCCACCCAGTGCTGTCTGTACAATCGACTGTGCCGGGACATTGGAGCAAAGCCGCATATTGGACAGCATGTTCAGTCCTTCAATATAATCTTTTGCAATACTTTTATGACCACTCAAAACCATCCAGCCTATTCTGTAGCCGGCAATCATATGAGACTTTGACAGACCGCTGAAGGTCACACAGAATAAATCTGGTGCCAAAGATGCAATTGCAACATGCTCCTCCCCGTCCATCACAAGCCGATCATAGATTTCATCCGAAAAAATCATAAGCTGATGCTCTCTGGCAACCTCAACAATCTGCTGCAGAACCTCTCTCGGATATAAAGCACCCGTCGGATTATTGGGATTGATGATGACGATTGCCTTAGTTCTGTCGGAAACCTTTTTCCGAATATCCTCCAAATCCGGATACCACTCTGCCTGCTCATCACATATATAATGAACTGCCTTTCCTCCTGCCAGTGTCACGCAAGCAGTCCACAAGGGATAATCTGGTGCCGGAACGAGCACCTCGTCCCCGTTATCCAAAAGTGCCGACATGCTCAGATTGATCAATTCACTCACGCCATTTCCTGTATAAATGTCTTCAATAGACAGATTCGGAATATTCTTAATCTGCGAATACTGCATGATCGCCTTTCTTGCAGAGAAAAGTCCCTTGGCTGCAGAATATCCCTCGCATTCGGTCAACTGCTTCTGCATATCATATATGACCTCATCGGGTGTACGAAAACCGAAGGGTGCCGGATTGCCAATGTTCAATTTCAATACATTGGTTCCATTCTCCTCCATTCGTGTGGCCTCATCTACTACAGGGCCTCTCACATCATATAATACATTATCCAGTTTGGTTGATTTTTTAAATTCACGCATATGCGTTCCCCCTTCTCTTCCACTGCCTCCGTCTATCGCTTCCTTCACAGAGGCGGCAGCCGGTTCTTCCTGCTCTTGCATTCTGCCGTATAACCATTGCACATCCACCTGCAGCACTTTTGCAAGAAACAGACCGATGTTCTCTCTTGGAATGGCCTTGCCGCCCACATACTGGCTGATCTGACTCTTTCCAAGCTTCACACCCTCCGCAGACGCTGCCCGAATCAAATCAACCTGCTTCATACCCTGCTTTTTCATCGACTCATTAAAACGATTTGCAAACAATTGATCTGCCATAGTTCATTTTCCTCTTTTCATACTATGTATTTCAGCTTACGAATGTGTAAAAGTTCATTTTTATGATTGAATCATAGCATATTTCCCTTGTAAGTTCAAGATTATTTTTATAGTTTGTTTTAAGAATTCATTTTTTCTTGAAAAGTTCATTTTTATGTGAAAAGTTCATTTTTTGTATGAAAAGAGCACAGCCCATTTCTACTCTCGCAGATATAAACTATGCTCTGTCAGCTTCAATCTATAGCGTAACGTAGGTTACTATTTCTTCACACCAATACGCTTTGGTTAAAGCGATCTAACATGGATGCAGCAAGAATTCCTACTGCAAGACACAATATGTTCACCAGACAGCTCATTCCCGAAGCAAAAAAACTTTCATAAGGAATAATCATTACCGTTGCCGAAATGACAATTCCCACAATTGCATGAAAAGCGGCCGGATAATGCGCTTCAAACAGGTAATTGATTGCCTTAGATAAACAAACGACTGTCAACAGTACCCCGATGCCTCCCGGAAGCAATACATTTATGGACAGATGACCAATGCCGTCTACAAAAGGCGTATACAGCCCCAGCGGCATCAAGAGCGTGGAAAAACTCATTCCGGGAGCAATCAGGCTCAGTGCCAGGCAAAAGCCACAGAACAGATACCAGCCAAAATTAGGCGCAAGCGTCACTGATGCACTGCGCAGTGTGAGCAGCAATGCAAAGACAGCTGCCATGGCGATCAGCATGGATATGATGGAGCTTCTGTTTCTGCCCTCTTTTCCTGCTTCTCTCCATAAGGACGGCATCATACCGCCAATCAAGCCCACAAACAGACACACTGACGGTGCCGGATATTTCTCCAATACAAATGCCAGCAGATTGGCAATTCCAAGAAAGCCGACAGCACCTCCTATGATATAGGGCAGCAGCATCGGCACATGCGTCTTGAATTTATGAAAAGGATCTGCGAGCAGCTCCATGATTGGCTTATAGATACCGAATATTACACCTAAAACTCCGCCTGAAATTCCCGGCAATACGGCCCCCAGACCAATCAATGCCCCTTGTAAGACCTGTAGAAATGTTGTTCCAATTGAAAATCTTTTAGTTTGTTTCACTGATTGACTCTTCCTCGTTTCTATTAGACAGTTTATGCATGTTTTACTACTTAAATAACTTAATTGTACCATTATCATTCAGATGCCTGAGCAAGGAAAGGAAAATTGGAAATCCAAACAGTCCTACCACTCCGAACAACTGTACTCCGATAAACATGCTCATCAGAGTCACGATTGGATGCAGCCCGATTTGACTGCCTACTATTTTGGGCTCCAGGATATTACGAATCACCGTAATAACAAGATAAACCACTAAAAGCCCGATTGTGCAACCATAATCCCCCTGTATCAACGAGACAATTGCCCAAGGGATTAATACTCCTCCGGTTCCCAGCACCGGCAGAATATCAAAAATGGAAATAGCAAGTGCAATCAGAATTGCTCCTTCCACTCCGAGAATGGAAAGTCCGATTGACAGTTCCACAAAAGTAATCGACATAATCAATGCATATGATCGAATACAGACAAACAATGTACCGATTACATATTCCTTGACCTGATACACCATACCTCTTGCTTTTTCAGGTAGCTGACGCGATACAAAACCTACCAGCAAGTCATAATCACCTGTAATGAAAAAAGTTGAAATGATCATCAGCAGTATTTTAATGAACAGACCCGGTAAAGACGAAGCATAATTGGAAAGTGTCCCAACCGCCTCAACAGACAGATTGGTAATCAGCTTTCCGATTGACTGCACGAATTCCGTAAAAATATCGTTCAGCACTGTCACAAGTGCCGCGTCCAGTTGATAGACAAACTGCTCTATCTCATCAAAAAAGCTGAACATATCCGGTTCTATTTCCGTGCTGTATATCTTGGGCAGAGCAGCGATCATATTCACCGCTGAGGTAACCAGTTCTATCCCCAGCAGTGAAATCAATACTCCTGCCATGCAAAACAGCAATACCACCAGGATCAATGCTACCGGCTTGTAAGGTATGTTTGTTTTCCCGGAAATCCATCTTGCCGGTATTCTGATAAAATAAGAAATGATAAACGCCGCCAAAAATGGTGCGATCAGACCCAGTCCATGGCGAATCAGCACTGTGACCAGCAGGATGATAATTCCGCAGTAAAGCAGATTTACAATAAAATGCTTCCGTTTCTCGTAATCCATAATTTCTCCTATAACAGCCTATTTTGTCAATGTTATCAAACAGAAAAAAGACTGTCAATGAAGGAAAACGTTAAATTTGTGTTAAAATTATCGTCTATCCTAACAATGTAATATAGATTCCTGTCAGAATTGCTGTTGTAATGACTCCGCAGATATTAGCTCCCAGTGCATAATCCAGCACAATTGCCGTTGGATTAACCTTCTGTACTGCCTTTTGTGCAACCTTAGCCGTTGACGGAACACAGGAAACCCCGGCAATACCGACAGTCGGATTGAAATTACCGTGTCTGAAGAAATACACTACATAGCCGCCTACAATACCGCCAATTCCCGAAAGTAGCAATGACAGCATGCCCAGAATCAAAAGCTTGAATACATCTGGATTCAGCAAAGTGCTTGCATCACACAATACTCCCAGCATCAGGCCCAGGAAAAAGGTTGCAAAATACAGGAAATCCTCACCAATCAGCTTCACATAAGCTGCAATCTTCGTCTCACGAATTACAATTCCAACAAAAAAGCTCAGGAACAGCGGTGCTGCTACCGGAAACAGCAGGCACAAAACAGCATTGGTAATGACTGCAAATATAAGCTTCTCTCTTGAACTGATCGTACTTTTTCTTTTTTCTGTCTTAATCGTTTTTCCACGCAGTTCCTTGGGAATCATAAGCTTAATCAAATAAGGATATCCCCCGTATGTAAGGCTCAAATAAAGATATGCCACAATGGAAATGGGCACAAAATATTCCGGTGCCAGCTTCAATGAAGCAAACAGCACCATCGGTCCGTCGGCTCCTCCTATGATAGAGACAGCCGCCGATGCTCCATCGCTCAAGCCCATCAGCTTAGCAATCGGATACGTCAGAATTGTTCCCGCCTCTGCAAACAGCGCAAGCGTCATACTGATAAATGGGTGCTCCAGCACATAGCCCAGATCACACAAAATCCCGATTCCCATAAACACCAGACAGGCAATCAGTCCGTTGCTGAAAGTTAATGTATAGATTGGCTGAAGAAAATTGATCTGCATATATTTCATGAGATCATCTGTGGAGGTCAGCAGCGGATCAATAATCAGATTTCCGACCTGATTGTTCTCCATAAACAGAACCCCAGCGTTAACAGCCGACATTCCCAGTCCCATCGGAACCATGATCAATGGCTCCAAGGTTCCCTTTACGCCCAGATATACTAGCAGAAATCCTGCCAGGATCAAAACTATTCTGCATACTACTATCTCGGGCGACTGTACAAACATCGTCCCAATTCCCTGAAACAGATTCAGTATATTCATGATTCTCTTACTTCCTTTCCCTCACTCTTTCCAAAACGCCTGATGCAGGCAAGGGTCAGACACATAAACAACGCTATCCCGTAGGATATGATTGCTCCAATTCCTATTACCTCAAGTGATATCATACTCTTTCATTTCCTTTCTTTTTTTCTTTTGTCTTCCACATTGCCCATAGTACGCTGGCGATACAAATAGATGAGTAGCATCCGCTGATCAGACCGGCCAGCATAGGCAGTGAAAATTGATAAATTGATGTAATGCCATATATCATTGACGCCGCGAGAATGACCACAACACACATAGCTGTCGTAACTGATGTATTCACAGACCGGGCCAGTACCTGTGTAACACTTGTATTGACAAGCGTAATCAAATTCTCGTGCGGTGAAGCGTTAGTATTTTCCCTGATTCGATCATATACAACGATAGTATCATTAATTGAATATCCGATAATCGTCAATACAACCGCAACAAAGGAATCACCAATCGGTATTCCAAACAATACAAACGTAAAGAATACGATTGCCACATCATGGAGCAGTGCAATCAATGCCATCACGCCTGCGGAAAGTCCTGATATTGCCGAAAACCGAACCCACACATAAATCGTGATACACACAAAGGAAATTGCGACTGCCAAAATTGCATTTTTCAGTGCTGTTGCACCTATATACGGTTCTACAGAAAAGCTCTGTGATGCAGAGAGTCCTGCGATTCCGATGGCATCTCCAACGGCCTGATGAATTGTTTTCTGCTGTTCCGGTGTCAAGCCTCCATTGCCCGCCAAGGTTACAACCAGTTTAGAGGAACCGTCCGTCCTGCTGTCTGACAGCTGTACTGTGACCGGCCTGTCAGTGCACTCACTCACAGCATGCTCAACGGCCTCTGTATCCACCTCGTCAGCAATGCTGTATTCCAGCACCGTTCCCCCTGCAAATTGTGTATCCAGACGGACTCCCTTAGACAGAACTGCCACAATTCCGACTAAAATCAAAACACCGGAGATGATTGCACAATACTTTTTATTTTCATAAAACCGAAAACTCTTTCTTTCCTTTTTGACTCTGAAGAACTTTTCCTGATTCCATTTCTGATACTGAATCGAAGAAAGAAGCATCCGTTTGGAAACCTGCACTCCCACAAAGCAATTCACAATCATTCCAATCAACAACGTATAACCAAAGCTCAACATAGTTCCCGAACCAAAGATCATTAGAATAACTGCCACAATTGCTGTCGTGATATTCCCATCCAGTACAGACGTAAATGCCCGCTGATACCCTTTTTCTATTGCAGACCTCAAAGTGGCTCCCCCGGCAATTTCCTCTGATATTCTCTCTGATATGATGATATTGGCATCTACCGCCATACCGAGCGAAAGGATAATTCCCGCAATACCGGGCAGAGTCAGAGTATACTGCGGTATTGAAATTGCCAACAGCTGCAGTGTCATTTGTAGCAGCAAGGTAAAGCATGCAATGCCACCCGGCAGCTTATAATAAAACAACATAAATGCACAGACACAGATAAATGCGATCAGACCGGCATCAATCATGACCTGTAATGCATTCTGACCAAGTGATGGGCTGATTGTACTGAAGTTGCTGGTTTTCAATGAGAAAGGAAGCGCACCTGCGTTGATTTTGTCTGACAGTCTTTCTGCCTCTTGAAAATCCTTCTGTCCGGTAATACAAGCACGACCATCCGTAATCTGCATCTGCACCATCGGCGCTGAGATCAAAGTCTCATCCATATAGATTGCCAACGGCTGACCAATCAGACTCCCTGTCGCATCCGAAAACAATCTGGCGCCTTCATCATCAAAAACCAGATCCACAACATATTGTGTATTACCTGTTGCATCCTGCTGTGACTGCGGTGCACTGCTTTTCAGATTCTTTCCTTCAAGCAAAACATTGCCTTTGGGATCTCTGAAGGTCAGTTCAGCCATCTCTCCCAGCTCAGCAATTGCATCCTCCGGATTAAAGTTCTGTTCATCCGACTTCCACGGAAATCTGACAATGATGTATCCACCGTTTTTATCCACTGTGACCTCTCGGTCTGTAATATTTTGATTATCCAGTCTTGTTTCGATAACATTACGTGCCGCATCCATCTGTTCGACCGTCGCCTTTTCTGTTAACCCTACCGGTTCAAACACAGCCTCGACACCACCACGGATATCAATGCCATAGCGCATCTGACGAACACCCTTCACAGAATCGCCAAGTCCAAACCAGGCAACTCCAAGAAGAACTGCTATGATACATAGCAGAATCCCTATACTTTTCTTTGTAATCTTCATTTTGAACAGTTCCTTTCATTTGCAAACATACCTGATAGACCTGAGAGCAATTCTCTCCGGCAATCTCTGCAGCATAAAGCCAAAACTATATTATGGATGTTTTTTCCCATCAGAGTGATGGAGGTAAGAAATAACGGAAAATCTTTTCGTATGATCACTGTTAAAGAACGACCTGTCCACATATCCAGACGCCAAAAACAACTGTGCTGCAATCAGAGCACACACTAAAAATGATGACACCCCTGTTCCATTCTTCCTGATGCCATTCAGACCTTCTTGATCCACGATTCTGCGAACAACTGCTTCTCCTTCGGATTCTGACCGCTGAATCGCCATGATACTTTCGCATACTCGGTGATTGATGATATTACCACTGCCCTTTTTTGTACCGTTCATGTCCTGCACGGTAACTCCTGAGACAGTTTCAACAGACAGCATTAAAAGGGTAAGTGCTATCACGATTTTATATAGGTATGATAATTTCTTTGTCCTCATGGCTGCTCCTGTTGATTGGTTATAGGTCACTATCAAAACAGTTGCATTATACATGAAATATAAGGACATGAATAGTACAGAAACCGCTAAGATTATATCAGCTTTTATAACAACAGAGTCAGTGTTCCTGCCACGATCAGTAAAAGTCCGCCTCCTGACTTGAGCGTCAGCTTCTCCTTGAATACAACATAAGAAAATGCTATCGTAACGAGAATACTGAGTTTATCGATTGGAACAACAACACTTGCAGGGCCTGTCTGCAAAGCCCGGTAATAGCATAACCAGGAGCCCCCGGTCGCAAACCCTGAGAGAATCAAAAATATCCAGCTTTTCCGATCAATGTCCTTAATCGTGTTCTGTTTTTTAGTTACAAATACTACAACCCATGCCATGATCAGTACAACCACCGTACGAATTGCCGTTCCCAGATTTGAATTGATATCCTGAATTCCGATTTTCCCGAGAATGGAGGTCAGACTGGCAAATACCGCTGAACCAAGTGCATAGAACAGCCACTTTTTACTCTCCACCGTTTTTTCCGCCGTCTCCTTCTTCTGGATCATCAGATAGGTTCCAATGCCGATCAATACCATTGCAAGAAATTTCATCCAGGTGATCTGCTCCCGCAGGAAAATAAATGCAAGAACCATGGTCAGAATCGTACTGGACTTATCAATCGGTGTTACCTTGTTTACATCACCAATCTGAAGTGCCCTGAAATAACATAACCAGGAGGCTCCGGTCGCAAGTCCTGACAAGGTCAGAAACAACATCACCTTTCCGCTGATGGCACTGATTCCACTTTGTGCTCCTACTACAAATACCATGATCCATGAAAAAATCAGAACCACAATCGTCCGCAGTGCAGTCGCTACATTGGAATCCGTATTCTTAATACCGCACTTTGCCAAAATAGCCGTCAGTCCCGCAAAGACCGCAGAACCAAATGCAAATAAAATCCACATATCCTCGTCCTTCTTTCGTGTTGTTTCATTCTTATCAAGGGTATCTCATTGCTACGCAACGAGAACTCTCCCTTGATTATACTTATCAAGGGTATCTCATTGCTGCGCAACGAGAGCTCTCCCTTGATTATACTCTTTATCAGGTGGGAGTTCAAATTTTATGAGGGTTATGGATTGCGTAAATTTACCTTCGGAAATAATGGTGTAGAGTTCACCCACGATGCGCCGATATAATATCAGGCTATAATCTCATGAAACTCTTCCTTGATTTCCTCTGTCAGTAACAATTTACATTCC
>CAZABT010000028.1:0-25833 GCA_964483395.1 uncultured Lachnospiraceae bacterium
GGAGCTGTTGCAAATCCAAATTCCTCTGCGCCAAGTATTGCCGCAATGGCCACGTCACGACCGCTCATCAGCTTTCCGTCTGTCTCGATTCTGACCTTGTTGCGCAGTCCGTTCTGAATCAAGGTCTGATGCGTCTCGGCAAGTCCCAGCTCCCATGGAAGTCCTGCATTGTGAATGGATGTCTTCGGTGCAGCACCTGTGCCTCCGTCATATCCGGATACTAAAATGACCTGTGCTCCGGCCTTGGCTACTCCCGCAGCAACTGTGCCGACTCCGGCTTCAGACACCAGCTTAACAGAAATCCTTGCGCGTTTATTTGCATTTTTTAAGTCATAAATTAATTGTGCCAGATCTTCTATGGAATAGATGTCATGGTGCGGCGGCGGTGAAATCAACCCTACCCCCGGTGTTGAATGTCTGGTCTTGGCAATCCACGGATATACCTTCTTACCCGGCAGATGTCCGCCTTCACCAGGCTTTGCGCCCTGTGCCATCTTGATCTGTATTTCCTTTGCGCTGACCAGATAACGGCTGGTGACTCCGAAACGTCCCGATGCTACCTGCTTAATGGCAGAGCAGCGATCCAGACCGTCTGCTCCGACCTCAAGTCTTTCCAGATCTTCACCACCCTCGCCTGAATTGGATTTACCATGAATGCGGTTCATCGCAATCGCCATCGTTTCATGTGCCTCCTGCGAAATCGAGCCGTAGGACATCGCACCCGTCTTAAACCGTGTCACGATGGACTCTACGCTCTCGACCTCCTCAAGCTCCACACCCTTTTTCGGATATGCAAATTCCATCAGTCCGCGTAGATTCTTAATGCTGTTTTCATCATTGACAAGTGCCGTGTACTGTTTAAACAACTGATAATCGCCATGCTTTGTTGCTTCCTGCAGCAGGTGAATGGTTGCCGGCTGGTATAAATGCTCCTCTGCACCGCTTCGCATTTTGTGCATCCCCGGACTGTCCAAGGTCAGATCTGTTTCAAGTCCTAACGGATCAAATGCCTTGGAATGCAGCGCATCGACCTGTCTTTCTATGTCCTTCAGACTCAGTCCGCCGATACGGCAGACGGTGTTAGTAAAATAATTGCTGATGACATCCTGATCAATACCGATTGCCTCAAATATCTGTGAGCCCTGATAGGACTGGATTGTTGAAACACCCATTTTAGAAGCAATCTTGACAATTCCATGCAGCACTGCATAGTTGTAATCTTCAACGGCTGCATAATAATCTTTGTCCAGCATATTATTTTCGATCAGCTCTCTGACTGTTTCATGCGCCATATAAGGATTGACCGCACATGCGCCATAGCCAAGCAGCGTCGCAAAATCATGCACCTCACGCGGCTCACCGGATTCTAAAATCATAGCTACGCTCGTGCGCTTCTTTGTCTTTACAAGATGCTGCTGCAGCGCCGATACTGCCAACAGTGACGGAATTGCCACGTGATTCTCATCCACTCCTCTGTCAGACAGAACCAAAATGTTCGCGCCCTCACGGTAAGCTCTGTCCACCTCTACAAACAGGCGCTCGATCGCTTTTTCCAGACTTGTATTTTTATAATACAGGATTGATACGACCTCCACGTGAAAGCCATCTGCTTTCATATTTTTGATTTTCAGCAGATCCGTATTGGTCAAGATCGGATTGTTGACCTTGAGCACTCTGCAGTTCTCTGCACATTCCTCCAAAAGATTGCCATCTTCACCGATATACACGGTCGTTGAGGTCACGATTTCCTCTCTGATGGCATCGATAGGCGGATTTGTTACCTGTGCAAACAGCTGCTTAAAATAGTGAAACAGCGGCTGCGGTCTGTCTGAGAGCACTGCAAGCGGCGTATCCACACCCATTGCTGCAATTGCCTCGGCACCGTCCTTGGCCATAGGCAGAATGCTGGTTTTATAATCCTCATAGGTATAACCGAATGCTTTCTGCATACGCTGACGTTCTTTATAGGTAAATTCAGGAACTTTTTCATTCGGTATCTTCAAATCCTTCAATTTCACGAGATTGCTGTCCAGCCACTCACCATAAGGCTGCTTGGAGGCATACATTTCCTTGAGATGTTCATCATCAATGACCATACCCTTTTTTGTATCGACCAACAGCATTTTGCCCGGACGCAGTCTTTCCTTTTTTATGATCTTATATGGATCAATATCCAAAACACCGACCTCTGAGGACAGAATCAGTTCATCCTCATCTGTAATATAATAACGTGATGGACGAAGTCCATTTCTGTCTAACACCGCTCCCATAACATCTCCGTCACAAAACAGAATGGAAGCAGGACCGTCCCATGGTTCCATCATGGTTGCGTAGTATTGATAAAAGTCCTTTTTGCTTCTGGACATGGTCTTATTATTGGTCCAGGGTTCCGGTATGGTGATCATGACTGCAAGCGGGAGATCCATTCCGCTCATTACAAGAAATTCCAACGTATTATCCAGCATTGCCGAATCGGAACCAGTGGCATTGATGGCGGGAAGCACCTTATACAGTTCACCCTTCAGGTATTCCGATTCCATGGTTTCTTCTCTGGCAAGCATCTTGTCAGCATTGCCGCGAATGGTATTGATCTCACCATTGTGTACGATAAAGCGGTTCGGATGCGCACGCTCCCAGCTTGGATTTGTGTTGGTCGAAAAGCGCGAATGCACTATGGCTATTGCTGATTCATAGTCTTCACTTTGCAGATCCTGATAGAAGGTACGAAGCTGTCCTACCAGAAACATTCCTTTATATACAATGGTTCTGCTGGAGCAGGATACAACATACGTGTTATCTGAGCTTTGTTCAAAAACACGTCTGACAATATAGAGCTTACGGTCGAATTCAATTCCGGGTTCTACATTTTCAGGTTTTTTTACGAATCCCTGCATGATATACGGCATACACTCAACGGCCTTGTGTCCGAGCACGCCCGGAACAGTCGGCACATCACGCCAGCCCAAAAATTCAAGTCCTTCTTTCTCCACAATGATTTCAAACATCTTCTTAGCTTGATTTCTCTGTAATTCATCCTGCGGAAAAAAGAACATTCCGATTCCATATTCCTGTTCTTTGGGTAAAAAAATACCGAGAGGCTTCACAGTTTTCCGGAAAAAGCGATGTGATATCTGTAACAATATACCTACTCCGTCTCCTGTTTTGCCCTCGGCATCTTTGCCGGCTCTATGCTCTAAATTTTCTACGATCTTCAATGCATTTTCAACTGTTCTGCGGCTTTTGACTCCCTTGATATTGACCACCGCACCGATTCCGCAGTTATCATGCTCAAACGTCGGTGAATACAACGCGCCTTTCGGATTCTTCTGTTTTACATCAAACATACCATCACACCTTTCAAAAAAAATAAGGACAAACATTTTGAAATGTCTGCCCTCATTGGCTTTTGTATTGAACTGGGATTACTATACAACACTTTTTTTCATTTGTAAATACCCTTTTTCATTTGAATTGTCTGACTGTTTGACAACTCGGATATTTTTAGATTGTTTTCAGATTAATTCACCTTGATTGGTATATTTGTCTTATCAAGTCCCACCGGGATACTTTGTGATACCGGCTCCGGCCAAATTGCATTGCTGATTGTAAATGTGTAATCCATCGGAAGTAACGGCCCCAATTCCAAAGGAGTCACACCGTCTACTACATTGTCGGGAAAAGAAGTCATGGAAACTGTTGTATCTGCATAACCGATTTCAACCGTAGCTACAATTTTGGGCAATGTCAGATAGTAGATATCCTGTGTGACGGTCGAATAAGTGGTTTCATCAGCCACTGCCGTAATAAATGCACTTCTTTTTTCCGGATTGCCTGACATATATGCAACAAAGGCATCTATCGCCTCTACGGAGTATCCGATGTAATTGCCGCTTGCATCCTTACACAGCAGCTTATTTGTGATAAATGCCTTATCTCCAAGAGAAAGTGCATTATCGATCTGTGTCAGAAGTTCGGCATGTGAGGTTGCTTCCGGGTAGGTAGAGGTTGTTCCTGTCAACGCCGTTGGAGCGGTGGTTGCTGCTCCCGCTGCCGCAGTTCCTGCATCTGCTGCTGCCACATCATCGGTCGCCACCCCTGTATCTCCGGTCAGTGAAGAAGCGGCTTCTGTTCCCTTCACATATGCATCTGTCAGTACACCATTAATCGTAATGATTCCCGTTGGATACACAAAAGGTTCTTGATTGGCACCCAGCATATAAAACACGCAGGATACAATAATTGCAACCGCAAGCAGTCCGCCAAATGCCAATAATCCCAAACCGCCTGCAGGTGATGCGTCCTCACCCTTATAAGTATAATTGCTGTAGCTCATGGTTCTGGCTCCGCCTGAGCTCTTCTGTGATGGTCTTGTCTCAACTCCGATACCGTACATATCCTGCACAGACCGTGTTCTTCTCTTTTTCTTTTTATTATTGAAATCCATTTTATTATCCCTTACCTGGTTGCTATGCTGTTTATATTGCTCTCATGGCTGCTGCCGGGGATGAACTCCCGACTATGTACATCATACCACAACATATACTTACTTTGCACTACTTTTTTACAAGAAGTTGTACCCAAAAGGGTGTGCTCATACGAACTCCTGTAACGCTTCAAAGTGTTTTCTTGCACATTCATAGCCATGCTGGTAAAATGCCATTAATTTATCCGGATTGGATTCATTATTTTTCACAGGCTTAATCTCCGGACGGATTACGAATGCACGGCCTTCACTTTCCAACCGTTCGACCATATCGATTGCCTCGTTGTATCGTTTATGCCTGTCTGCCACCATTCTTACAAATTGGGGATAACGTCTGTATATGATACGCAGCAAAAGCATGTAGATGTGCCGCGGTACCTTTCGGTAGCCCTTCAGCCTGGTCAATACGACAATCACCTTTTCCACACCTTCGTCCAAGGTCTTTTGAATGGGAATCGCATCGTACATGCCTCCGTCCAGCATCGGTATCCCATCCACTTCCACAATTCTGGAAAGAAACGGAAGTGAGTTGCTGGCTCTTGCAATCTGCATCAGCTTCTTAGGATTGTCAAACCGGTCATAGTAAATCGGAAGTCCTGTGTTGCAGTTCACCGTGCTCATGATAAAACGCTGATCCGACTGCATAAATGTATCATAGTCAAAAGGCTTCTCACCGTTCGGATATCGATCAAATAATAGCTCCATGTCAAATAATTCGCCCGTCTTAAAAAGAGTCTTCAGTCCCAAATATTTTTCCGTCCTAAGTGACTCAATATTAATTTCTGCCGTTCTGCCGCGCTGCTTTGCAACATAATTCATTCCGGCATAGGCACTGGCCGACAATGCCACTACATTCGGAACATAGAAATTCATATCCATAAAATAATCAAGTACTCCTGCAGTAAATACAGAACGGAGTGCTCCCCCTTCCAGCAGTATCCCCGTTGTCTTATTCATAAAATCGGCTCCTTACTTGTCATCCTGTTTTTTAACATTTCTTTTTTTCACGCGCACGCACATACTATATATCATCCCAAACAGTCCTGCGCCAACGCATACCACTAAACTGTTCAGTAAAAATGTCATCGTACCAATTCGCATACCGTCCTGAATCGAAATCTGGTATAAAAGCACCTCCGACAAAGGATATACCAGCATAAAGCCGATTGCCTCTGCAATCAGCTGTATCATAACAAACAGCGCAATATTCTTTCCTCTGAACTCTCCGTCCCGAACATGAAAACTACCGGAATACAGTCCGATTCCTAACCCTACGATCAAATTGGCCAATGCCCAGCCCCAATAATATACCTGATGGGAAACCAGTCTCATTGCAATATAACCAATAAATCCAATCAGCCCTCCGACAATCGGCCCGCTGATCAAAGCAAAGGATGCGGCAATCACTGCCTCCGGCTGAAATATCCTGTGTATCCCCGCAGATATGCCAAAATCAATATTTCCGACTAAAACCGTCAGACCACTTCCGAATACGACGAACAGCAGTTCTTTCAAACCGAATCTGTATCTCATGACATTCCCTCCACCGTACCAATCATCATACTTTATTTACACTGTTTTTACAAGACTTCGATTGCTCTTCCAAGCGCAAATGCATAAATAATCTTCTCTCTGACGTGCTTCCCTGTCAGCTTTTCCAATGCTTGGGCATAATAATCCAACTGCATTTTATAACGCTTGAGCAGCTCCTCCCCCGTTTTCACACGGTCTGTTTTATAGTCTACCACGACGAGTTCGTTTTCTTCCTCAAAGTATGCATCTATGATTCCCTGCACTAAGATCGTCTCCCCGGCATCCATTTCGGGATACACCTGATTGGCGTCCACACCAAGTACAAACGGCTGTTCACGATATAGCTGCCGTCTGCTATATGCCGCACCCATCCGTCCGGCAATCGGAGATTGTATAAATGTCATCATATCTGCAGGACGTATCACCTCGAACAGCTCTTCACTGATATGCCCCTGCTGGCAAAGCATCTTGAAATACTGCATCAATGCTGTCTCCGTGATTGCCCCGTCAGCTGTGATTCTATAATCCAGCAGCTCCAGCAGCTTATGATATGCTGTTCCTCTCTGTACTGCGGATATTTCTGTTTTTTTACTGATAAACTGCGGTACATAAGGGACAATTTCTTCTTCCGGAAACAGTTCCTCTCCTTCCTGCTGTTCCTCTATCATATGCTGCTTTTTCAATTCAGACACGGATACCTTCATCCGCACTCTTCCGCCAGCCTCATATGGATAAACATAGGAAAATCGCTCTGTAATCCTCTGTTCCTCCGGAAATACCGTATCTTCATCCGCTAACAGACACTGTCTCTGTATCTCGGCGTCTGCCTGTCCACGCACCTCCTCCAACACCAGCTCTGCAACATCCATACAACACAGTCTGATGTCCCCTTCCCTTCTTTGTCTGGCATATAAGATCATATCCAGATAGCTTGTAAAAGAAGAAATCATTGTAACCGGCAGGCGTTCCTCTCTGCAAATGTCGGCCATCGCACCGCCCTGCAGTCTCTTTTCAATATCCTCTACTGCTGCCGTCATAATCAGCTTTTCTTCTGCCCTCGTCATGGCTACATATAGGATACGCAGTTCCTCTGCAAGGGTTTCCAGCTTATTCTTCCTTTGTATCACCCGCTTAAACAGAGTCGGTATCTTGACACGTGCTATGGGATCTATGGCATTCACGCCGATTCCGTAATCAATATCTGTCACAACAGCTTTTGCTGCATCCTGAAAATTGATTTTCTTATGCAGTGCAGCCAAAATACAGATTGGAAACTCAAGTCCCTTACTTTTATGAACACTCATGATCCTGACCGTATTATCGTTCTCTCCCGCCAGATTAACCTCTCCGTAATCTACATCATATTTCTGTAGGTATTCGATATATCTGACAAAGTGAAACAATCCCTTATAACTCGTCTTTCCATAGTCATCCGCTTTCGTAAGGAGCATATTCACATTTGCACGTCTCTGCGCTCCACGCGGCATGGCCGACACAAATTCAAGATAGCCTGTCCTGTGAATGATCTCCTGCATCAGATAATAGACAGACGTGTACGGAATCTTGCTGCGATAGTATTGCAGCTGCTTCAAAAAAGCATCCATTTTTGTATGAAACTCCCCAAAAGCTTCTTGATCCATAATTTCGTTCAGCTGCTCCGGTATACACGTTTGCCGTGAAATATCCTGCAGCGCATCAAACAATAATCGCTTATGGCTCAGAATACGAACCATTGCCAGTTCCTCGTCCGTAAAATTTCCAAAAACAGATTTTAATACGGCCGCCATCGAAATATCCTGCAGCGGATTATCTAAAATCCGTAGATATTCCAGCAATGTCTCCACTTCCATCGTTGTAAAATATCCTGTTTTAGAAGCAATATGGGTGGGAATACCTGCCTCCTGAAGTATTCGGCTGTAGGTCTCGTCATAGCCTCGGTTGGTACGAAGCAGAATCACTATGTCACTGTAGCGCACCGGACGATATTGCCGCTCACGCTTATCCCAAACACTTCCCTCTCTGACCAGCGACTCTATCTTTTGCGCAATCATGCGCGCCTCTGCTTCCTTGGGATCAATGCGTTCCTCCGGATCTGCACCTGCCGCTTCCGCATCACCGCCATCCTGCCATTTGGTCTGTACAAGAAGCAGCTCAGCCGTCATTTCTTCCTGTCCGGAAGCTTTGTCCTCCATCGGATAATCCGCACCATAGTTTAATGCCGCGGCGGTATCGTAATCAATGCCTCCAATCTCTTTGCGCATAATTTGCGCAAATACCATATTCACTGTATCCAGCACGTTTTTACGGCTTCTGAAGTTCTTGTGGAGATCAATGCGTATGCCATGCGGAAAAGAATCATATTTTTCCATAAACAGCTCCGGTCGTGCAAGACGGAAGCGGTATATGCTCTGCTTCACATCGCCTACCATGAACACATTATATTCTCCAATTGGCTCTCTGCTGATGCTTTTGATCAGATACTCCTGCACCAGATTGCTGTCCTGATACTCATCTACCATAATCTCCGCATAATAGTCTCTATATTCCATAGCCGTCCTGCTGGCCACAGTGCTGCCGTCATCCTGCTGTTCCAGCAGAATGGCAAGCGCCATATGTTCCATATCATTAAAATCAATGATATTCTTTTCCCGTTTCGCTTCTGCATATACCCGGATAAATTCTCGCGTCAAATCTGCTAATGCTGCAACAGGTCTTTTACACAGCTTCATATCTGCCAGCATCTGTTCCGGAGTTTGATAAAAATACTGCTCCTTCAGCTTCTCCAGCATTTTCTTGCAGCGGTCACGCAAGGCCTTGACCATTTCCTTCTTATCCGGGTCTGTCCCGTCACTCGCCTTACAGCGTCCGAGTCTGCTATATTCCAACCCCTGAAATGCCTTATGGAACTGCCTGTAGGTTTCACACTTCTCCAACTCCTCCAGCATTTCCATATCTGCTCTGACCGCAGGCTCATAGGCTCCAGGTCCATCCGATTCCCGGCATAGCTCCTGTGCCGTATCCAGCTGCTCTAAAACATCCTGCAGCGTTTGCTTCAAATCATGAATAACACTCGTTATCCATGGTAATTCTTCAATTTCCGCTGCTTCTTCAATATCATATGTTTCCTTGCAGTTTAGCAGCCATTGCTCCGGAAACGGATAACTCATCGCAAAGTTATACAAACCGGTAATCAGTTCCTCCACGGAAGCATCATTTTTCTTAGAGCCATAGCACTCAACCATATAAAGAAAATCTGCATCCGACTGCCCATATGCTGTCTCTAACACCTGCTCCATTACATCGGCCTTCAGCAGTTTGCATTCACCTTCATCCGCAACACGGAAATACGGATCCAGATCAATCTCATGAAAATGATTCTTCACAACATTCAGGCAAAAGCCGTGTATGGTCGTAATCGGAGCCTGATGAATCAACAATGACTGCTTTTGTAAATGAGCGTTCATCGGCTGTTCCTTCAGAGCCGCCTCAATGGCGCTTCCGATACGTTCCTTCATTTCCGCCGCTGCCGCCTCTGTGAAGGTCATAACCAGCAGCTGATCAATATTCACAGGAGCTTCCTCATCCAGCACGCGCCGGATGATACGCTCTACAAGCACAGCCGTCTTTCCCGATCCTGCTGCTGCAGATACCAATATGTTTTTATCTCTGGTTGTAATAACACTTTGCTGTTCGCTCGTATAATTCATTCCGGCACTCATTCCTCCATCATTTTCTCCAACACCTGCTCCCGCTCCAGCTTCTGCTTGTGACGCAGTTCACATCCGGGTATACGTTCATCAAAGCCGCAGACGGAATGATAACCGCAATAGGTACAGGCTGAGCTTCCGGCATCTTCATAGGGATTCAGTGCTATTTTTCCCGCAAGAATCTCTTTTCCCATTGCTTTGATCTTTCGATTGACATAGGCAGAAATTGCAGCAAACTGTGCACTGCTGGCGACTGATGCATTTCTTGCAAAATCACCCGCTGCAGTCCTGCTGACCGGAATCACATCTGAGGATCGTTCAAAATCTGTGTCCATCAAATGAAGGATATGTTCATCACAATTGACCAGTCCTTTTGTACACAGTTCCGCCACGATCCGCTGATTGATTTCCTCTGGTGTCATTTCACCCTTTTTCTCAATCAAAGGATCATCAATATGATAATAAAGGATGCCGGCCGGAATCACCTCCTTGTCAGAGTGCTCCCGCTGCTGCATTTCTACCGCGGCATTCAGGTAAACGACCAGCTGCAGCTGCAGCCCTTCATATACGGCGGCCAGATCGAAGGTCTGATTGCCGGACTTATAATCCACTACCTTTACATACAGACGATCCTGCTCCTCGCATGTGTCAAGGCGGTCAATTCTGCCGCTCAGGTGCATTGCCTCATCTTCTGACAGGGAGATGTTCAGTGATTTGTAATCTGTCTCCGAAGAAAAAGCAACCTCGAACTGATGCGGAACAAATCTGCCCTTCCTGATCTGAATGCCCAACACCTCCACCGTGCGATTTAAGATTCGCTTAATCCGGTTCTGCATGTATTCATACCGGGCACTACTGTACAACACCTCATTCTGCGTCTTTCCCATGCATTCGCTGACTGCCTGTTCCACCAGTCCCGCCGACTGCTCTCCGGAAATGTCAAACCATGTATGACCGCTCTTTTCTAGCAGCACCGCATATTGCTGCAGTACATCATGAAAAATCGTTCCCATATCATTGGCTTCAAAGGTATACAATTCCCGCTCCCGCAGATGCAGACCATACTGCAGAAAATGACTGTATGCACAAGCCGCATATAATTCAAGCCGCGTTACACTGTTCTCAAGCACCTTGCCATAAAGCGCTGCCGCCACTACCTTGCCGATACGATCTGTCTTCACTGCTGTGAAGGCAGTATCAATATAAAATCGCAGTCTGTCTTCATACTCCTCATCATGCAGATACCAGTTCAATAACGCGCGATATTCTTTTGAAAGTCCATTTTTCTCCTCACGCAGACCTGCTATCACATCTTCAAAGGATGCCTGCTTTGAATACATCTGCTCAAGCTCGAAGCCATGTTCAAAGCTGTCTGTTCTGAGTAAGGGGAAGAGTGCCTGCACGGTCTGAATCAAATAAGAAGGATGCAGGGCTTTTCCGTTCGCTCCGACCCTGGCATAAGAAAGATACAACTGTTCTCCGGGTTTACACATCAGCATATACAGATAGATTCTCTGCATATATGCCTGCTGTCTTGAGGACGGTGCCAGTTCAATCTCCTGTACCGACAAATGCTCTCTGTCCAGATCAGAAATGATTCCTGCTACAGACGTTCCCTTTGGCACAATTCCTTCATTCACCCCAACAAAAAACAGAGCCCTGATTTCTCTCAGACGTGTTCTTGTAATATCTCCTACAGTGATCTCATCCATGCTCGGAGGCGTAATTCCTATCCGAATCTCTTCAAAACCGGCATCCAATATCTCTCCATATTCACGTATGGTCATTTTTTCACCAGGCAGAAGCGAACAGATCTGATCAAACAGTTCCATCACCAAACGATAGATCTGCCTGTACTCCTTTGCCGTATCTGCTTCTCCTCCAGCCTCAAATCGCTGTGCCATATTATGCAGCTGCTGCGCAATACCTGCACTCTCGATCAACTGATAGAAAGCAGCAGTATACTCCTCCGCTGTTGCTGCCGCCTGTATCTGTTCGTCTAACGAAAGCAGATGCTTCATAATCCTCTCTCGTATCTCATCCAGATGCATGATTTCATCTGCCTCAAGCCCACGGTACCCCCGCACCCACTTACGGCTCCACTGTACTTTAGTTCGGATGCCACAGGCAAGCACGTAATTCTCAAGTGCATCTATTTCCTCCTGTCTCAGACAGACCGTTTCACCGTCCTCATTTTTCCACGAAACAAGTGAAGTCTTTAAATAACGGAACATTCCTTCATAGCTGTAATTCTTCACAAAAATATCAATCAGAGCACGCAGATATTCCACAAACGGATTCAGCAGAATGCCTCTCGTCCGGTCAATAAAGCATGGAATATCAAACTTCTGCAGTTCTTGCTCCGCTATATGCGCATAGCCTTCAATATCACCCGTTATGATTGCAATGTCACCATACCTGTAATGCTGTTCACGAATCAAGGTATTGATCTGCATGCAGACCGCTCTCATTTCCTCCCGCGGAGTATCCGCTTCTGCCAAATGGATGCCGGTCGGTACTTCCGGATAGGCTTTGATACGATATTCAAACAGATGCTGTTCCAGATAAGCCAGACTTGCTTCTTCGCGGAACCGGTATACCGGATTCCCCCGCAGGATACGAAAAGCAGCCTGCTCTGTCTGTGTCTCTGCCGCAAGTCCTGATAAAGAGGAAATTGTTTTATAGCTTAGATAAAATAACTCTTGTTCTTTTTCTTTGTTTTGTTCTATGGCGGCCGCATTCAACTGTTCCGGATTGCGCAGCAGTACCGTTACATGAATATCCCTCGCCAGCACCATAAGCTTCGCAAGCAATTGATTCTGTACCGGGGTAAATCCCGTGAAGCCATCAAAAACGATTACACTGTTTTTCACGATTTCTGAGTGTTCTATCACCCCACACAGGGTGACCAGCAATTCTTCCTTGGTCGTATAGCGTTCCTTCATATAATCCAGAAAAACCCGATACAGCAGTTTGATATCCTGCAGCTTATACTGCAGCATCGGTCTGTCCTTCACATATTCCAGCAGTCTGTCCAATTCGGCTTCTTTTATATTATATTGCATGAATTCCGAGATAACGGATTTGATTTCATTGATATAACCGAGCTTTTTTAGATTTTTACCTAGAATTTTGAGTTCTGCCTCGCGTTCAGAGGCAATCCTTCTGAGAACGAGACTCTTTCCCATATCATCCATCACCAGACGCTTGCCCGCATCGCCGCCTACCTCGTCAAAAACACGGTATGCCAAACGATTGAAGCTGAGTACGTCAATGTTCATAATGCCCCTACGCGGGTGCAGCATAACAAGATCACGCTGCGTCTGAAGCGTAAACTGCTCAGGTACGATGACAATATAATTTGTTTCCGGATGCTTTCCGGATTCATCTGTTACATATTGATACAATTCATGGGACTTGCCGGCACCGGCGCCCCCTATCCATAATTTCAAAGCCATAAAAATTCCCCCGTGCAGCATAACCGTCTGAAAAGATTATAGCATGATGCACAAGGGAATTACAAGAGTAACTTTAGAACATTTGTTCTGTTTTTATAATATTACAATATTCTCTTTCTTACTGTGTTTCAGATGATTCATATCTACAATTTCTGTGTTAAATTCAGTATAAGAGCTGTGCAGACTGTCGGCTACAGCATTTGCCGTATCCAGTGCCGTCATACAGAGAATCCCCATCTGGCTTGCCTTACGGCGAAGCTTAACGCTCTCCCGCTGCGGGTTTCTGCCCTTTGCCGAGGTTGAAATCACATAATTGATTCTGCCGCTTTCCAATAACTTCATCCAGCTTTCCTCGCCCTCGGTAATGTGATCCATCACATGAACCTGTACCCCTGTTGTTTCAATGCTGCGGGCTGTTCCGGGCGTCGCATAGACATCAAATTCCATATCCGCGAACTTCTTGGCAATCCGCGCTATTTCCGGCTGGTCACTCTCACGTACACTAATGAAAATGCCGCCCGGCTTCTCCATTTTGCAGCCTGCTGCAACCAAGCCTTTATAAATTGCCTCCTGCAGAGTCTTGCCTACCCCCAGCACTTCGCCGGTCGATTTCATTTCCGGCCCTAACTGTGTGTCAACATCTATCAGCTTTTCAAAAGAAAATACAGGCACCTTGACCGCTATATAGGGTGCTTTCTTATACAATCCGGTTCCGTATCCCATGTTATTTAATTTTTCACCAAGACTAACCCTGGTTGCCAAATCACACATCGGCACACCTGTCACCTTGCTCAAATATGGTACTGTACGGGATGCTCTCGGATTGACCTCGATCACATAGATGCCGTCCTCCATCAGAATATACTGCAAATTGATCATACCCGTTGCTCCAAGACCCGCACAGAGCAGTTTCGTCGTCCTGATGATCTTCTTTGCCGTCTGCATATCAATATTCGGTGACGGATATACTGCAATGGAGTCTCCTGAATGAATACCCGTACGTTCTATATGCTCCATGATTCCGGGAATCAGGATGTCTGTTCCGTCACAAATAGCATCTACCTCTATTTCCCTTCCACACAGATACTTGTCGATCAGCACAGGATTTTCCTGCTTCTGGCGCAGAATAATCTCCATGTATTCTATGATGTCTTCATCACGATATGCGATGATCATATTTTGTCCACCCAGCACATAGGAGGGACGCATTAATACCGGATAGCCCAGAGCATGTGCGGCTTCAAGTGCTTCCTCCGCTGTCATGATTGTGGAACCCTTCGGACGGTTGATTCCCAAACGCTCCAATAATTCATCGAACCGCTCTCTGTCCTCCGCCATGTCAATGGCATCTGCACTGGTTCCAAGAATGCGTATTCCGTGCTCGTACAGTGTTTTTGTCAGCTTGATCGCTGTCTGTCCGCCAAATGCGACCACAACACCGTAAGGCTTCTCCTGCTCTACGATATGTAATACATCCTCTGCATAAAGCGGTTCAAAGTACAGTCTGTCACCGGTGTCAAAATCCGTGGATACCGTTTCCGGATTGTTATTGATGATAATGACCTCATATCCAAGCCGCTGCAGTGATGCAACACAGTGAACACTGGCATAATCAAATTCAATTCCCTGACCAATTCTGATCGGACCGGAGCCTAATACGATGACACGCTCCTTCTGCGATTTTTCTATAAAGCTCAAAGCCTCATTTTCTATCCCGCTCTCCGGTGCATCATAAATACCATAAAAGTAAGGTGTCGCTGCCTCAAACTCTGCTGCACAAGTATCTACCATATGATAGCAGGGTTTCATTGACTCGATCCCATAATCTGCTATATTTAATTTAGATTTAATTTCTTTTTCTTCCTCTAAATGTGCGCAATTCTGCGGGTTTTCATTTGCGAGACGTAAAATCACCTGATCCGGATAGTTCATCCGCTTTCCCTTTAAATATAGTTCCCGGGTCAATGGTAACGCATGTAATTCTTCCTCATAATCAATCAAAAGCCTGATCTTATACAAAAACCACTCATCAATCAGCGTTATGTCGTGAATCCGTTCCACACTGTAGCCGCGCTTCATGGCCTCATAGACTGCAAACAGCCTCTCATCTGTTGCATCCACCATAATATTCATCAGATCCTCATCTGATGCCTTGGACATCTTTGGCATATTAAGCGAATCCAATGAGATTTCCACACCCCGGACAGCCTTCATCAGAGCTGCCTCAAAGGTATCTGCAATTGCCATGACCTCTCCCGTAGCCTTCATCTGTGTACCGAGTCCGCGCTTGGCATATACGAACTTGTCAAACGGCCACTTCGGAAACTTGACAGCCACATAATCCAGTGCCGGTTCAAAGGCCGCATACGTCTCCTTTGTAACGGCATTGATAATCTCATCCAGTGTATATCCTATTGCAATCTTGGCTGCAACCTTGGCAATCGGATAGCCCGTAGCCTTGGAGGCAAGTGCAGAGGAACGCGATACTCTGGGATTCACTTCTATGACTGCATAGTCAAAGGATTCCGGATGCAGGGCAAACTGACAGTTACAGCCACCCTCTACACCCAGCGCTGTGATAATGCGCAGTGCCGCCGTCCGCAGCATTTGGTATTCCTTATCGGAAAGAGTCACTGTCGGGGCGATTACAATACTGTCACCTGTATGTACACCAACCGGATCAAAATTCTCCATGGAGCACACCGTGATAACATTTCCCTTGGCATCTCTCATGACTTCAAATTCAATTTCCTTCCAGCCGGAAATACATTTCTCAACCAGAATCTGCGTGATCGGTGATAACGCCCATCCGGTACGTGCGATCTGACGCAGCTCCGGTTCACTGTGCACGATCCCTCCGCCACTGCCTCCGAGTGTAAATGCAGGTCGTACAATAACCGGATAACCAATCTGACCAGCAAACCTGACTGCCGCCTCCACAGTCGTAACAACCTCGGATGCTATACAGGGCTGGCCGATACTGGCCATGACATCCTTAAAGGCCTGCCTGTCCTCTGCCTTATGAATGGTCTCGGGAGATGCCCCCAACAGTCTGACTCCGTGCTCCTCTAGAAAGCCCTCCTCAGCTAACTGCATGGACAGGGTCAAGCCCGTCTGCCCTCCAAAACCTGACAAAATGCTGTCCGGATGCTCCTTTTCGATGATTCTCTTGATAATCGGCAGTGTCAATGGCTCGATATAGATTTTATCTGCCATAACTTGATCTGTCATAATGGTCGCAGGGTTGGAATTGACCAGAATAATTTCAATTCCGTCCTCCTTTAATGCGCGACAGGCCTGTGTGCCTGCATAATCAAACTCCGCTGCCTGTCCGATCACGATCGGACCGGAGCCGATCACTAAAATCTTTTTGATACTTTTGTCAAATGGCATATTGCTTCCTCCTCTGCTAAGCTGCATATTTCCAGGTGGTGTGTGTCCTTATTTTCTTCAGTGAAGCATCTGCATGAACTCATCAAATAGAAATCCCGTATCCTGTGGGCCGGCACATGCTTCCGGATGAAATTGTACTGTAAAAGCAGGAAAGTCCAGATATCGGATTCCCTCGCAGCTTCCGTCATTGGCATTGATATACAGCTCCGATGCCCTGCCCTCCGGTATAGAGCCGTCTGTCACCACATATCCATGGTTCTGGGTCGTGATACTGACTCTTCCTGTTTCCAGATTTTTGACCGGCTGATTGGCTCCGCGATGACCAAACCGCATTTTTCTAATCTCAGCTCCGTTTGCAAGTGCCATCAGCTGATGTCCGAGGCAGATACCGAAAATAGGGATTCCCGAACCGCACAATACCTTCAGATGCTCGATTACTTCCACATTCTCTGTAGGATCTCCCGGCCCGTTACTGAGCATAATACCATCCGGTCTCCATTTCAGGATTCTCTCCGGCCGCGTCTTTGCCGGAAATACCATGACATTACATTCACGCTTCAGAAGCTCCCGTGCAATATTTTCCTTGCGTCCGAAATCCAGCAGTGCAATTCGTTTGGCAGGCCCATGTCCCGCTTCCAGACCGGGACCTGTCATATACTGTTCTTTCCTCGCTGTTACATGTCCGACAGCATCTATAATCTTATAATTTTTAATTGCATCCATATCAATATGATCAAGACTGTATGTAATCAGGCCGTTCATGACACCTTTTGTACGCATGGTCCGTGTCAGTGCCCTTGTATCAATTCCGTAAAGCCCCGTCACGCCTCTTTCCTTAAAAAAAACATCCATATTTTCTTCGGAACGAAAATTGGATGGCTGTTTGCATAAATGCTTAACAATATAGGCTTTTGGACCAATTACGGAGCTTTCAAAATCAGAGGAAATGACCCCATAATTTCCGATCAAAGGAAATGTCTGAACAACCGTCTGCCCATAATAGCTGGGGTCGGTCAACGTCTCAAGATAGCCTGTCATGCCTGTGGTAAACACCACCTCTGCTATCACTTCCTTCTTTGCGCCAAATGCCTTGCCCTGAAATACTTTACCGTCCTCCAGGACTAAATATGCTGTTTCACTCATATTCCTGTTCCTCCTTATCTATTCTAGCTCGCGTTTTGAATAATCACTGATCTGCATGCCGTAATCTCCTGTAAAGCAGCCGGTGCAAAATGGCATATCACTTTTGCTGCACGCATCCTTCAGGCCTTCAATACTGATAAATTCCAGTGTATCTGCTCCGATCTGTTTTCTGATCTCCTCAACAGACATTTTATTTGCAATCAGATTTTCTTCCTGATCTATATCCGTTCCAAAATGGCAGGTATGCAAAAACGGCGGTGATGAGATTCTCATATGAACCTCTGTCGCACCGGCATGCCGCAGATTCTGTATGAGCTTTGCGCTTGTAGTTCCTCTGACGATCGAATCATCCACCAGCACAATACTTTTTCCTTTAATATTGTAGCCCAGCGGATTCAGCTTGAGCTTTACCGCATTTTCACGCTGTACCTGAGTCGGATAAATAAAGCTGCGTCCGATATATCTGTTTTTCACAAATCCGCTGGCAAGTGGTATCCCACTTTCGGCTGCATAGCCTTCCGCTGCCTCCAGTCCACTGTCCGGTACACCGCAGACGATATCGGCGCTGAATCTTTCCTTTCCGACCCTTGCCGCATCCTCACGTGCCAGATTTCTGCCCATATTGTGACGCGCCTCATATACACTCAAATTGTCTATGACCGAATCCGTTCTTGCAAAATATACATATTCAAAAATGCAAAGTCCTTGCTTCTCTGAATGTAACACAATCTCACTGGAGGTAATCTCTCCGTTCTCAATGACCAGCATCTCTCCCGGCTTCACATCTCTGATAAAATTGAAGCCGCAGCTATCCAGTGCACAGCTCTCGGAGGCAATCGCCATACCATACGGATTTTCACCGATACAGAGCGGTCTGAACCCATTTGCATCACGAATTGCAATCAGCTTATGCTCACCCGATAATACAATCAGAGAAAAGGCACCCATCAGCTTCTTTGCCGCCTCAATAATTCCCTTTTCAATACTGCCCTCTTTAATTGTCTTATATGCAATCAGTGATGAAATAACCTCTGAATCACTGGTGGCTGAAAAGTCCAGGCCACAGTTTTCGAGCTGCTCCTTTATGCCCTTGGCATTGACTACATTTCCATTATGAACCGTTGCAATCCTGCCGGTCAGAAACTCCGTCACGAACGGCTGTACATTATGAATGGTATTAGAGCCTGTTGTCGAATAACGGGTATGACCGACTGCCAAATTGCTCTTCGGCATTTTCTCCATAACATCCTTGGTAAACACCTCGCTGACAAGACCGACATTCTTATGATATAAAATAGCATGTCCCTTGGTGACCGCAATTCCGGCTCCCTCCTGTCCACGATGCTGCATCGCAAGCAGTCCGTTATAGGTGATTCCGGCGGCCTCGTCCAGATTCGTGCTTACACCGAACACCGCACATTCTTCATGCAGCTTATCTATATCCGTTCTTCGGTTCATATCTCGTTTTTCATCCGATTTCATCTTCTGCTCCATGCTATAGCCATAAAAAAAGAAGCCTTGACCAAAGAGTATCTCTATACTCCCTGTTCAGACTCCATTGCCTGTTTTCATATTAAAATGTAAAACTCTTTATAACCTCACTCATTTTATCGGGATACAGAATGATTGTCAATCCCCAAAAAATAATCAGTGCCCGCCAAAAACAATTTGTCTCTTTCCCGGTCAGTTCTGTCGGGTCATCTGATATTGATTCTGTGTATTTACATTCACATTGTCCACAACTCTGTCTAACTGCTTATCATAAACCAGTATGCTGACACCTTCATTCATAATATCATATCGCTTGTCGCCGACAAAAACCTTGGTAAATCTGTCACCATGCACATTCTTTTCACGGCAGCACACCAAATGACTCTTCTGATCCTCAAAGGCCCATTCAAACTCTTCCAGATCTGTATAATCCCAAATATCCTTACCGCCCAGCAGAATGCTCTGTCCGTTCATGATTCCGGACGCACCGATACCCGCCGCCTGCATCATTTCTACAATCTGTGCATCGATTTCCACATCATTCATATTGTATCCGGTAAATACAAATGACATATACTGCTCATTGGCCATCAACTTCAGATACTCTCCGAAATCACCTGTCATTCTTAAATAATAAGCCGCGTTATCCTGCCTCTGATTGAGTGCATCCTCATCCCATGACGCATAATCCTCAATTCCGCGTCTATCGGGTATCGCGTACTGTTCGGTAAGATAACCGCCTAAAAATTTAGAGAACTTTGCATTTCCGGTTCTGTTCAAATGCAGATTATCTGCCATATCCACGGCAAAATCCAGCCCGATCTCATCGTAGCTCTTGTTGAAATCCACATAGGAAATCTGATTGGCATCTGCAATGTCGAATACATAATTATAAATCTTCTGAGAATCCTCACTCACAACATACGGAGCCGTAAACATCACAAGCGGAATCCCCTCTGCTTTCGTCAGTTCAATGATTTTCAGCAAATACTTTTCTGCCTTCGGAGAAATCGCTGTCCTCTCAGTCACACCAGATACATCAGGCCTGTCAAATGCCCGAACTCCTTCACGGGGATCAAAGCCCTTATTGGCAATGCTGCGGTTCGGGTCCGTAAAATCCTCTCGGGTCAACTCGTCATAACGACTGTGAATGGTATTCATCGGCACTGCCATACGTGAAAAGTAATCTTCATAGACGCTGGCTTTTAATGCCGCGATCTTATTTGCATTCCACTTCATTCCATAGGTATTGCAGATCAGCCAGTTATTCGGCTGATAATCCGTCGGGTTGATTCCGACTGCCGATATCTCAAGCATAATGAGCTGCGGGTGCTGTGTCTTAATCGCTTCCTTCAGGTAATAATAGGTATTCCAATACGGCTGTTCTGCCCCTCCGAGATTAAATCCGGCGATTCCATACTCATCCCAAAGTACCCCCGTGTTGATGTTGCAATAAGTATGTGAATTTCCCATAAAGAGTACATCTACCGTATCATCCTTCTGCAAATAGAAAGACTCTATCTGCTCTATACCGTCCTCTGATTTCAGCAGCAGTACCCGCTCACACAGAAACAATATAATAACAGTCGTCATTATTAAAATAATAAATTTGATCCATTTCTTCATCGTTAAAACCTTCCGTATATGAAATCGGCTGCATTAAAATCCGTTCCATAATATCCAAGAACGATCACAGCAACAAACAAAACAGCAAACAGCCCCAGTCGGAACAGGAAATTCTGTTTTACCAGCAGATCTCTGACCTGTGATTTCTGCTGCAGCATCGACACGATCAGCAAAGTAAGCAGACCGACCAGACAAATCTGCCATTCCCGTCTGTCAAGCCCAAGCTGAAAAACAGACTGATCCAGAAATATCCATGGATTAAAGGTCGTAAATGCCTCGCGCCACATATCAAACCCTTCCTTCAGACTCGCTGCCCTAAAGAAGGATAAGCCAAATGCAAATACGCAGAATGTCCTCACTCTCTGAAACAGCTTCCAGCTAAAACATTCCGTCTTGATACGAAGCAGCACATTAAGCTTTTTGAACAACGGCCGGCACAATTCACTGAGTACGATCATCAGCCACATATACAGTCCCACGCCAAAAATATAATTCCATCCGCCGCCATGCCACAATCCGATCAAAAACCAGGATGCAAGCAAACCGACATAAGTAGGCAGATCACATTTTGTTTCATATTGCCTTCCAAATTTCTTCTTACAGAATTTTCTTAAATTACGGCACAGCTTCCCGCGCAGCACCGGATAAAACACATATTCTCTCAGCCACGCCCCCAGCGTGATATGCCATCTTCTCCAGAACTCCGCAATTCCGACGGAGTAAAACGGGTTCGCAAAATTCTCCGGCAGTTCAATTCCCAGTGCCTCAGAAACTCCGAGAACAATATCCATCAGTCCGGAAAAATCCGTATATAACTGTATTGCGAATAATCCGGCAGCGAGGAATATATAACACCCGTTATATGCCTGATAATACGTGTAAATTGTGTTGACTACAATGGCGCACCGTTCGGATATGACCAGCTTCTTGAAGATACCCCATAGAGCCCTCTGCATACCACGGATTACGCGATTATAGTCAAACTCATGTTTTGCGCCAAATAATCTGTCCTGCATTTCATCATACTTCACAATAGGGCCTGAGGTCATCTGCGGAAAATATCCTGCAAACAGCGCAAATTTGCCGATATTCTTCTGCGGCAGATATTTGCCCCAGTAGACATCCGTCATATAGCCGATCACGATCAAGGCAAAGTAAGAAATCCGTGCAGGCGCCAGCGTTTCCGTCTGGGTCACAAACAGCTCCAGTGACTCACGATTCCATACCTGTCCGAAAATCAATCCGATACTGCAAAAGATCTGGTAAAAAAAGCGGCTGTATTTGAAAATCATCAGAACCAGAACATCAAAAATGAGCGTCCCGGTATAAACTGCCTTGCGATGCTGTCTGTCCGGATGCAAAAAACGGGACAGCATCCAATTGAGGAACAGATATGCCGCAAAGATCAGACTCTGTATCCATGTAGCATTGACACAGTAAAAGAGACCGCTGGCAAGCAGCAGCCAAATCCACTGTAATTTCTGGGGCAGTAAATAATAAATTACTAAACTACAAAGGAAAAAAAGAATGAACTGAAGGGAAATGACAGACATTATTTTGCCCTCGCCTGTATGATATCA
This sequence comes from uncultured Lachnospiraceae bacterium, assembly GCA_964483395.1. GTDB lineage: Bacteria > Bacillota > Clostridia > Lachnospirales > Lachnospiraceae > JAAYYM01. Next base: position 22,415 of record CAZABT010000028.1, read on the forward strand.
AACATCTCGCCGACATTTTTCATACTGTTGATCTCCAGCATCGAAAAAGTGATCCCCATCTCATCCTCCACCTCTTCCATCAGTGTGATGTGTCTGAGAGAATCCCAGCCCGGTACATCTGCCGCCGTTGTTTCGTCTGTAAGAACCAAAGCATCATCATTAAAAACTTCCCTAAATACATTTGTAACTCTCTCTGTAATCTCTTCTCTGCTCATTTGCAAGCTCCGTTTCTTCTATAATTTTATTCTCTAACAGTACCCTTCCGGCATCGAATCGGAATGGACTGCTTGGATTCATTCAACTGACTTCATCATATGCTCAGGTTCGATATAGGTCGTGTGATACTTATAATTTTCGACCTCAGCCTTATAGCGATTTTCTCCCACGGCCTGCAGTCCAAGTCTCTCATACAGCTTCTCTACCATCGCATTTTTAGGAGTCGGAATGTATTCCCCTGTAACCGTCCTGTATCCCTCACGCTCTGCCGTTCTTATGATCTTATCAAGGATATATTCTTCCATACCGCGCTTCAACACACGACAGCTCATCAGCCATTCTGAAATAAACAATTCCGTATCGGACAGCTTGTCCATGACAACTACGCTGATCAATCCATAATCTCCAAACTTGTCCTTTAAGGTAAAGTAAAGCGTCAGATGATTCTCATCCTCAGCAAGCTGCTCTATTTCCGCTTCTGTATAACGTATCGTTCGCAGATTAAACTGATTAGAACGCTGTGTCAACTGTGCAATTCTCGGAAAATGGAATGCATCAAACGGTTTTGCCACTGCTTTCATTTCCAGGCTTTCCAAATACTCATCATAGGATGCAAACACACTTTGCAGAGTCGTCCTTGCAATTTCCTCCTGATACTGCTTGGTTCTGTCCGCATCTGCCTTAGAATAGGAGGCTGTCTCAAACAAATTCAATTGCTGTAAATAGCTTAAATATTCCGATGGGTCCTCCGGCAGCTCCGGCACCGTAATATCCGGAATCAGACTCTTTACCGCATTTCTCTCAAACGGATTATCATCCAGAAATACAATAGAATCCATACCGATATTTAATGTCTGCTGGATTCTGCGTATATTTCCCGCCTTATCCTCCCAGTTTGCTACGAACATTGAGATATCTTCTAATCTGAGCACCATTTCAGGATGCTTGAGAAACGGCTCTTTTGCCGCATCCTCTTCATTTTTGGAGCAAACAGCCAAAATAATACCGCGGCGCTTCAGTTCCTTCAGCCACTGCTGCAGTCTGGAAAACGCCTGTCCAAGTCCCAGCTCACCGATCTGAATATTTTCCAGTCCGTCATCACCGATCACACCACCCCAAAGCGTATTATCCAGATCTAAAATCACACACTTCCTGATGTGGCCCTTGATTGCCATGACCACATCCATGATCTGCTTCGCTGCTTCGGGCAGACAGCGTGTTGAAATCGGCATCTTGGCCATATAATACAATTTTCCGCTGTATAACTCCTGTCTCCCGACCATACCCTGCATACGATTCAGATCGATCATAAAGAAATTCTTTTGTGCATGCCCTGCCTCCATCAGCAAATAATTCAGCTTTCTCAACTGATATAAGAAGGAATCTTCTGTCTGATTGGCATAATTACCAAAGACACCATCATCGGCTTCCGCAAAGTTGAACTGAAGGATGCTCACATGTGAAAGATGGCTGTTGATCATCGTCCAATATTGCTGAACCCTTGCAAGCATGGTATCCGCAAAAATTCTCTTTTGAGACTGCTCCGTCTCACAAAAAGCATCATATATTTTTTCTGTGCATAAAAAAAGTAAAACAAACTCCGGTGAAAATGCATATAATTCCGAGTCTGCATCCATCAACTGTGCTTCAATCTGGTTGTAATCCGCATCAAACACATTCAAATGTACCCCCAGTTCATAAGCATAGCCCTTCACAGCCGTTGCAAGATGCTGTGTTGCACAATTGCCCAGCACTGCCAGCCTGTACTCCGGCATTCCCTCTGTCGGCAGGGTACAGTTCCTCTCAAGTTTTGTAAATTTGTATGGTGTCATAAGCTTGTCTCCAATAGCAAACATATCGTACCTAATATAATTCCAGTTAATAGTATGCCACCAAATAAAGTCATTGGCAAGTCTTGATTTTACTGAATTACAGTCTTTACGCGTTTTCCAAACCATGGTATGATTTATTGTAGCTTTTAGGACTAAAACTCGGAGAAATTTTATGAAAACCTACAATACAAAAATCAATGCTGCATACCGTTCGGTACCTGGTCAGATTTTTCACATACTACATGCTCAGTCCTTATAATCTATTATTCCTTCTGCTTCCTAATATCGCAGTCGGAAAAATGATTACCTGTACGAAAAAAAATATTTTTTAAAAAAGTATTGACAAAGGCTTTCAATCGGAGTTACAATGCACCCATGAAAAGCAAAGGCGCTATGGGCTAAAAACTCACAGCGCCTTTTCTATATTGTTTCAACGTGAGATATTTTTCGGATATCTCAAATATCAAATAAGGAGATGAGGAATTATGAAGAGCAATGTACCTGAATTATTTGGCAGCATGGTATTTAATGATGCAATCATGAAAGAGAAGTTGCCAAAGGATATTTACAAGTCCTTACGTAAGACCATTGAAGACGGTAAGGATCTGGATATCACGGTAGCAAATGTCGTAGCAATTGCCATGAAGGACTGGGCGATTGAAAAAGGTGCTACACACTACACACACTGGTTCCAGCCCATGACCGGAATTACGGCAGAAAAACACGACAGTTTTATCTCCCCCCAGAACGACGGACGTGTCATCATGGAATTCTCAGGAAAAGAGCTGATCAAGGGTGAGCCGGATGCTTCCAGCTTCCCGTCAGGCGGACTGAGATCCACCTTTGAAGCCAGAGGCTATACCGCATGGGATCCTACCTCCTATGCATTTGTAAAGGATGGCGTTTTATGTATTCCCACTGCATTCTGTTCTTACGGTGGTGAAGCATTGGATAAGAAAACACCTCTTCTGCATTCCATGGAAGTCATCAGCGAACAGGCCATCCGAGTTCTTCGCTTATTTGGCAATACAGATGCAAAGCGTGTGAATACAACGGTTGGTCCTGAACAGGAATACTTCCTTGTAGATAAGAAGCTGTTTGATCAACGAAAGGATCTGATCTACTGCGGACGCACACTTTTCGGCGCCAAACAGCCAAAAGGCCAGGAATTGGATGACCACTACTTTGGAGCAATCAAGCCTCGCATCAGTGCATTTATGAAGGAACTGAATGAAGAGCTGTGGAAGCTTGGCATTCTTGCCAAGACAGAACATAATGAGGTGGCTCCTGCACAGCATGAGCTTGCTCCGATTTTCACAACAACAAATATTGCTACTGATCACAACCAGTTAACAATGGAGATTATGAAAA
>CAZABT010000029.1:0-25346 GCA_964483395.1 uncultured Lachnospiraceae bacterium
ATTGTTTTTTTTCTTTTTTTATTTACATCGATTTTTATAAAGAATGAATCCTCATAATCACATGATTTAGGCGCTGTACATCCCTTGGTGCAATCCTCAAAGTGTGGAATTCATCACCACTTCCACCATATATATATTCCAGTTTCATCAGTTCACTATCAAAAATGCATGGAAGTTCCACTCCGATCAAAGGCATGGAACCAATCCGATAGCCCGTTTCCTGCTCTGCTTTCTCCTTGTCTGCCAATCGAATTTTTTCAAAGCCGAGACTTTTTCCCAACTCATGAAAATTCAGCCTGCCGCGTTTTGCACTTACAATCAGTATCATGAGCCCCCTGTCCGTTTGCACTACCAGCACAGGTGCTGCACACTCAACATCAAACTGTTTTCGTGCATCCTCTATTGAAATAATTGGTTGATCATGCGACAGAATTTGAAAATCTGCCTCACTGCTTTTCAGATAATTCTCTAATTCCTGTATGGAAAACATCCCGTCTCCTCCGGCTTATTCTTTCAAAACCCGTTTAACTTAACAAAGCATTCGCAATCAAAAGATCCTCTGGTGTCGTAATCTTAATGTTTCCATAAGAGCCCTCTACAAACTTCACCTTTGTATCCTCAAACATTTCAACCACCATGGCATCATCCGTAATCACGATTCCGAGCTGAGCCAGTTTCTCATCCGCTTCTGCCAATCGTTCGTAAGCATCCTTAATCAGATCATAGCGAAACACCTGCGGAGTCTGCATCATCCACACCATACGTCTGTCCGGAGTTTCTTTTGCACATTGCTCACTGTCGGCAATCTTGACCGTATCCTTGGAAGGCATTGCTACTACGGCAGTTCCATAGGTACATACAGTTTCATATGCACGTCGAAGAATCTCCTGCGTTACAAAAGGTCTTGCTCCATCATGAATAAATAAGTAGGAACATTGCTCCTCTCCAATTGCCTGAATGCCATTCATGACCGAATGATAGCGTTCTTTTCCCCCCGCAACAATCTTGGTCACCTTGTGCAGTCCGTACCGTTCCACGACTTCGGTTCTGCAATACTCAATATCGTCCTCCCCGACTACCAGGATAACCTCATTGACAAAGCTGTCTTCAAACACCTTCAGAGAATGATACAAGACAGGTCTGTCACCCAGCATTAAATATTGCTTCTGCACATCTGAATTCATTCTCTTTCCCTGTCCTGCTGCCAGTACAATTGCTATACATCTGTCTTGTTTCATCTGCTATCCTTTCTGCTACGCCATTTCACTTGAACCACACTGAACCTGACTGTCTACCTCTCACCCAGCTTCAGATTCGGAACCGCATTCAGATCCAATCCGCTTGTTACACCATTTCTGAACTCATAATAGGCCGCCGCACCAATCATTGCTGCATTGTCTGTGCAAAAAATGGGAGACGGATAGTATAGTTCAATACCTTCCAGCCTGCAGGCTTCATCCATAGCCGTCCGCAGTGCACTGTTGGAAGCCACTCCGCCAGCCATTGCAAATTTCCGAAAGCCCTGTGCTTTGACAGCCGCGATCGAATGCTCTACCAGCACATCAGTAACTGCCTTTTGAAAGGACGCCGCCACATCTGCCTGAACGTAGGTCTCCCCTTTCATTTCGCAACTATTCAGATAATTCAACACCGCAGATTTTAAACCGCTGAAGCTGAAATCATACAACGAATCATCGACCTTGGCTCTTGGAAATGAAATTGCTTCTGCATTTCCTTCCTTGGCAACCCGATCTATCTTCGGGCCTCCCGGATAACCCAGTCCGATTGCACGCGCTACTTTATCAAAGGCTTCACCGGCGGCATCATCGCGTGTACGGCCCAGAATTTCATAGACCCCATAGTCCTGCACCTTAACAAGATGGGTATGCCCGCCTGACACGACCAGTGACATAAAGGGCGGTTCCAGCTCTTTGTGCTCAATGTAATTTGCTGAAATATGACCTTCGATATGGTGTACTCCCACCAAAGGGATTCCTGAAGCAAAGCTGATCGCCTTTGCCTCTGCAACACCCACAAGCAAAGCCCCTACCAGACCGGGGCCGTATGTCACTCCTATTGCATCAATATCTGCCAACGTCACTCCTGCGGCTGACAATGCTTCTTCAATGACCTGATTGATCTTCTCGATGTGCTTACGGGAAGCAATCTCCGGAACCACTCCTCCGTATAAAGTGTGCAGTGCAATCTGCGAAGATATAATATTAGAGAGCACCTCTCGTCCGTTTTTCACCACGGCCGCAGCCGTCTCGTCGCAGGAGCTCTCAATTCCCAAAATCAATATATCCTTTTCGTCCATCCTGTTACTCACTCTTTTCTCCCATTGGGCTCACGATCCATCCATAAATCTTCCAGTGACCCTCATCATCCTTTCTCAGCAGAAAATCCTCCTGCGTCGAAGCAAGCGTTGTCTCCTGTCTTAATGTATAGATGCAGCTCAGCTTTGCCCACTCAGCTCCGTCTCTTGTATAATACTCCACATCTACACTGGAGGATGTGGAATAACTGGAAATCGTCTTTTTATCCGCCTTATATTCATCAATGTCCTCTGCCAGCATATGGATATATTGTTCTTCCGTCTGGTTGGCCAGTAATTCAGCATCATATAATTCACGGGCTTTCTGTGCCAGTTCAATGACCTCATCATCATCATGTTCTTCATTATAAAGGCTCATGGTAAGTTCACTGTAATACTTCAACACTTCCTTGGGAGATGGCGGATAACTTCTTTGCAGATCGCGTGAAAGCACTTCCTGAGTAGCTGTCAGCTGTATGACTTCTTCTTGATGATTCGTATTCTTATTCGCCAAATGCGCGTAATAACCTACGACCAGCAAAATCATGATTGCTGCCAGAATCAGTCCCTTGGCTCCTTTGTTCACAGCCACCCCTCCTTTCACCGCTTTATCCTTAGTCGTCTCTCCTAATTGTCCTCAAAATCCAGTGTGGCCGTTTTTGCATCCTTACCTGCCTGTGCATTTGGAAATATCTCTTTCACCTTTGGCATGAATTCCTTTGGATTCACCAGTGACGGGCTGTAATGTGTCAGCCACATTTCTTTCACCTCAGCATCTCTTGCCATCTCAGCCGCTTCATAAAAAGTCATATGCTTATGCTCACGTGCTTTCTGTTCCTTCTCCGGCTCACCATACATGCCCTCACAGATGAAAAGGTCAGCATGATCGGCATGTTTCACGATCAAATCCGTTGGTCTCGTATCCGTGCAATACGTCAGCTTGATGCCCTTTCGCGGCGGCCCCAGCACCATATCCGGTGTAAACAAGCCCTCCGGCGCTTCTATTTCTTCTCCCTTTTGCAGCCTGTTCCAATACTGCATTGGTATTCCATGTGCCTTTGCATCCTCAACACTGAACTTCCCTGCCCGGTCTATGATCATGCTGTACCCATAACAGAGAATATTATGATTGACGCGAAATGCTTCTATCCGAAACTCTCCAAAATCCAGTACCTGCTCTATCTCTGTCAATTCAATGAAATGCAGCTCAAACGGCAGTTCCGGTGCAATCATACGAAGTGCATTCACAACACGTTCCAGCCCTCTTGGTCCAATCAGGGTAAGCGGCTCCGTACGTTCTGCATTTCCCATTGTAAGAAGAAGTCCCGGCAATCCGCTGATATGATCTGCATGATAATGTGTAAAGCAGAGAATATCAATGGGCTTGGCACTCCATCCCTTTTCTTTCATTGCAATCTGTGTTCCTTCACCGCAATCTATCAGAATACTGCTCCCATTGAATCTCATCATCAGGGAGGTCAGCCATCGATACGGCAGTGGCATCATGCCACCCGTTCCGAGCAAGCAAACATCTAACATTCCTATAATAACTCCTTCGCATTTCTGATGGTTACGGGCAGTTCAAACTGTAACATCAAATTATCGTAACATTTTTCGCATAGATCAAAGCTGTGCACCTGTCCATCCTTATCTGAGAAATATCCAAATGCATTGTCTACCGAAACAATTCCTTCTTTCACAATCCCGCCGTCTGTATGCAGCGGTCGTCCGCAATAGTTGCAGAATACCTCTGTCAGTTCCTTACTGTTTTCATCATACTTTCGCATATTTTCGCCTCCTTGTAGTCATCCTCTATCTTGATTATACAAGGTGTCCTTCTCAAAAAATAGTGGTAATTACTCCATTTCCTGTCTATCTCTTCCACATGATCACTGCATCCTCACATGGTTTCTCATAAAAATCTTTTCGGATTCCCTCAGCCGTGAAACCAAGCTTTTCATATAGATGAATCGCCGCTGCATTGCTCCTGCGAACTTCAAGGGTAAATGCCGTGATTCCCATCTCACAGCCTTCTTTGAGCAGATAAGCCAGCATTTTTGCTCCAAATCCCTGATTTCTGTATTCAGAGGAAATGGCCACATTTGTAATTTCGCCTTCACCGACGATTTCACGAAGTCCACAACCGCCCACTATTATTTTATCAAAAATTGCCACAATATACAATAGATGATCCTGCTCAATCATATCCGCAAAGTCCTGCCTGTGCCAAGGCATGGAAAAAGTCTCTTCCTCCAGCCTGCATACCTCAGTCAGATCTGCTTCCTGTATTTTTCTGAATTCTATCATCTTCTATTCCTCTGCATTCTTTTTCTGTACTGCATTTTCTGCTGCATGCTGTTTATCTGCCAGCTCACGTTCTGCCTGCGAAGGTCTCAGATAATCCGGTCTGTGTTCCGCTGCAGTCTGAACGTGTCCGCCATCGTTTTCCTTCTCTTCTGCATAATAACGGAATGCCAGCACACCGAGTGTGCCTGCCCTCTGTCGGCTCATATGTGCCGGTGCAAAGGAATAGGGAACCTTGAGCATTTCAGATATTCTTTCCCGAAACACAGGTACACCGTCTCCGAGGAAAATGACTGAACGGCCGATTTGATTGATTTTCTCCATCAGATCATCCATCATAATCACGCACTGTCCCACAAATGATTCAAGAATATCTCCGTGAAATGCGTACACTCCCGCATATACCTGTCCTCTTCTCGCATCCATGATCGGACAGATCAATTGCTCTGATCCGCAGAAATTATAAGCCATTGCATCTATGGTCGGTACTGCTATCACCGGTTTGTTCAGTGCAAGACCTAATCCCTTTGCCGTTGCAGATCCGATCCGAAGTCCTGTAAATGAACCCGGCCCTGCTGCCACAGCAATGGCATCTATTGTTGACAGCTCCAAATCTATCATCTTCTTGATCTCATCCAGCATCGGTACAAGCGTCTGGGAATGTGTCTTCTTGTAGTTGACTGTATATTCAGCAAGCATTATCTCGTCCTCCAGCACTGCCACAGAGGCAACAAGTCCCGAACTGTCTATCGCCAGTATTCTCATGACCTTACTTCCTTTCCGCTTCTACCGTAATTCTGCGGTAATCAAATCCCTGCTTCAGATCTTTCTCTATGCTGATTCGTTCAGCATCTGTGGGAATCAGTTCTGCAATCAGATCCGCCCACTCCACGATGCACAATCCATCTCCGAAGAAATAATCTTCATATCCTATTTCGTCCATTTCTTCTATATCCCCAATGCGGTAGACATCAAAATGATAAAATGGCATTCTGCCTTCTTCATAAATCTGCACAATGGTAAAGGTTGGGCTGCTGATCGGCTCTTTGATTCCAAGTCCGCTCGCAACACCTTGTGTAAATACCGTCTTGCCGACCCCCAGATCCCCGATCAAGGTAATGATGGTTCCGGGCTTTGCTTCTTTTCCTATTTGTTCGCCAAAGGCAAATGTCTCCTCTGCGCTCCATGTTTCAATCGTCATACTGCCAAATCCTATCCTCTGATATTGACCTTCTTGGGGTCCATGTGTTTCGATATCATCTCTATGACTGCCAGTTTTTGATTGCCCAAATCTGACTTTGGGAATATGCTGGCACTCCGTTTACTTGTATATACAATGATGCTTTTTCCCGTCGAGATTGCTTTACACATATTCTTCCATTCCTGAAAATCCTCTTCTTCGCCTACACGGATTGCAATTCCTTCTTCTGTCAAAGTATAATGAAGCGTTTCCTTAAATACCGGGCTTAAAAGAATCTGCTTCTTTGCATTCATATAAAGGGCTACCGGCAAATACAGTACAACCACTATACCGGCAGCGAGATACAGCCACTTCCCTGACGCTGCAAAAGCAGCAATCAGCAGTATACCGACTGCCTCCCCTAAAATCCCCTGAAAACTTGTAAATGTATGATGCAGCATATAATCATACATCTTATTTGTCGTCATCTTGACATCAAATTCAATCTGCATATAAACCTCCGCTTTACAGCAGCCCCGGTTGAAACTACAGGGCACGTCCTGCTCCTCTGATTGCATAAACAGAGCACCCACAGGATTCAGCCTTTGCGGGTGCTCTGTTTCTTATCTATTATACTTACAAATCAGGTCAAGCGCAACCTCCGAGTTTAATTTTCGGCTGTTGGGACTGCCTTTGCTTTCTTCTGAATGCTGTGTTGTGCATGAATGATCGGACTTAGCTTTTTATATAGTAGAAACGTGATTGCTGAATCTGTAACACCCTTCAGCAGATTAAAAGGTACAACTGCAAAAAGCACGAGTGTCCAAACATCCTTGATATTGGGATTGACTGCGGTGCCCATGCCGATAATCGCATCCAGAGGCATGCCAAACAGAACAACATAGGTCGGTATCAGATAGAAGGCATTAAATGCACTTCCGAATACAGCCATCACTACGGTTCCGACACCCATGCCGATCAATGCCGCATTTCTTGTCTTCTTCACATGATAGATAATGGAAGCCGGCAGAATCAGAGAGCAGCCAATCACGTAATTTGCCAGATCTCCGACAAATGCCGTAGAGGTTCCCTTCAAAAACAGCTTTACAAACACCTTGCACAGTTCCGCAATGACGCCTGCAACCGGCCCGTACGCAAATGCACAGATCAATACCGGAATCTCGCTAAAGTCCAGTTCATAAAAGGATGGTGCAAACCACAATGGAATTTCCAAATACATCAATACACCTGAAATAGCTGAAAAAATACCAATCACTGCTATTTTTCGGGTACGTACGGAAGAATCGTTTTTCACTCCGATCAGTCTCTCAGCCACGTTTGCAATGACAAACACGCCAATGATCACGAGCAGACTGATTCCGAGAAATCCTAAGTTTTCTTGTGCCGATGCAAATAATTCTTTTAGTTTCATAATGTTCTCTCCTTTTTGATGACGCTTTGCTGCGCCGAATCATACAAGGAATTCCCCGTGTCTGTTTTGATCTGCATAAACTCCTTCTGCAAAATAAAACCCCGAACCAATTAGGCTCGGGGGGAATCATTACAGTCAAAAAAGACCTATTCTTCTTACATCCAGACTTTACTGTCGGTTATGGATTCTGACCATATCAGCTCGTGCATCAACTGCACAAGGTCGTGGACTCGTTCAGCTGCATAAGCATCTGACTTCACCACCGGTTAGGACTTAGCCACCATCGTGACTTCACCTGACCCCGAAGAATTACCTATTTAATTAGAATGCTACACTAATATCCTATTCGTCAACAGTTTTCTCAGTGCACGCTAATCATAACGCCCTATATGATTGCTGTCAAGTGCAATTTGCAAATTTATCAAACAGCTCTTTGCTTCTTTCACGCACCATATCCGTATCTACCTTCAGCATTTTACGGTCATAGGTCATAAGGCCATTGACCTCCTCCTCAACATCAGATACCTGTGTATAAACCCCGCCGCAAAGTCCCTTGGGAACATTTGCAATGATTTCTTCTCTCTGCAGTCTGTCAAAACGGGAGGAAAGCTGCTCCTGAGTCGTATATCTTCGATAACCAAATACCCGCTCAACCATACTGTGCTTCGGAATCCGATAAGAATATCCACCATACTCGGTAACGGCAAAGACACGCCTTTTTTCCAATACCACCTTCAGCTTGAACCAATAATTGTGACGGCTGTAGATATCTCCGCCACCCTGATCGAACCAGCCGCTTGCTTCGTCAATCTGGCGTGTTGCATCAAACTCCCGGATCATTTTTGTAATGTGTACTGCATCGAATTGTCCCCAGGCCTCATTGAAAGGCACCCAAACCGCAATGCATGGACAATTATACAAATATTGCAGCATTTCCAACAGTTCTTTGCGAAACTGCTTTCTGCCCTCATGATTCAGGCGTGCCAGAAGTCTGTAATTTTTATCACTGATACGACGGCCGATTTTTCCCAGAACACTCGGAAACATGCAAACAAGCTTCATGTGATAGACGCCGCCTCCATTGACCATATCCTGCCACACCAGCATTCCAAGCCGGTCGCAATGATAATACCATCTGGCAGGTTCGATCTTCACATGCTTGCGCAGCATATTGAATCCAAGCTGCTTCATCATTTGAATATCATAACAAAGTGCTTCATCACAGGGTGCCGTATACAATCCCTCCGGCCAGTAGCCCTGATCCAGTATGCCATGGTGAAAATACGGCCGGTTATTTAATTGCAGTCTCAGGATTCCATGGCTGTCTCTGCCAACAGAAAACTTTCTCATCGCAAAATATGTGCGAACGCTGTCTTCTCCGACTGTAATGACCGCATCATACAGATATGGATTCTCTGGTGTCCAGCTAATAAACTCCCCCATCGGAATTCTGCACGGAATCCCCTGTGCAAAGGTATGTTCCGTAACACTTCCGTCCTGCCGCATCATCCGAATACAAACAGGTTTCAACTCCTGTCTGCCTGCCTTTTCAATTGCAAATTCCACAGCATGTTCATCATAAAGCGGGGTAATCCGCAGTGTACTGATATATTCTGCCGGAACGCTTTCCATCCACACAGTCTGCCAAATACCGCTCTGCGCCTGATAAAACATACCGCTGTTTTTCAGTTTCTGTTTTCCACGCGTATGATGGGACGTATCCGAATAATCCTTAACGACCACTGTCAGTTCATTATCCCCAATGTTTGCTGCTTCTGTCACATCACAGGTAAAAGGAAAATAGCCTCCGGTATGGCTTCCGACTTCTGTTCCGTTCCAGTATACAGTGCAGATCTGATCCACTGCTCCAAAGTGCAGCAGCAGATGTTCCTGCACAAAGGCTTCCGTCAGCGTAACCCTTCTGCGATAGTGCAGATAATCCTCCGGCATCACCTGCCTGTTGACACCCGACAGAGCCGCCTCCGGTGAAAACGGTACCAGTATTTTCCCATCATAACGCTTTGGCATCTCTGTTTCCTGTGTAATCGCGTATTCCCAATAACCATTTAAATTCAGATAACTGTCGCGTACCATTTGTGGACGCGGATATTCCTGCAGGACATTTTCGGGATCAATATGCTCTCCCCATGTCGTACATAAAGTGCATGTCTGCATGATCTGATATCTCCTTTAGCTGCCTAGCTTCATCGTCAGGGCAATTCTTTTCTTTGGTACATCTACGCTTAAAACCTTGACCTCAACAATATCTCCGACCGCAACTGCCTCTAGCGGGTGTTTGATGAATCTGTCCGTAATCTGTGAAATATGCACGAGTCCATCCTGATGCACTCCGATATCCACAAAAACACCAAAGTCAATCACGTTGCGGACGGTTCCCTTCAGCACCATGCCCGGAGTCAAATCCTTCATCTCCAATACATCCGAACGCAGGATCGGCTTCGGCATGTCGTCACGAGGATCTCTTGCCGGTTTCTCCAATTCCTTTAATATATCTGTCAGAGTGATCTCACCGATACCCAATTCCTCTGCCAGCTTTTTTTTATCCCGCACTTTCTTTTCAAGACTTCCTGTCTGAGACGGTGTTTCTGCCACTGCAACCGCAGAGGATTTGGGCTGTGCTTCTGCGGCCTGCGCTCCTCCCATGGCAGCAGCAAGAGCCTGCGCCATTGCTGTATTCTGATTTCGCACAATGGGTTTCTGTTGTTTATTTTGTGGCTTTGCTGTCGGTACAGGAGCCTTTTTCCCGGCTGCTTTGTCCTTAGCTGCCTGTAACTGTGCTGCGCGGACATCTTCCATTGTCAATCCCAATCTATCCAATAGCTTGACCGCAGCTTCATAAGATTCCGGATGTACACTGGTTGCATCTAACGGATTATCCCCATCCAAAATACGCATAAAGCCCGCACACTGCTCATATGCCTTTGGTCCCATCTTTGCAACCTTTAGCAGCTGCCTGCGGTTATTGAAGCGACCGTTTTTCTCCCGATAATCTACTATGTTCTTTGCCAACACCTTAGAGATTCCGGAAATGTACTCTAACAACGAGGCTGACGCTGTATTCAGATCCACCCCTACCTTATTCACACTATCCTCGACAACTCCCGTCAGAGCATCTGACAGTTTCTTTTGATTCATATCATGCTGATACTGACCGACACCGATCGACTTTGGATCGATTTTGACCAGTTCTGCCAAAGGGTCTTGGATTCTTCTTGCAATGGAAGCAGCGCTGCGCTGTCCTACATCGAAATTCGGAAACTCCTCTGTCGCAAGCTTGCTTGCAGAGTACACTGAAGCCCCCGCCTCATTTACAATGACATATTGTACAGGCGTATCTAACTCCTTCAGTAAATCCACGATCACCATTTCCGATTCTCTGGATGCCGTTCCGTTTCCTACCGAAATCAATGTCACTCCATACTTCTGAATCATTTTTTTCAGTTCTGCCTTAGCCTCATTTACCTTGAACTGCGGAGCCGTCGGGAAAATGACTTTGGTATCCAATACCTTACCGGTCGCATCCACAACTGCCAGCTTACAGCCGGTACGGAATGCCGGATCCCAGCCCAGCACAACCTGATTGGCAATTGGCGGCTGCAGCAAAAGCTGCTCCAGATTCTTGCCGAACACGCTGATTGCACCATCTTCCGCGCGTTCCGTCAGATCATTTCTGATTTCACGTTCAATTGCCGGCTGTATCAGACGATGATAGCTGTCTTCTGTGACTGCACGCAAAAGCGGTGTCGTATACTCATTTTCATTTGTGATGACCTTCTTAGCTAAAAATTGAAGAATACGCTCCTCCGGTGTCTCCAGTTTGACCACAAGCAGCTTCTCTGCTTCTCCACGATTCAAAGCGAGAACGCGGTGCCCGGCAATCTTATGCACAGGCTCCTCAAAATTGTAATACATCTCATAAACTGATTCCTGCTTCTCATTCTTAGCAGTTGAAATCAGCTTTCCTTCTTCAAAGGTTGCTTTTCGAATGTAGCTTCTGTAATCAGCTTCATCTGAAATCATTTCCGCAATGATATCTTTGGCTCCCTCAATGGCATCAGCCATCGTCCTCACTTCTTTTTCTTCACTCAGATAAGCCTCTGCCGCCTTCTCAATCGGCTCTGTCGTGTTTTGTGCCATGATGAGCTCAGCAAGACCTTCCAATCCCTTTTCTTTGGCAATTGTCGCCCTGGTTCTGCGCTTGGGTCTATAAGGACGATACAGATCTTCTACAACCACCAATGTTTCAGCGGCTACAATCTGGGCGCGCAGTTCTTCCGTCAGCTTTCCCTGTTCCTCAATGCTCGATAAAACCTGTGATTTCTTATCCTCCAGATTGCGCAGGTAAGTCAGCCTCTCACTCAAATCTCTTAAAACCTCATCATTTAATGAGCCTGTGACTTCCTTACGATAACGGGATATAAAGGGGATTGTATTCCCCTCATCAATCAATTTGATAGCGGCCTCTGCCTGCCATTTTTCAATCTTCAATTCTTCCTTTAGCTTTAAAGCAATATCCATGTGCACTCTGCTCCTGTTCCTTCATTGATTTCTTCCTTGAAAATAATTTTATAGATAACGTCCGAGATAAAGTATACCATGTCCGGCATCTGAAAGACAATTGTCTTTTTCAATGAAATGTGATAAAATCAAGTTGAGATTATGTGAAACAGCTGCTTTTTCTGTTTCTGAAATGAGGATAAAATGGACTTTCAAGAAGGACAAAAAGAACAGAGTTCCAGAGGACTCGCACTTGCATCCATGATATTAGGGATTGCATCCATATGCTGCTGTTGCATTTCTTTACCACTTGGCGGACTTGGCATCGTACTTGCCATTCTTTCTAGACGTGAAAACCGTGAGATGCTGATGCAAGCCAAAGCCGGACTGGTCACCTCCATCATAGGGATTGTGATTTCCATCATTGCCTGTGTACTGCTGTTCATCGGAAGTTTTGCAGTTGCTGCGGAAGATGGCGGGGAATCATTCTGGAAGGAATATGAAGAACAATATGAACGTCAATATCATCAAGAGGTTCCCGATGGCACTTACGAGCTTTATAAGGAAATGATTGAGAGTTTCTCACCTCAGGGTGAATGATAGACGATGATACAAGTGTACCAAAATCTATAGGAGGGATGATGATGGTCGGTGCAATCGGATACGGAATCAATACACGCGGATATGATGCTACGGCCTCTGCAGTCAGAAATCCGGGAGAATCCACACAGGTTCAGCCCGGTAAGAAATCATCACCTGCAGAATGTAAAACCTGCGCTGAGCGCAAATATCAGGACGGCTCGGATGAAATGGTCTCCTTTAAATCTGCCGCTCATATATCTCCCGAATCCTCTGCCAGCAGAGTCAGGGCTCATGAGCAAGAACACGTAGCCAATGCATATAACAAAGCAGAGCAGAAAAACGGTCAGGTAATTTCCGCCAATGTTTCTCTGCATACATCCATATGTCCCGAATGCGGTCGTTCCTATGTTTCAGGAGGAACCACTGCAACCCAGATTAAATATTCTAATGAAAGCAATCCCTATCAGCAGGACAAAAAGGAAACCGATGCCATGGGACTGCGCGGTATGAATATTGATATTGCCTGCTAAAAAACAGACACAATTACAAAAACTACAACCAATGAATGGAGTATAGAAAAACATCATGAATCAACAAAAGACATCAGCGCAGTTCAAAGCGCTCGCAAAGGAACAGTTACTTGGCAACTATGGAAAGATTGCGGGCGCTTTTGCCGTAATCATTGCAATCTACTTTTCAGTGTTCTCCATCGCATATGCTGTCGGGCTCGGAGGGATCATGACCTCAGCTTTGTTCGGCGGTTCTAACATCACATCGACTATGATTGGCTCTTTCGTTATCCTTGTTTTGATCATGCTGATTATCATAGCGCTTTTTTACTGCATGGAGGTTGGCCTGATTTATATGTCATTGCAGATTGCACGTGGAAATCAGATCGAACTGAAAGATGTGTTTTTTGCTTTTTCTCATCATCCGGATAAAGTGCTCGGCCTGTTTTTCTTATTTTATTTTGCAAATATTTTAATGAGTGTACCTGCATGTATCGTACAGGTGGTTTATGAAAATGAAATTATGAACTTTGGTTCTCCTATGTTTTGGCTTTATCTTGTACTCTACCTGGCTTCAATTGCAGGTTCCGTTATGCTTTCGCTGGTATATGGGCTGCGCTTTTATTTTTACTGTGACCATCCCGAATGGAAGGCATTGAATTGTGCAAAGCAAAGCCGCATCTTATTGCGGGGGCAGAAAGGACGTTTCTTTTATATTGGTCTTAGTTTTATCGGCTGGTACTGTCTGGTTCTTCTATCCTGTGGTCTTGCCATTCTGTGGGTAGGTCCGTATGCAATCACTGTACTTGCAAATTTCTACTGTGAACTAAATGGTGAATTGGAACCAGTCAACACAGACAACTCCATCGGACAGGAAAGCTTCTCCTCTGAATTGTAAATTACGAATGAGTGAATTGTATTACATCAGAAAAGCCTCACATTTTATGTGAGGCTTTTCTGATTCGTTATTCTATTTTCTGTGATTCTGCGGTTTATGCTGCGTCCGAAGCATTTGCTGTCTTCTCTTCATAACAACCGTTACCGCTGCGGCAATCAGTATGATGGAAACAATCAGAACTGCAAGTAATATCCAGCCTATTCTGCTTTCCTGCTGATTCGTCTTGATCTTGACATCTTCTGTACCCTGAACCGTCTCTGCACTGTACTTTTCATCACTGACAACAATGACATAGGAAGATGCGTGAACCATGCCGAAGTTCATACTGCCATCTTCACCGATCTGACTGGAATCTATATATTCCATCGGTTCTCCTGCTCCATGATAGCAGAACAGGTTCGCATACTTTCCTGCATTTGCCTGATCCGTCTTCATGGACAGTGTCGCCATAAAACCGAATTGGCCTTCATATTCTATTTCAAACTGTTTGGTGGAAATACTGTTCTTCGCTACTGTATCAATTGCCTCCTGTGGAATCTGAGCAGTATCCTCAATCACCCCAAGATTTACATCTTTCGCATCCTCAGATACGGCGCTTCCCTGTATCTTCCATACCACATTATCCATTTCTATAATCAGCTCTGATTTTGCCGCCTTGGCAGCCTGCAAAACAGTTGCCGGAACTTCGGTCGTACCATTCATTTGAACTACTGCTGTTCCCTGCATCACAGCCTGTGCAATTGCACTCCAGCCTGAAACGCTGTCATCTCCGCTGATACTTGGTGTTCCTACCACCGGAGCAATCGGTTTGGCTGCATCCTGCTTCG
Source organism: uncultured Lachnospiraceae bacterium (assembly GCA_964483395.1). Lineage (GTDB taxonomy): Bacteria > Bacillota > Clostridia > Lachnospirales > Lachnospiraceae > JAAYYM01. The sequence continues at coordinate 14,565 of CAZABT010000029.1, forward strand.
CCTGTTCTGTCTCTTGTTCCGTAATCGCCTCTGTTACTTCTGCCTGTGTAGGTTCCTTCTGGTCCGTTTTATCATTTTTCTGTTCTGTTGCATTTTCCTTCTGTGCTGCCGGAGCTGGAGTTGCTGTCGGCTTTGGTGCTGCTGTCGGTGTCGGCGCCACTGTCGGAATCACTGTCGGCTTAATCGGCGTCACAGGAACCGGTGTCATTGCCGTCAGGATATCCACCTCTACCGGATCACTTGGAAGTGTCGTATAAGCACCTCTCGTCCGCACATAATACACACCTGCCGGCAACAATACTGTTGAAGCTGTGACTGCCGTCCACGAACCACCTCTTGGGCCATATTCCATATTTGACTGCAGTCCGCTAATAGCACCAAGTGAAGTGCTTGTAGCACTGATTGCGCCTACGCCTGATGGCGGATTTGCCTTGCTGATGGATATTGTCTGAACATCTGAATCCGAGGTAGTTGTACCATTTCCGGGTCTGAAGGCTTTGATTCCTTTATCCTTGCTGACCTGTCCGTCATAAAGCTGTACCTGATTATAATCCTTAGCATATGTCCAGTTTCCGCCGCCATCCAAGGAATATTTCGTTCCCTGAATATCCGAAAGCACCATAATCTGTGCGTTAAAGTCTACGCCCGGAGTATGCTCCTTCGGTAATACGGTCGGTGCATATCCTCCGATGTTAACACTTACTGAATCACTGGCAATCGTAGCTCCGGAGGCTCTAACCCGAACCTGATAGGTTCCGGGAGCCAGATTGGTAACAACATTGGAACCAATATCAATCCAGGCTGCTGCACTGCTCGCTTTATACTGCATACTCGCATCTACATTGATGATTTTTCCTGAATTTCCTTTATCAACAGCAGCAATTCCCTGTATGTTATTTGGTGTATTGGCTTTACGAATCGCTATTGTCTGGATATCTGAATCTGTAGTCGTCGTTCCGTTGCCCTTTTTGATGATCTGGATTCCATGCGCAAGTGCATTTCTGGCATCCTCATCTGATAACGTCTTGCTGGTAGGAGAACCAGTCGCAATGTGTGTCCAGGTCACGCCGTCAAAGCAATACTCCATACCCTCACTCATATTGCTCAGTCCCATGGTAACTGCATTAAATACCGCATTTGGCGTCGGTTCTTTCTGACTCTTAAACGGATTAATGGTTACCTTCACTGACTCGGAAAAGAATTTCGTTCCGCCAGTTGCTACACGTATAAAGTAGGAACCGGGATCCAGCTCTATCGTGTTTCCCGTAATTGGATTATAGGGTGCACCCAGCAGCAACGCATTGGCATATTCCATGCTTGCATCAACTCCATTGACCGTACCCTTACCGCCTAACGTGGTCGGATCAACCGCGTAGACACCCGGTGGTGGTGCCGCCTTTGACAACTGAATGTATTGTGGTGCTGACTCAAGAAAATAAGTGCCGACCTCAGGCATATACTTGACCATCACTGTTTTTCCGGGCGCCAGCTGATTCTGTATCGGAGTCAGGCTGACCGGATTGGCTGTCGTCACCGCACTCCATGTAACACCTCCGTCCACGGAATATGTAATCAAATGCTGCCCCAGATTTGTCAATGTATAGTTCTTCAAATCAATCGACTCTGTCGGAGTCGGCAACGGATTGTATATCGGTGTCGGCGTTGGTGTCGGTGTTGGTGTTGGTGTTGGAATCGGTGTCGGAATCGGTGTCGGCTCCGGCGTTGGAATTGGTGTCGGCTCCGGTGTTGGAATCGGTGTCGGCTCCGGTACCGGAATGATCGGATCACCCTCCAGATTGACTGGCGTTTCCGCATATCCGTCGCCATCCATATCAACAGCCTCAGGGAAACCATCATTATCATTACAATGTGAATCTAAAATACCGTCTCCGTTAAAATCAAAATTATTAATGCCCACTGCATAGGCTGGCAGATTGATTGAAGTTGCAATCAATGCAGTCGCCAGTCCTATTGTTAATATCCTTCTCATCTTTCTCATACGGCCACCTCATCTTCTGTGTTGAACCTTTTATTTACTTCTTTTATTTACTTCTTTTGTTTGCTTCTTTTGTCAACTTCTTTTGTTAACTTTTTTGTTTACTCCTCTTGTCGAGTTCTGCTACCTTTATCCTAACACATTTTTTCTTACACTACAATTAATTATACGTTTCACAATCTAAAGCATCACAAAATAAAAACACAGAGCATCTATATAAAAGATACTCTGTGCACTGCTTTATTCTGTATCAAAATAACTTAATCTTCTAATCCAAAAGCATCGTGGATTGCATTCATTGCTTTATCAACTTCGCCTTCATCGATCAGCACGGTCACTCTGATCTCTGAGGTTGAAATCATGTTGATGTTGATATTTGCATTATACAGGCATTCAAACATCTTAGCTGCAACACCCGGATTGCTCATCATACCGGCACCTACAATGGATACCTTGGCAACTGCTGTCTTGCATTTAATCTCCTGAGCCGTCAGACGTTCCTTATTTTCCTCCAATACTTTAAGCGCTTCCTCTGTCGCATCTCCCGGAATCGTAAAGGAGATATCCTTTGAATTATCACGACCGATGGATTGCAGGATCATATCCACATTAATATTTGCCTTCGCAAGAGCATCAAATACTCTGAAAGCAACACCCGGCTTATCACTAAGTCCTATGATTGAAATTCTCGTTACATTCTTATCGGCTGCTATGCCGCTTACCAACATTCTCTCCACTTTCACTACCTCCTTAACAACGGTTCCTTCCGCTTCTGTCAAACTTGAACGTACAACCAGCTGTACGCCGTATTTCTTTGCCATCTCTACTGAACGATTGTGCAGAACGCCTGCTCCAAGAGTCGCCAGATCCAGCATTTCATCATATGTGATTTCCTTCATCTTTCTTGCATTTTTAACAATTCTCGGATCGGCTGTATATACACCATCCACATCCGTAAATATCTCACAGGAATCCGCATGCAGAGATGCTGCCAATGCAACGGCTGTTGTATCAGAGCCACCACGTCCTAAGGTTGTAAAGTCATCATATTTATTGACGCCCTGAAACCCTGTCACAACAACAATCTTACGCTGATCCAGCTCGTGACGGATACGCTCCGTATCAATTCTTTTCAGTCTTGCATTGCTGTATGCGCTTGTTGTATGCATCGCCACCTGAAATGCATTCAGGGAAACCGCAGGCACACCCAGCGCATTCAGCGCCATTGCCATCAGCGCAACAGAGGTCTGCTCCCCTGTGGTCAATAACATATCCATTTCTCTCTTGGATGGATTCCCGCTGATGTCTTTGGCCATCTCTATCAGCACATCCGTCTGCTTACCCATTGCAGAGAGAACAACTACGACATCTTTGCCCTCTTTATAATCCCGAACGCAGCGATTAGCCACATTGTAGATTCTCTCCTTGTTAGCTACGGATGTTCCACCGAATTTCTTTACTACTAACATATTCTCCTCCTTGCCGCCATAACCTTCTGCAGCTATTTTCTTTATTTCATTACACTTTATAACCAAACTAAATTTCCAACAGAATTCCCATCATCTTATGCCCTTCCGGAATATACTTTCCAGATGCCTTTGCCTCGCGCTCGTTGTAATGCCACTGTTCCTGCATCTGTCTGCGGCTGTCATACAGCATATAAGGAACCGGCTCCGCTGAATGTGTCCTGATACGGATCGGAGTCGGATGATCCGGCAGGATCAGCATGCGATATGCCTCTCCCGAAGCATCCAGTGCTTCCTTGACCGGTTTAATGATCCGTTCATCCAAATACTCTATAGACTGCACCTTTCTCTCTACACTTCCCTGATGCCCCATCTCATCCGGTGCTTCAACATGTATATAAACAAAATCATAGCCGTCCTGCAGCAGTGCCTTTACCGCTGCATCTGCCTTGCCTTCGTAATTTGTATGCAGGCCTCCGTTTGCACCTTCCACACGAATCACACCCATGCTTGCACCAACTGCAATGCCTTTCAGCAGATCAACTGCAGAAATCATAGCTCCCCGTTTTCCGTACTTTTCCGTAAACGGTGCCAGCATAGGCTTGGTTCCGGCTCCCCAAAACCAGCAGCAGTTGGCTGGATTCAGCCCTTGCTTCTTGCGTTCTATATTGATCGGATGATCCTTAAGTATCTCATAGCTTTTCTTCATCATCTGAACAAACACTTCATCCTCCGGCAGATAGGGGCCGATTACTCTCCCCAGAATATCGTGCGGCTGGCTCAGTTCCTCAACATGACCTTCGTTCCAGATCATACAGTGCCGGTAACTTGTGCCGACATAAAATTGAAATGTCTCATTCTCCAATGCCTTACGGACTTCACCCAACAACACAGCACAATCCTCTGTACTGATCTCGCTTGAGCTGTGGTCGATGATTGTCTTTTCTTCAAATATATCCTCGGTTTCCGAAAGTGTTACAATATTGCAGCGAAGTGCAATATCTGTATCCTTCATCGGTACGCCGATACTAAGTGCCTCCAACGGAGATCTGCCCGAATAATAGATCTTCGGATCATATCCCAGCACCGATAGATTGGCTGTATCCGATCCCGGCTTCATTCCATCCGGAATCGTGTGCAGAAGTCCGATTTGCGATTTTGCCGCCAGTGCATCCATAGTTGAGGTCTCTGCATATTCCAGCGGAGTCTGTCCACCCAGTGCCTCAATCGGTTCATCTGCCATTCCATCTCCCAGAACTACTACATACTTCATGTCACATTGCTCCTTTATTTCAACCTTCCACACGTATCATGGAAATGATACCGGCAAAGCTTCCTGCCGCTTCATGATACTGCTTCTCAGTCATAATCTGTGTCATAAAACCAAATTCATCCTTTACACCGTCCAAAACAACTGTCTCCACAGGGCCAAAGGCTTCCTCGATGCCTGAAAGCAGTGTCTCAGGTGTCCCCTGCATGCGAACGAAAAATCTGCGCTTTGCATTTTCAATGCTGGTCAGCTCCAGCTTCTTGCTGCTCCAGAAGGACATTACGTTTCTCTTCAAATGCTTGGTCGCATCCACTACATCTGCAACAACTGCACTGGCTGTCGGCAGCTTGCCCGCACCGCTTCCGTAGAACATCACATCACCTATGACATTACCGTTTACAAAAATGCCATTGAATACATCATTGACACTAAACAGCGGATGTGACTTCGCCATCATGAACGGAGCTACCATTGCATAGAAATTGTCACCGTCGCGCTTGCTGTCAGCTAAAAGCTTGATCGCCATATCCAGTTTCTTTGCATACCGGATATCCTTTGCAGTAATCTTGGAAATTCCCTCTGTGTAAATATCTTCATAATCAACATGATTTCCAAATGCCAGTGAAGATAAAATGGCAATTTTACGGCAGGCATCATAGCCCTCTATATCTGCCTCCGGATTACGCTCTGCATAGCCAAGTTCCTGTGCTTTTTTTAATGCATCTTCAAATTCCCAGCCCTCATCTGTCATCTTGCTGAGGATATAATTGGTCGTACCATTCAAAATACCTGTAATCTCGTGTATCTCATCTGCCGTCAGTGAAGAATTGAGTGGACGGATAATCGGGATTCCGCCTCCTACACTCGCTTCAAACAAAAAGTTGATGTTCTTGTCTCTTGCGATCTGCAAAAGTTCGGGGCCATACTTTGCCACAAGCTCCTTGTTCGATGTGCAGACGCTCTTACCCGCTTCCAATGCCTGCTTTACAAAGCTATACGCCGGATTGACTCCTCCCATAACCTCTACCACGATCTTGATATCCTCATCCTTTAGGATCACATCAAAATCATGTACAATCTTTTCCTGAATCGGATCTCCCGGGAAGTCTCGTAAATCAAGCACATACTTAATGTTGATTTCTTCGCCCGCCTTTTTATTGATACTGCCGGAATTTGTACGAATGACCTCTACCACTCCCGAACCTACTGTTCCATATCCAAGCACTGCTATGTTGACCATATCTGTTTCTCCTTTTCTTTCTCTATTTTATCTGCAAGTTATTCTCTTGCAAGAATCTTGACATAATGTACACCATCCTGCTTTTCCATGCTTGCCACCATTTTTGAAATATCACCGGTCGTCGGAAGCACCTGCACGCTGATACTAAGGGATGCAACTGCATTGATCGGTATGCTTTGATGTATGGTCAGAATATTGGCACCAAAAGCTGCCACAATCTTCAGCACATCTGCAAGCAATCCCGGCTTGTCCTCCATTTGAAAGGTAAGTGTGATTGTTTTTCCCTGTGCATTATCATGAAACTGAAATACATCATCCTTATATTTATAAAAGGAACTCCTGCTGATGCCAACTCTGTCGGTTGCCTCCTGCACAGTCAGCACCTTCTCGGTATCCAACAGATTCTTGGCCTCTACCACTTTGAGCAATACCTCCGGCAAAGCCTTCTGTTTTACGATAAAATAACCATTTTCATCTGTCATAGCATCACCCCGCCATCCAACTATGCTGCACATAGAAACAGCCTTCTTCTCTGTGTGTCCTCGTCTCATGTACATCTGTTTTTATTTGTCTTTTCATGGCGAACACTTGTCTTTCACCGATGGATATGAGTTTAACATACAGGCATGAAAAAAGCAAGTACAAATTTACTTGCTTTCTGTATGAATCCATCTCAGGTATGCATTGATAAAAGGATCGATATTTCCGTTTAAGACACTGTCTGCCTGTGCAACCTCTGCATCCGTTCTATGATCCTTAACCATTGTATAGGGCTGCAGGACATAAGAACGAATCTGATTGCCCCATCCGATTTCCTTGATTTCACCCCGAATGTCAGATAATTTCTCGGCATTGGCCTCTTTTTTCAAGATAAAAAGCTTTGCCTTTAACATCTGCATTGCCTTATCCTTATTCATATGCTGGGAGCGTTCATTCTGGCACTGTACAACGACACCGGTCGGAATATGTGTAATACGAATGGCAGAAGAAGTCTTGTTAATATGCTGACCGCCTGCTCCACTGCTTCGATAGGTATCAATTCTCAAATCGCCTTCATCAATATCAATGTCTACATCTTCTTCAATATCCGGCATAACATCCAACGATACAAAGGAGGTCTGACGCTTGCCCTGTGCATTAAAGGGCGAAATACGTACAAGTCTGTGGACACCCTTCTCTGATTTCAGATAACCATATGCATTTTCACCATTCACCTGAAAAGTAATCGACTTAATCCCTGCCTCATCGCCATCCAGATAATCCAGCACTTCAATTGAAAAGCCCTTATCTTCTGCCCAGCGGCTGTACATACGATACAGCATGTTCGCCCAGTCGCAGCTTTCTGTGCCGCCTGCTCCGGCGTTTAGTTTTAAAATCGCGCCGTACTTGTCATATTCATCCGACAGCAATGTACTGATGCGAAGCTTTTCAAACTTCTCCTTAAATTCATCAAATTCCTTCTGGATATCCGCTACCATAGAGGAATCATTCTCCTCATACCCCATTTCCAACAAGGCCTGAATATCCTCATAGCCATTCTCAAGCTCCTGATAGGTTTCAATGCAGTCCTTCAGATTCTTTAACTCCTTCATATAACCCTGAGAACGTTCTGTGTCGTCCCAAAAGCCCGGAGCCTCCATCTCACGCTCCAGCTCCTGTACACGCTCAGCCTTGGACTCCAATGCAAGAGAAAGCTTCATCTCGGCAAGCGGAGCTTCAAATGTTAACAATTCAGTTTTAATTGCGTCTAATTCTACCATATATTAATTACCTTCGATTTACGTTGCACTTCATTGATTTGCTTCTTTTATTGACTGAGCAGTTACTTCGTAACTTCCATTAACGTTTACCGCAGCATTGTTTGTATTTTTTGCCGCTGCCACAGGGACAGGGGTCGTTGGGGTATACCTTATCCGTCTCGCGTTTCTGTGGAGTCTTGGCTACGGAATCATCCTTGTTGGTACCGGTTACCTTGGCTACCTGCTCACGCTCTACCTTCTGCTCAATCCTGATATGAGACAGCACGCGGACAGTTTCCTCCTGTATATTGGCTGTCATGGCATCAAACATGTCATAACCCATCATCTTATATTCTACCAGCGGATCTCTCTGCGCATAGGCCTGTAAACTGATTCCCTGACGTAATTGATCCATATCATCAATATGATCCATCCACTTGTTATCAATGACCTTCAGCAATACGACACGTTCAAACTCTCGCAGTCTCTCCGGCTCCGGAAACTCTGCTTCCTTGCTCTCATAGGCTTTGACTGCCTCCTCTTTGAGCTTGTGCTTGAGTTCGTTCTTTTTCAGGTCTTTGACCTCTGGTGTAATGATCTTCTCAATTGGAATAACCGGCAAAATGACATTGTTCAGTTCCTTCAGATCCCAGTCCTCTGATATCGTATCATCCCCAATGACCATATCGACCGAATTTTCAATAAAATCTGTAATCATCTTATAAATGGCATCCCGCATACTCTCACCGTCCAGCACACGGCGTCTCTCACCATAAATGATTTCTCTTTGTTCATTCATAACCTGATCGTATTCCAACAGGTTCTTTCTGATTCCATAGTTATTGTTCTCTATCTTCATCTGTGCCTTCTCAATTGCATTAGAAAGCATCTTATGCTCAATCTGCTCATTTTCCGGTACACCAAGCGTATTAAACACCGACATCAATCTCTCTGAGCCAAACAGTCTCATCAAGTCATCTTCCAATGAAATAAAGAATCTGGACACACCGGGGTCTCCCTGACGTCCGGAACGTCCTCGCAGCTGGTTATCAATACGTCTGGATTCATGCCTTTCCGTACCGATAATCTTCAAACCGCCTGCTGCCTTCGCTTCATCATCCAGCTTAATATCCGTACTGCCATATTGGTGGCAATCGTAACAGCACCGTGAATACCTGCATCTGCAACAATCTCCGCCTCCAGCTCATGGAATTTTGCATTCAGTACCTTGTGCTGAACACCGCGCTTTCTGAGCATGTTGCTGATTTCTTCAGATGCTTCAATGGTAATCGTACCTACCAGAATGGGCTGTCCTGTCTTATGTGTTTCTTCTATTTCATTACAGATTGCAAATAGCTTCTCTTTTTTCGTTTTATAAACCGCATCCTGCAAGTCGATTCTGGCAACCGGTACATTCGTCGGAATCTCAATGACATCCATTCCGTAGATATCACGGAATTCCTTTTCCTCAGTCAATGCCGTACCTGTCATACCGGCCTTCTTCGTATATTTATTGAAGAAGTTCTGGAAGGTAATCGTAGCAACGGTCTTGCTTTCTCTCTTAACCTTTACATGCTCCTTCGCCTCAATTGCCTGATGCAGACCATCAGAATAACGGCGTCCCGGCATAATACGTCCTGTAAATTCATCTACGATCAATACCTGATCATCCTTGACAACATAGTCCTGATCGCGGAACATCAAATTGTGTGCACGCAAAGCTAATATGATATTATGCTGAGTCTCCAGATTGTCGGCATCAGCCAGGTTCTCAATCTGAAAGAACTGCTCTACTCTTGATACACCCTGTGCCGTCAGATTCACGATCTTGTCTTTTTCATTGACAATGAAATCTCCTGTCTCCTCCTGTTCGATTCCCATAATGGCATCCATCTTGGACAGGTCTTCCATATCTTCGCCACGTTTCAACGAACGCGCGAGGATATCACACATTTCATATATCTTCGTTGATTTATTACCCATTCCTGAAATAATCAACGGTGTTCTTGCTTCATCAATCAAAACTGAATCGACCTCATCAATGATCGCATAATGCAGGTCTCTCAGTACCAGCTGCTCTTTATAGATGACCATATTGTCACGCAGATAATCAAAGCCGATTTCATTATTCGTCACATACGTAATGTCACATGCATAGGCATCTCTGCGCTCCTCCGGCTTCATACTGTTGAGTACGACACCTACTGTCAAGCCCAGGAATTCATGTACCTGACCCATCCACTCCGCATCACGCTTTGCCAGATAATCGTTGACCGTTACGACATGTACGCCCTTTCCTTCCAGTGCATTCAAATATGCCGGAAGCGTTGATACAAGCGTCTTTCCTTCACCTGTACGCATTTCTGAAATACGTCCCTGATGCAAGATGATACCACCAATCAGCTGCACCCTGTAATGTTCCATGTTCAAAGATCTTCTGGCTGCCTCCCTGACCGTAGCATATGCTTCCGGCAGAATGTCATCCAGAGTTTCGCCCTCCTCCAGGCGCTTCTTATATTCCTTTGTCTTATCACGTAGCTGCTTATCGGACAACTCCATCATTGCCGGACGCAGTGACTCAATCTTATCCACAATCGGTTCGATCAGTTTCAGTTCTCGCTCACTATGCGTTCCAAATATTTTATCTACTAATTTCATTCTCATCGCTCCTATACATGTCTGCTGACTATATCTTAACTGCTCTGACTTGCTTCTTCTATTTTCTCTTCATTACCATATGTACTTCTGATGCAAAATCACTTTTATCAAATAATAACTGTATATCATCCAGCAGAGGAACAAATTTCTCTGCAAAATAATCCTTAAATTCCGAATTTCCATTCTGCTCCAAAGATACACAGAGCATACGGTACAGATCCATTGCATCCGAACCGAATTTCCATTGATAAGCCACCTCAAAGCCCATTTTCTCTGCCATGTACTGCAAGGACTGCTGAGAAAACAGATGTGTATGTGTACCTCCCGTATGTCTGTTATAGCATGACTGATGAGATGCCTCGAATGCACAGCTATAGGAGAACATCGGCACCGATAAATACACATATTGTATG
>CAZABT010000030.1:0-24993 GCA_964483395.1 uncultured Lachnospiraceae bacterium
AAAAATAGGAGCGATTAAATGGAATTTTGCAAATGAAATTTCTGCAAAAAACTCTTGACAATTACAAGCGCTTGTAATAAAGTATCATTCAAGAACAAAACAAACAAACCGATGAGGAAGAGTAGTAGATGATCGGAACTATTTCAGAGAGCTGCGGATGGTGGGATGCAGTATAGAGAGGATTGTTGAATGGACTTTCGAGGGTGACCTGAAATAAAGATTTTAGAGTAGGCGTCATCGGGAACCAAACCCGTTATCAATGTGGCATGTATGGTAGTACATGAAAAAGTGGGTGACTTCACCAAATTGAGTGGTACCGCGTTAATAAGAATTTATTGGCGTCTCAAGCAATAGCTTGGGGCGCCTTTTTGAATGGTGTGCGCGGCGAGCACACGTTCTTACTTTCTGTTTGTTGGTTTTGCTCCAAAATAAAATCTAAAGGAGATTCAAAACATGAAAAAGAAAATCGTAGCAGCAGTATTAACAATGGTAGTCGCAATGAGCGCAGTAGCAGGCTGTGGTTCGGCAGCAACAGCAGAACTGGCGGCAGCAGCAGAAACAGAGGCGGCAGCGGATGCAGAAACAACGGATGAGACAGCAGCAGAGGGAGCCACAGCAGCAGGTACAGTATATAAGGTAGGTCTTGTACAGTATGTGGATGATGCTTCCCTGAATCAGATCCAGCAGGCTGTTCAGGATGAACTGGATGCGAAGGGGGCAGAACTTGGTGTGACCTTTGATTATGCAGACTATACCTTTAATGGTCAGGCAGATTCCACAGTCTTAAACCAGATTGCAGTCGAACTCGTAGAGGATCAGGTGGATGTGATTATTCCAATCGCAACACCAACGGCCATGATCATGCAGGCAGCAACAGAGGATCACCCGATTCCTATTGTATTTTCAGCAGTGACCGATCCGGTCAGCGCAGGCCTTGTAGCAAGTCTTGATGCACCCGGCAGCAACATTACAGGAACCAGTGATGCATTAAATACAAAGGCAGTATTTGATCTGATGTTTGCGGCAAATCCGGATATTAAAACAGTCGGTCTTTTATATAATAAGAGCGAAGATTCTTCTAAGCAGGCAATCGAAGAAGCAAAGGCCTATTGTGAGACAAAGGGTGTCACGGTAGTTGAAAAGACGGGTACAACGGCAGATGAGGTAATGCTTGCTGCTGATGCACTGGTTGCAGCAAATGCAGAAGCAGTGTTTACCCCGACCGATAATACCATTATGACGGCAGAACTTTCCATCTTTGAAAAATTTAATGAAGCAGGCATTCCTCATTATGCAGGAGCAGATTCTTTCGCTTTGAATGGCGCTTTTTGTGGATATGGTGTAAACTATATAGAGTTAGGGAAAGCAACAGCAGATATGGTAGTTGACGTTCTTGTGAACGGTGCAGATCCGGCAGCAACGCCGATCAAGCTTCTTGACAACGGTATTGCGACTGTCAATACAGAGACGGCAGCGGCAATCGGTCTTGATTACAGTATGTTTGCGGATATGTGCGAGGAATTAAAGGAAACAACAACGGCAGCAGAATTTGAATAAAAAAAGACGGCTGCACAAGTCTGCAGTCGTTAGAAAAACAGGAGGGATAGAATGTCTTCCATCTTTACAGTATCAATTTTACAAAGCGCCCTGGAGTTAGGGTGTATCTATGGACTGGTGGCCATTGCATTGTTTATTTCATTTTCCCTGTTAAACATTGCAGACCTTTCCACAGACGGATGTTTTACATTGGGATGCAGTGTGGCGGCAGTCGTGACCATGGCCGGACATCCGATTTTAGCACTGTTTGCGGCGATGGCAGCAGGTGTCTGCTCCGGATATATTACAGCTTTTCTACAAACAAAGATGGGAGTACAGTCTATTCTGGCCGGTATTATTGTAAATACCGGCTTATATACCATTAATCTGATGGTGATGGATTTTTCGTCGAATATCAATCTGTTCAACTGTGAAACAGTTTTCAGTATGGTCAAGAACTGGTCAGAATCAGAGGTTTTTCGTTCTTGGTATAAGATCGGAATTGTTGCCGTGATCGTTTTGCTTGTGATTTTGATACTGGCGTGGTTTTTGAATACAAGTCTTGGCTTGAGCATCCGTGCAACGGGTGACAATGAATCTATGGTAAAGGCATCCAGCATCAATCCTGCATTTACGATTACAGTAGGACTTTGTGTTGCAAGCTCCTTAACAGCACTTTCGGGAGCAGTGCTTGCACAGTACCAGAAGTCCTGCGATATCAATTACGGAACCGGTCAGGTTACGATTGCGCTGGCTTCTTTGATCATTGGGCAGACGTTGATCAAGAAGGGCAGCATACTGAAAAGGCTTGCCGGGGTACTATTGGGCAGCTGTTTATATCGTTTTATCGTAGCCATTGCACTTCGACTGAATCTGCCGGCTGAGGCTTTGAAGCTAGTATCTGCAGTGATTGTGGCAATCGCAATTTCTTTCCCATATCTGAAGGAAAAAGCTGTCTTTTATAAGCATCGTCTGACGGTTCGTCAGGACGACAGAAGGGCAGGTGAATAGTATGCTTTCCATGACAACCATCAGTAAGACCTTTCATCCGGGAACAGTCAATGAAAAAACAGCATTAAAGAATCTCAGCCTTCATATGAAGCCGGGTGATTTTGCGACCATTGTCGGCAGCAACGGTGCAGGAAAATCGACTTTGTTTAATGCAATCACGGGGGCCTTCTATGTGGATGAGGGCAGAATCGTATTGGATGGAGAGGATATCACATTCAAAAGAGAACATCTGAGGAGCCATGAAATCGGGCATCTTTTTCAAGATCCGCTGCTAGGTACAGCACCGCATATGACGATTGAGGAGAATATGGCACTTGCATATCTGCGTGCATCAGGGCAGGGGAAAAGAAAAGGCCTTTTTGGCAGTGTCACAAAAGAGGACAGAGAACGATTCAAAGAGCATCTGTCCAAGCTGGACATGGGACTGGAGGATCGTATGAAAAATCCGGTCGGACTGCTGTCAGGCGGACAGCGTCAGGCATTGACTCTACTGATGGCGACTATGGTAACACCGAAGCTGTTACTGTTAGATGAGCATACCGCGGCACTTGATCCCGCGACTGCGGACAAGGTCATCAAGCTGACGAGAGAAATTGTTGCAGAGCGCAGCATTACCTGTCTTATGGTCACCCACAATATGCATCAGGCATTGGAGCTTGGAAACCGTACATTAATGATGCATGACGGAACGATTATTTTGGATGTGTGTGGAGAAGAACGTCAGAAAATGACGGTCGATGATCTGCTTGAGCAGTTCAGGATTCAGGCCGGAAAGCAGTTGGATAACGACAGGATATTGTTGTCTGAATAAAGGATTAAAATTGATTGGAGGCGTCATAGAAATGAGTGAAGAATGTAGTCATGATTGTTCTGCATGCGGTTCAGATTGTGGAGACAGAACCACTCCTCAGAGCTTTTTAGAGGATATGAACCCTATGTCAGAGGTCAAAAAGGTAATCGGGGTTGTCAGTGGAAAGGGTGGTGTCGGCAAGTCACTTGTGACTTCGCTGTTAGCCGTTTCCATGCAGAAGAAGGGATATAAGGTCGGTATACTGGATGCAGATATCACAGGCCCATCGATTCCGAAGGCCTTTGGATTAAAAGGCAAGGCAGGCGGAGACGGAACTTACATTTATCCAATGGAATCTGAAACCGGGATCAGAGTGATGTCCATCAACATGCTGCTGGAAAATGAAACAGACCCTGTTGTATGGAGAGGACCACTGATTGCAGGCGTTGTCAAGCAGTTCTGGACTGATGTTGTGTGGGGAGAGCTGGACTATTTATTTGTAGATATGCCCCCCGGAACAGGCGATGTACCCCTGACAGTTTTTCAGTCACTTCCCGTAGATGGTATTGTGGTTGTGACATCTCCGCAGGAGCTTGTTGAGATGATTGTGGGAAAAGCGGTCAATATGACTTCCAGCATGGACATTCCGGTGCTTGGTTTGGTGGAAAATATGTCCTATTTTGAATGTCCGGATTGCCATCAGAGACATGAAATCTTCGGCACAAGCCATGTACAGGAATTTGCCGAGAAATATGGAATCAGTATGGCAGAAAGACTTCCGATTGATCCGAAGCTGGCTAAGCTGTGTGACAGTGGAAGCATTGAAGCCGTGACAGAGCCTTGGCTTGAGAAGCTGACAGGAGAATTTTAATGATGGAATATAGAAAATTAGGTAACAGTGATTTGAATGTATCGCGGCTTTGTCTGGGGACAATGGGTTTTGGAGCTGCGGGTGCAGGACAGCATACATGGACGATCAGTGAGGAAGAAACAAGAAAAATCATCAAGCGGGCGTTGGAGCTGGGTGTCAATTTTGTAGATACTGCAATTGCCTATTCCAATGGAACCAGTGAGCAGTGTGTGGGCCGGGCTGTCCAGGATTATGCGCGGAGAGAGGATGTTGTACTTGCAACGAAGTTCTATCCGCTGACACAGGAGGAACTGTCTGCAGGGGTGAGTGTCAGGGAGCATATCAATCGGCTGTTGGAGCAGAGTCTTGCCAATCTTGGTATGGAATATATTGACCTCTATATTCTTCATGCGTGGGAGGATCATGCACCAATCGAAGAGGTCATGAAAACTCTGAATGAGGCAGTTGTTGCGGGAAAGGTACGTTATATCGGAGTTTCCAACTGCTTTGCATGGCAGATCGCAAAGGCAAACAATATTGCGAAAAACCATGGCTGGGCACAGTTTATTTCTGTTCAGGGACACTATAATCTGCTGTTCCGTGAGGAGGAACGGGAAATGGTTCCGTATTGCCGTGAAGAAAATATTGCTTTGACTCCATACAGCGCCTTGGCAGCAGGACGGCTTGCCAAGCGTCCGGGGGAGACTTCCAAGCGTATGGAGGAAGACGTGTATGCCAAAGGAAAATATGATACCACAGCCGAACAGGACAGAATCATTATTGAACGTGTGGCAGAATTGGCAGAGCGGCACAATGTAACGATGACGCAGATTTCACTTGCATGGCTGTTGACCAAGGTGACAGCTCCGGTAGTCGGTGCGACAAAAATTTCGCATATTGAAGGGGCAGTGGAGGCGGTCAGCAGGAAGCTTTCAGAGGAGGATATTGCTTATCTGGAGGAAGCCTATGTGCCTCATAAGCTTGTGGGAATGATGGCAGGAAAGAACTAGATTTTTTAGAGTCAGCTTTTTTTAACAAAATCTTTATTTTGTTTTTCCTTTACAACCGTTGCAGAAACATAGTAAAATATATTTAGTGATGAGGGAACAGAGAGATGGCAAGGGTGTCATCCCCCTGCTCCCCATTTTTAAATTGTGTGTCCGGCAGAGCCGAATCACACTGGAAAACGGGAAAGGAGCGGACATTTGAGACATAATGAACTATTACATGAAAAGGTAAAGGAATCTATTACATCGGTGGTTCCGATTACAGTGATTGTCTTGCTGCTGAGTATCACCATTGCGCCGTTGTCGGCAGGAGTATTGACATTGTTTTTGTTCGGAGCGGCACTTTTGATTACAGGAATGGGGTTTTTTACATTGGGCGTTGACATGTCCATGATTCCTATGGGCGAGGGCATTGGTGTACAGTTGAGTAAGGCACGGAAGATTGTCCTTCCGTTGATCGTCTGTTTTATTTTAGGGGTATTGATTACGATTGCAGAGCCGGATCTGCAGGTGCTTGCGGAACAGGTTCCGGCGATTCCGAATCTGAGATTGATTTTCACAGTGGCAGTTGGCGTAGGATTCTTTCTGGTGATAGCTCAATTGCGCATGCTGCTTAAAATTCCTACTTCTTACATATTAATTTTCTTTTATTGTATTATCTTTGCATTGACATTCTTTGCTCCGGCAGATTTTATACCGGTTTCCTTTGACTCAGGTGGCGTTACAACAGGGCCGATCACGGTTCCCTTTATTATGGCGATTGGTATTGGTATGGCTTCTGTACGAAGTGATAAGAATTCCAGCAGCGACAGCTTCGGTCTGACGGCAATCTGCAGTATGGGTCCGATTTTGTCCGTATTGCTTTTGGGAATCTTTTATCATACGGAGGATGCTGCCTATACGCCGAACAGTATTGCACAGATTGATACAACGAGGGAAGCAGCGTTGGAATTTATCAGGGCTGTGCCGCAGTATGCAAAAGAGGTTGCAGTTGCATTGATTCCGATTGCAGTGGTTTTTGTAATCTTTCAATGTGTTTTTCGCAGATTTCACAGCCGGCAGCTATTGAGGATGGCTTCTGGTTTCCTATACAGCTACATAGGACTTGTGTTGTTCCTGACAGGCGTTAATGTCGGATTTATGCCTGCAGGACAGTACATCGGTTCGACACTTGCGGGTGGGGAGATGCCTTGGGCACTGATTCCCATCGGGATTGTGATCGGCTATTTCATAGTTCGTGCAGAGCCTGCTGTTCAGGTGCTGACAAGACAGGTGGAAGATGTTACAAATGGTTCCATTACACAGAAATCAATTGCTTCCGCACTTTCCATTGGTATCGCATTGGCAGTAGGGCTTTCGATGCTGCGGATTCTGACGGGAATCAATATTATGTGGTTCTTGGTGCCGGGGTATTTGATTTCTTTGGTTATGACCTTTTTCGTCCCACAGATCTTTACCGGTATTGCATTTGACTCTGGTGGAGTGGCCAGCGGGCCGATGACAACAACGTTTCTGCTGCCGCTTGCGATGGGAGCCTGTGAGGCGGTGGGAGGAAATGTGCTGACGGATGCGTTCGGTATCGTGGCAATGGTGGCGATGACCCCGCTCTTTACCATTCAGATGCTTGGCATTATGGATCAGATTCATAAGCGTGTAAGAAAACGCAAGCTGATCATGCAGATGAAGGAAGTAGAAGACTGTATTATTTATTTTGAATAGAATGGAGGCAGATCATGGCAGAGAAGGACAGTATCAGGTTGATTGTGACCTTTGCGGAGCGTGGTTACGGAAAGGCGCTGGCAAAGCTCTATCAGGAACGGGATGTATTGTGCAGTTATCAGTGTATGGGGCACGGAACCGCATCTTCAGAGCTGTTGGATGTACTGGGTATCGGAACAGCGGAGAAGGATATTCTGATCAGCTATGCATCCAGAGAAAATGCAGAAGCACTGCTATTTAAACTGATCAACGAGTTGCCGGAGGACAGCTATGGAAATGGGATTGTATTTGATATGTCGGTCACCGGACTGAGCAGTCTGGTTGCAACAGCATTGCTTGGACAGCAGAAGCAGGGTATGGAGGGTGTGAAAATGGACAGTAAAACAGAAAACAGTTTAATTTTGATCACAGTGAATCAGGGAAATACAGATGATGTGATGGATACGGCAAGACAGGCAGGCGCCAGGGGTGGAACGGTCATCCGTGCAAGATGGGCAGGCCCGGATGATACCAGTCAGTTCTATGGCATTTCCGTACAGTCTGAGAAGGAAATCATTGCCATTGTTACGGAGACGGAAAAGCGCAATGCCATTATGGAGATCATTAACAAGAAGCATGGTTTGAAAGGGGAAGCAGGCGCAGTGGTTACTTCAGTGGGAATCGACCATATGGTACGGCTTCCATAAAATTAGAACAGCAGCATAGAGGGAAAAATAGAACTCTTGTATCATCTAAGTGGTACAAGAGTTTTTGTTGTGCGCCCGGCGGCTCACGTTTCAGCAAAATAATTTGACGACAAAATGTAAAATATAATTGACAAAGTGTAAGGCAAGTAGTATAGTCATCTTAAAGAGGTGATCAAATGAGCAGAAATATACCAATCAAGGTAGCGCGGGCACAGTTGGATATGACACAGAAGCAGCTTGCCGATGCTGCCGGCGTATCACGACAGACCATCAATGCCATTGAGCAGGGAGAATATAATCCGACCATCAGGCTATGTAGAACCATCTGTCGTATATTAGGAAAGTCATTAGATGAATTATTTGGAGAGGAAGAGGAAAATGAAAAGAATATTGAAAAGTAATCTAGATGAAATGAAGGAGCAGGAGCTGCTTCACATAGAGAGAAACGGATGCTGGCTGGCGTTTTGGGGACTGTTTATTGCGCAGGCTGTGCAATATGTTTTGAATGAAGGCAGCATCAGAGAGGTTGCAGGTGAGTGGATCGTCTTTATGATTTTGGCACTGTATCTTGCCATAGCCTGCATGCGCAGAGGTATCTGGGACAGAAAATTAAAGCCTGATTTTTTGACGAATTTTGTGATCAGCTTGATTGCGGGTGCTTTTTGCGGCATCGTATTTTTTGTCAAGGCGTACTATGATTATGGAAAAATGGCCGGCGCAATTGCAACAGGTATCGTCATGCTGATTGCAGTATTCTTCTGCTGTCTGGCCGGGCTGAGTATATCGGCAGTGGTCTGCAAGCGAAAGCAGGCAAAACTGGAGGCGGAAGAAGACCAAATCGAAGAAAAACAATAAAGATTGATTATTCTGTTTTCGTCCGAGCCTCGGTATTAGAAACGGCCGGATTTAGATAAGCATACTGCAGGGCCTTGTTATCAGAGGTGATCATAGTGCTGAGAATGATATCACCGCCCTCCAGATACCAGACATTACCGTAGTTGCTTGTGTGACTGTCAGCCTGATATCCACTGTCTCCGTGGGTCTTGTTGACAGTCTGATTTATTTCATCATAGATCGCATACAGCTCGTCCTCATCTTCGGCATTATAGGCCCATGCAATGCACATGAGCGCATCTTGATCGTTAAACATGTATTTGATTGTACCACTGTGGCCGTTGTAGTCCTTAGGGTATGAATAGGTGGTACCGCCATATACAGAATCATAAGCTGCAGAGGAATCTCCTTCTATTGCAGAGACATCACTGACTGAGCACTCCCAGCAAGCATTTGAAAACGGGGCTGGGGGCTCAGATTTGTGTTCTGTGCCACAGGCACATTGCAGGCATACAATTGAAATCAACAGGTATAGAATCAGATATTTTTTTTGACTATTCATACAAACTGCCCTCCGGATGGTGTTAAAATTCTGCCTTCATAAATTGCTTTGGTGTAATGTTTTTATATTTGTGAAAGGTTTTGATAAAATAACTTTCATCGTTAAAGCCACATGAGATTGCGACCTCCTTGATGGAAATATCTTTGGTGGAAAGCATTTCACAGGCGCATTCAATGCGGTAATAGTTCAGATAATCGATTGGGGTACGTTCTGTCATGCTGCGGAAGTATCGGCAGAAATACTTTGGATTCATGCCGGCAATTCTGGCGAGGCTTTCCAAGCTGATACTGCTGTTGTAGTTATCTGAAATATAGGTCAGAACATCTTTGATAGAATCCAACCGTTCTGTGGCAACGTGATCATTCACCTGTTCTTCATAGAGGTGTTCCTCTAATATAATGCCAATCAGCTGATACAGAAATCCTTGTGTCATAAATTCATATCCAAGCTTTCGATTAGAAAGGGCATCACACAGATGGCTGATGACAGGCAGAATATTTTCACTGCTTTCTGATAATCGTGTACTGACCGTAATCTGATGTGTCATGATATCATGTATGGTCTTGGCACATGCATGATTATCCTTCATGAGTACCTGCAGATTAAATACAATACAGTCATAAATGCATTCATGAGGAGTTCCACCGTGAAGCGTTCCGTCCTTTATGAAAATAACATCATCAGCATAATAGTTCCTTGTTTCATTGTCAAGTGTCAATTGAAAGGAACCGGAAATAATCCGTATGATCTCATAATGGGTATGCCAGTGATAGGGCATGTAATAACGGGGAGTATGCGGAGTTTCATGATAAAATGCAATGGGAAAATTAAAGGTGCCCTGTTCTTTCTGTTCTTTGTAGTCGATGTATTTCATAGGAGCCTCCTTACCGTCAAACAAGTGAATATAGTACCACTTTTTTATAGTATAACACTTTTGTTTTGAATTGTCAGTCTGTATAATAGAAAATAATTAGCGGAACGTTTCGCTTTGTAAATTCATTCTATTAAGGAGGACATTCGTATGGCAGAGAGCAGACTGATCGGTGAGTACCCTGTAATTGGGATCAGACCTACAATTGACGGACGCAGAGGCGTTCTTAAGGTAAGAGAGTCGCTGGAAGAGCAGACCATGAATATGGCAAAGTCAGCAAAGAAATTATTTGAGGAAAATCTGAAATATTCCAATGGGGAACCTGTCAAGGTCATCATTGCGGACACGACAATCGGACGTGTTGGAGAAAGTGCTGCATGTGCGGCAAAATTTAAGAAAGAGGGCGTAGACATTACGGTTACCGTGACTCCTTGCTGGTGTTATGGCGCAGAGACGATGGATATGGACCCGATGACCATTAAAGCAGTCTGGGGCTTTAACGGTACAGAAAGGCCGGGGGCCGTGTATCTTGCATCTGTACTTGCAACGCATGCACAAAAGGGACTTCCGGCATTCGGAATCTATGGACATGAGGTGCTGGATGCGGATGATACAGCAATTCCGGCAGATGTGGAGGAGAAGCTGCTGCGCTTTGGGCGAGCAGCGGTTGCAGCCGCAAGCATGAGAGGAAAATCCTATCTCCAGATCGGCTCTGTGACCATGGGAATCGGAGGCTCTATCATCAGTCCTGATTTTATTGAAGAGTATCTTGGAATGCGCGTAGAATCTGTGGATGAGGTGGAGGTTATCCGCCGTATGACAGAGGGCATTTATGAGCAGGCTGAGTATGAAAAAGCATTGCAGTGGACAAAGGAAAAATGCAAAGAAGGATATGACAAAAATCCTGATTTTATCAAGAAGACACCTGAACAGAAAGAGAAGGACTGGGAGTTCGTTGTGAAAATGATGGTCATCATCAAGGATCTCATGAATGGAAACGATCAGCTGCCGGAAGGCTGTGAGGAGGAGATGGTGGGACACAATGCCATTGCCGCAGGCTTTCAGGGACAGCGTCAGTGGACGGACTTTTACCCGAACTGCGACTATCCGGAGGCACTGCTCAACACCTCATTTGACTGGAACGGAGCACGCGAACCTTATGTATTGGCGACTGAAAACGATGTACTGAACGGTTTGGGAATGCTTTTTATGAAGCTGCTTACAAACCGTGCACAGATATTTGCGGATGTCCGTACCTGCTGGAGCGGTGAATCTGTCAAGAGAGTGACAGGGTACAGCATCGAGGGACATGCAAAGGAAGCCAATGGCTTTATTCACCTGATCAATTCGGGCGCAGCTTGTCTGGATGCCTGCGGTGAAGCGAAGGATGCAGAGGGCAACAGTGTGATGAAGCCATGGTACGAGGTCACACAGGCAGACCAGGATGCCATTATGAACGCAACAGAGTGGTGTGCAGCCGATAACGGATATTTCCGCGGCGGCGGCTTCTCTTCAAGGTTTGAAACAAAAGCGGAGATGCCATGTACGATGATTCGTCTGAATCTTGTCAAGAATCTGGGACCAGTGCTTCAGATTGCCGAGGGCTGGACGGTACACCTTCCGGAAGAAATTTCAGATGCATTATGGAAACGTACAGATTATACATGGCCGTGTACATGGTTTACGCCGAGATGCACGGGAGAGGGCTACTTTAAGACCGCTTATGATGTGATGAACAACTGGGGTGCCAACCATGGAGCAATCAGCTATGGACATATCGGAGCCGATCTGATTTCTCTTTGCGCCATTCTGAGAATACCGGTCTGCATGCATAATGTACCGGAAGAACAGATTTTCCGTCCGGCAGCATGGAATGCATTCGGTTCAGATCGTGAAGGTCAGGATTTCAGAGCATGTTCAGCATATGGACCAATGTATAAGACAATCAAATAACATTCTGTTTGTTGGCATTTACTTTTTTACATAAAGATGGTAAAATCGCTATAAAACGTTTCACAAAGGAGCATCAGTATATGCCGGCAACGATTGTAGACATTAAAGAAAAGACAGGACTTTCCTTAGCCACAATATCCAAGTATTTGAACGGAGGAAATGTTCTGCCGGAAAATAAGGTGAAAATAGAATCCGCAATTAAGGAACTTCATTATGAAGTGAATGAAATTGCAAGAGGTCTTGTGACCAACAGGACTAAAACAATCGGTGTGATTGTATACAGCATTGAGAGCCTGTTTAATGGAACGCTGCTCAGATATATTGGGGACAGGCTGAGAAAGAGCGGTTATGGATTGCTGATTTGTGATTCCTGCAATGACGAAGCGATTGAAGCACAGAATGTTCGATTTTTGATGAGTAAAAAGGTTGATGGTATGATTGTGGTGCCGGTTTCAAGGATGTCTGTATTCCTGAAGCCGGCCGAACAAGCCGGAGTACCAATCGTTCTGATGGACAGAAGACTGAAGGATGCGGAGTTCGACTGCGTTAAGATCAATAACAGATTATCTGCATTACGGGCAATGAATACATTGATCTCCAATCATCATAAAAAGATTGCCATGATATGTTCAGATCAGTCAATCTATACGGGCTATGAACGGTATCTGGGCTATAAGGATGCCATGGAGCAGGCAGGCTATCCGATTCCGGATGAATATGTCATGATGGGGACACATGCCATCGAATACGGATACGAGAGCATGAAAAAGCTGCTTGCTTTAAAGGACAGGCCAACAGCAGTATTTATGAGCAATTATGAGATTACGCTGGGAGCTGTCATGGCAGTCAATGAGTTGGGGGTATTGTGTCCGGAGGAAATATCAATGCTTGGCTTTGATGATTTGATTCTGTCACATGTCGTAAAGCCCAAAATGTATATGGTAGTACAGCCGATGCAGGAAATGAGCGAGCGGGCGGTAGAAATGCTGCTGAAACGGATTCACAGCAAGGAACAGGAGCTGCCGGTTGAAGTAGTTATGAGCACCACCATTCAGAAGGGCAATTCTATCGCAAAAATATAGGTATCGTTCCATATACACGAAACGTTTCATTAAAAACATGAAAATAGTATTGACATATGATAAACAGAGCGGTATAATCACAAATAAAAATAAGGAATAGCAGAAGTATAGTGCGATTTCTTTATTTTTTCAGTAAGAGCGAAACGTTTCGCTTATAAGGAGTGAAGCATGGAGAATTTATTGTTGGGAATAGATATTGGGACATCGGCATGTAAGGTAGCAGTGTTTGACGCTGAGGGCAGGGTGCTGGCACAATCCAACCAGCCCTATCAGGTTTATTATCCGAAAAATGGATGGGCCGAACAGGAGGCCGGAGAGTGGTGGAAAGCGATATGCTGCGGCATTCGGGAGGTATTGTCACAAGACCGGATCAGCGCCGGCGCAATCGCCGGTATCGGAGTAGACGGACAGAGCTGGTCCGCAATACCGATAGACAAAGAGGGAAATGTACTGCATCGGACACCCATCTGGATGGATACCAGAGCGCGTCATATCTGTGAACGGGTGAAGGAGGAAATCGGTACAGAGGAAATCTTCGGGATTGCAGGAAATGATTTTCTTCCGTCTTATACAACACCTAAAATGCTTTGGTTCAAGGAAGAAAGACCGGAAGTATTCCGACGTACATATAAGTTTTTGCAAAGCAACAGCTATATTGTATATAAACTGACAGGTGTGATGAGCCAGGATCATTCGCAGGGCTATGGGATTCATTTTTTTGACATGAAGCATTTGACTTATCATGCAGACCTTGCAGAAAAGCTTGGACTTTCCGTTGATTTGGTTCCGGAGCTGTATCAGTGTGATGCAGTGGTTGGCAAAGTAACGACAGAGGCGGCCGAAGAAACAGGACTGCTGACAGGAACACCGGTTGTTGCAGGAGGGCTGGATGCAGCCTGTGGTACGTTGGGTGCCGGAGTCTATAGGGCGGGACAGACACAGGAGCAGGGAGGACAGGCAGGCGGAATGAGTATCTGCACGGATCGCGCTCTTGCGCATCCAAAGCTGATTTTAAGCCCACATGTTGTTCCGAATATGTGGCTTCTGCAGGGAGGAACCGTAGGCGGTGGCGGTACGCTAAAGTGGTTCAGACAGGAGTTTTGTCCTGATATGACGTTCGATGCTTTGACAGAGGAAGCCTCCGCAATACCGGCCGGCTCAGAGGGAGTTCAGTTTCTTCCCTATATGGCAGGTGAGAGATCACCTATATGGGACCCGGATGCAAAAGGAGTTTTTTATGGTCTTTCCTTTGCGAAAAAAAGAGGTCATATGATCAGGGCGATTTTGGAGGGCGTTGCATTTTCATTGGAGCATAATCTTCGGGTTGCAGCAGAGACGGGAATTGAGGTCAATACTCTGAATGCAATGGGAGGAGCATCTAATTCTGAGTTGTGGACTCAGATCAAGGCAGATGTAACAGGCAAGACGATTCAGGTACCGACATCGGATACAGCAACGACACTTGGCGCGGCACTGCTTGCCGGAGTCGGCTGTGGACTGTACCGTGATTATGAAGAAGCAGTCAGCCGGACGATTGTCATGACGAGGACGCAGACGCCAAATGAAGCAGCACATCAGATTTATCAGGAATCCATGGAGCTATATCTGGCATTATATGAAAGCCTGAAAACAGTATTTAGGAGGAAAAGTGAATGAAAGCAGGAGTGGTACATGCAAAAGACGACATTCGTTATGAGGAGATTGCGAAACCTCAGGCGGAGCCGGGAAAGGTAGTCATTAAAGTAAAATACACGGGCATCTGCGGCTCAGATATTCCGAGAGTAAACGGTGATGCATGCCATTACTTTCCAAATGTTCTCGGACATGAATTTTCTGGAACGGTAGTGGAGGTCGGAGAGGGTGTAAAGTCTTTGCAGGCAGGAGACCGTATCGCAGGGGTTCCACTGGTGCCGTGCATGAGCTGCGAAGATTGCCAGAAAGGAAATTATTCGCTTTGCAGGCATTACAGCTTTATCGGTTCAAGAGAATTCGGAAGCTTTGCGGAATATGTTGTGGTACCGGAAAAGAATGCAGTGAAATTTGATGAGAGTGTCAGCTTTGAAAAGGGAGCCTTTTTTGAGCCTGTCACAGTTGCACTTCACGGACTTCGGCGAGTGGATTATAAGGGCGGAAAGACAGTGGCGGTTCTTGGCGGAGGAACCATCGGCATGATGACCATGCAGTGGGCCAAAATCTTCGGTGCAAAAAAGGTAGTTGTTTTTGATATCCTGGAGGAACGACTGGAGCTGGCAAAACGTCTCGGTGCTGACTATGGAGTTCATTCCGGCAAAGAGAATTTCATGGACGAGGTGGATCGACTGACGGATGGCCGTGGATTTGATTATGTATATGAGACTGCAGGAAATACCATCACAATGAAGCTTGCATTTAAGCTAGCCGCCAATAAAGCGCAGGTTTGCTTTATCGGAACACCAACAAGAGAATTGAATTTCGGAGTGGATGAATGGGAGAATATGAACCGTAAGGAATTTATTCTGACAGGCTCTTGGATGAGCTATTCAGCGCCGTTCCCGGGAGATGAGTGGGAACTGGCTGCACACTATTTCAAGACTGGGGAATTAAAATTTGATGATTCCTTTATCTTTAAGAAAATACCCCTTTCCGAAATTGCCTCTGCATTTGAAATGTTTAAAACACCGGGAACGGTAAAAGGAAAGATACTGATAGACAGTGAGGCTTAGACAACAAAAATCAGCCGGAAACGGCAGAAACGAAAGCAGAAATGCTTTATTACAAATCATAATAGCACATAAGGAGGAATTACAATGAGAGTTGACGCATCAATGGTACCACAGATTACATTAAACACAGGAGACAAGGTTCCCTGTATAGGAATGGGCACATTTGGGTCTGACCGATTTACGGCAAGAGAGGTTTCCGATGCTGTTGCCGGAGCAATTCGTGTCGGCTATCGAATGTTTGACTGTGCGGCATGCTATGGAAATGAGGATCAGATCGGGGCAGTATTTCAAAATGCATTTGAGGAAGGTATTGTGGAAAGAAAAGAGCTGTATATCATGACTAAGGTATGGAACGATATGCACCGTGATGTAGAGAAATCGTGCAGAAAAAGTATAGCAGATCTGAAATGTGACTACATAGATTTATTTTTTATTCACTGGCCGTTTCCGAATTACCATGCACCTCATTGTGATGTGGATTCCCGTAATCCCGATTCTAAACCTTTTTCGGTAGCAGAATTTATGGATACCTACAGACAGTGTGAGAAGCTGGTCGAGGAAGGCTTGATTCGACATATCGGTATTTCCAATATGACCATTCCGAAGATGAATGCCGTACTGGAACAGTTCCGCATCAAACCTGTTGCATGTGAAATGGAACTGCATCCCTGTTTTCAACAGCAGGAGCTGTTTGATTATCTGGTTGCACATGACATTCAGCCGATTGGATTTATGCCGCTGGGTTCACCACAGAGACCGGAGAGAGATATGGAACCGGAGGATATTGCCGATATGCAGATACCGGAGTTTAAGGCAATTGCACAGGCACATGGCGTACATCCTGCTATCATAGCCTTGAAATGGGCAGTACAGAGAGGACAGATTCCGATACCGTTTTCCATTCATGAGGTGGAATATGTCAGCAATCTGCAGTCTACTGTATCCGAGCCTCTGACCGATGCTGAGATGAAGGTCATTGCAACACTGGAAAAGAACAACAGACTGGTAAAGGGACAGGTGTTCCTATGGGCAGGAGCCAACGACTGGCACGACCTCTGGGATGAAGACGGAGTGATCGTGGACTGTCCGGATGCAAAATAAGAAGAGATCATAGCGGGAGGCAGAAACAATGGATGCAATGCGTTTGATGCTGCAGAAAAGAAAGAATGGCATGAGATATGCCGGTATTCCGTCCTTTTGTACAGCAAATGATTTGGTAATAGAAGCCTGTCTGAAGCAGGCAATGCGATTTGATGATTATGTACTGGTAGAGGCAACGGCCAATCAGGTCAATCAATTTGGCGGCTATACGGGAATGAAGCCGTCGGATTACCGTGATTTTGTTTACAGACTTGCTGACGGAATTGGATTTCCCCGTGAAAAAATCATTCTTGGAGGAGATCATCTGGGGCCGCTGACCTGGCAAAATGAGACAGAGCAGGAAGCTATGGAAAAGTCAGTTGAGCTGGTAAAGCTGTTTGTACTTGCCGGGTTTAAAAAGATACACCTGGATACGAGCATGCGTCTGGCAGACGATCCGATCGATCAGATGCTGACCGATGAGACAATTGCCCGCAGGGGTGCAGTTTTGTATGAGGCATGTGAGAATGCATATCAGGAGCTTCTGAAGGACAACCCGCAGGAACTCCGACCGGCCTTTATCATTGGAAGCGAAGTCCCCATTCCGGGAGGAGCACAGGAGTCTGAGGATACAATACAGGTGACAAGTCCGGAGGCGGTGGAACGGACGATTCACGTTTATCGTGAGCAGTTTGAAAAGCGCGGATTGCAAAATGCATTTGATAATATCATCGGAATTGTCGTACAGCCGGGAGTTGAGTTTGGGGATGCAGACATTTATCATTATGACAGAGTGAAGGCAGCAAGTCTGACGAATGCCATGAAAAAGTATGACAATATTGTCTTGGAGGGACATTCTACGGATTATCAGTCGCCGGAGGAACTGCGTGAGATGGTCGAGGATGGAATTGCTATTTTGAAGGTAGGCCCTGCATTGACGTTTTCCTTGAGAGAAGGGCTGTTTGCTTTATCCATGATGGAAAAACAATTGATTCCGGAGGAGCAGCAGGCTCGGTTTATGGAAGTGATGGAAGAAATCATGACCAGAAATCCGGGAAACTGGAAAAAGCATTATCATGGTACGGATGTCCAATTGGCCATTAAGAGAAAGTACAGCTTTTCGGACAGATGCAGATACTATTTTGCACAGCCGGAAATGCAGCAGGCAATCCAAAAGCTTTTCAGTAATCTTTCCAGTGCAACGATACCGCTCAGTATGCTGCGACAGTATATGCCGCAGCAGTATATTAAGGTGAGAGACGGACTGCTTGCAATGAACCCGCGAGATCTGGCAGAGGATTGTGTGATACATCTGGTTGAGGATTATAATTATGCAACAAAGCTGAATTACGTGATCAGTGATGCTTTTTGCGGATAGAAAAGTGAATATCGTAATATGTTTTTCCATAGATGTCGCATGTCGAATGATTGACAACCCGGACAATATAGGGGATAATGAGTACATTGAAGCGAAACGTTTCACCCACTTCGAGAAAAATGGAAAATCATGAAGGAACGGAGGAACCAATATGGCATTAGTGTCTTCGGAAAAGATGATGAGGGATGCTGACCAAAGCGGGTACAGCATAGGCGCATTCAATGTTGAAAATATGGAGATGGTTATGGCAGTGATCAAGGCCGCTGAGGAAATGCATGCACCGGCTATTTTACAGACCACACCGTCAACCATCAAGTATGCAGGCCTGGCATTGTATTATGCAAATATCAAAGCAGCAGCCAGAGCAGCAGAGGTTCCGATTGCCCTGCATCTGGATCACGGCAACAGCTTTGAACTTGCTATGCAGGCTCTCAGAGTTGGGTATACCTCGATTATGATTGATGGCTCACATGAGACCTTTGAAGATAATATTACATTGTCCCGCAGGGTTGTGGATGCATGTAAACCATCGAATATACCGGTCGAAGCGGAACTTGGCAAGGTAGGCGGCAAGGAAGATGATTTAAACTGCGATGATCCGGGCTACACTGATCCGGATGATGCAGTCAGATTTGTCAATGAGACAGGAATCAGTTCCTTGGCAGTTGCGATCGGTACGGCACATGGTATTTATAAAGGAGAACCGAAGCTGGATGTGGAAAGGCTCTCGGAAATCCGCAAATCAGTATCCATACCG
The DNA here is from genome assembly GCA_964483395.1 of uncultured Lachnospiraceae bacterium. Lineage (GTDB taxonomy): Bacteria > Bacillota > Clostridia > Lachnospirales > Lachnospiraceae > JAAYYM01. The sequence continues at coordinate 18,819 of CAZABT010000030.1, forward strand.
CTTGTGCTTCACGGAGCTTCCGGAGTACCTGATGAGGCAGTGCGGGATTGCATCAGACGAGGAATCAGCAAAGTGAATTTTGCAACAGAATTGAGAATTGCATACAGCAATGGTGTTAAGAAATTTTTAAAGACAAATCCGGAGGCTTTTGACCCAAAGAAATACGGTATTGTCGGAATGGAATATGTCACAACGCTTGTAAAAGAAAAAATAAAGGTTTGCGGATGTGACAATCGAGCATAGGGGAGGAAGAACATTGGAAAAGATCAAACAAAACCCAATTGTAAAAAAAATCGGATTCAACAGGATTGTTCTATTTTGTGTGTTATTGCTGATGTATTTGCTTTTTTCACTGACATGCAACAATTTTGCAGGACTGCCCCGTATCCTGAGCGCGTTGAACTACGCTTACTTTTTAGGATTTCTATCATTGGGAGTTACTTTTGTAATTGCTACAGGCGGTATTGATTTTTCAATTGGACCTGTGATGTTCTGTTCGGCATTGATTTCAGGATTCTGTCTGACGCACTATGGTGTGCCGGTCATCCTCAGCCTGTTAATCAGCATTGCCGTCGGGATTCTGTTCGGTGCTTTTAACGGATATTTGGTTGCGTATTGGTCAGTACCGCCGTTTATTGTTTCCATGGCAAGCATGAACATTGCCAAGGGTATCGCATCTGTATTTACCAAGACACAGTCGGTCAGCTGGCCACAGGGAACATCGGCAGAGGGCTGGTTCAGGAGTTTTGTCAAGGTCGGAAGCTTTCCGGTTGGTATTGTAATCTTTCTGGCCGTTGCGGCACTTTGTTCGATTGTTTTGAATAAAACGAGGGCAGGACGTTACATATTAAGTCTTGGTTCCAATAAAGAAGCAGTCCGACTTTCGGGCGTCAACGTTAAGAAATGGGAAATGCTTTCTTATATGATCTGTGGGACATTGGTCGGCATCGCAGCTATTTTCTTTGTTGCAGCTTACACGACGGTTCAGCCGGGCTATGGTGACCAGTATAACAATGAGGCGATTGCAGGCTGTGTCATGGGTGGTACTTCCATGGCGGGAGGACTTGCATCCATCGGCGGCACGGTGATAGGCGTATTTATCATTGCACTGCTGCAGGAGGGTATTCTGGCACTTGGCTTTACAAAAGATTATCAGCTGATTATTACCGGAATCATTGTTATCGTTGCAGTATATGCTGATGTTGTTGCAAGACGAAGAAAGAACTGATGACAGAGCAAAGGATCAGTACGAAGAAGAAAGGGTGAAGGTAAGAGAATGGGCGACGTAATCTTAACGATGAAAGGAATAGATAAGTCTTTCCCCGGTGTACATGCGCTTGATCAGGTTGACTTTGAAGTCAAGGCAGGAGAGGTTCATGCACTGATGGGAGAAAACGGTGCCGGAAAATCTACATTGATGAAGGTCTTGACGGGTATCTACACAAAGGATTTCGGGACGATTACATATGAAGGCAAGGAAGTGGAGTTTCATAATACGAGAGAAGCTCAGGATGCAGGTATTGTGATCGTGCATCAGGAATTGAATATGCTGGGTCATCTGACCGTTGCACAAAATATCTTTATCGGACGAGAGTTCAAGAGAGGCATCGGCATTGACGACAGGAAGATGAATGAGGAAGCGAAAAAGCTGTTTGAACGATTGAATATTGACATTGATCCGAATGAGATCATGAGCAATCTGACGGTTGGCAAGCAGCAGATGTGTGAAATTGCCAAGGCTATCTCGCATGAGGCCAAGGTCATTATATTTGATGAGCCGTCCGCAGCCTTGACAGAAACAGAGATCGAGGAATTGTTTAAGATCATCCGCGACCTGAGAAAGCAGAATCTTGCAATTATCTATATCTCTCATCGTATGGATGAAATCAAGGTCATTACAGACCGTGTATCGGTTATGCGCGATGGAGGATATGTGGGGACTCTGGTTACGGAGGAATGTACAAAGAGCGATATCATCAACATGATGGTAGGCCGTGTCATCTATGAAGATCCGAAGTCCAAGAGTGCGGTAGCACCGGATGCCCCCGTTGTGCTGAAGGTAGAAAATCTGAATGCAGGAAAGATGGTTCAGGATGTCAGCTTTGAACTGCGCAAAGGAGAAATACTGGGATTTTCAGGACTGATGGGCGCGGGACGTACCGAGACTGCAAGGGCGATCTTTGGAGCGGATCCGAAGGAAAGCGGTGACATCTATGTCAATGGAGAGAAAGTGGTCATCAATTCACCTGAGGATGCAGTGAATCACGGAATCGGATATCTGTCTGAAGACAGAAAACGATATGGCATCGTAGTACAGAAGACGATTGCTGAAAATTCGACAATGGCCTGTCTGGAACACTATATGAGCGGATTGTTTATCAATAAAAAAGCAGAGCGGGATGTTGCACAGAAATATGTTGACTCTCTTGCAACAAAGACTCCGAGTGTAGAACAGCTGGTAGTGAACCTGTCCGGCGGCAATCAGCAAAAAGTGGTCATTGCGAAATGGCTTGTTAAGAACTGCGACATTCTGATTTTTGATGAACCAACCAGGGGCATTGATGTCGGAGCCAAGAGTGAGATTTATAAACTGATGAATAAATTAACTGAAGAAGGAAAATCCATTATCATGATTTCTTCTGAAATGACTGAAATATTGAGAATGAGTGACCGTATTGTGATTATGTGTGAAGGTAAAAAGACCGGTGAAGTCGGAATTGAGGAAGCTTCTCAGGAATTGATCATGAATATGGCAACACGCGAGATAAGTTAGGAGGAGAAAACATGGAAAAAAATATAAGCGCACCGGTGAATCACAGACAGTCGGTCGTGTCAAAACTGGGAGGTCAGAAGTTCATTGTGTTTTTAGTGGTAATCGTGCTGTTTGCATTCTTCTGTACGATGAGCCCTGACTTCAGAAAATACTCTACGGTGATGAGTATATTGGATTATTCCTATTACATTGCCCTAATGGCAATCGGTGTTACTTTTGCTCTGATCACGGGTGGTGTGGATCTGTCAATCGGTACAGGACTGATCTGCTATTCACTGGCCGGCGGATATCTGGTAGTCCACTGCGGATGGCCGACCGGAGCAGGACTGCTTGTAAGCGTTTTGTTCGGAGTTGCCATCGGTGTATTGAACGGAGTGCTGATTGCGGTTATGAATCTGCCGCCGTTTCTGGCAACACTTTGTACCTGTATGATTACAAGAGGTCTTGGCTCTCTTTGTTCAAAGAACTTTGGCGTGTCATGGCCGACATCCGGTACGGAAGGAAGCTGGTTCAGAAATATTTTTAAGATTACAGTGAATGGAACGAAAATACCACTGGGCTTTCTATGGGTGCTGATTCTTGTACTGATTATGGCATTTGTGCTGAATCACACAAAGGTCGGAAGATATACCATTGCAATCGGAAGCAATCGCGAGGCAACCTTATTATCAGGTGTGAATGTGAAGTTTTATCATATTATGGCATATGCCATCTCCGGATTATTTGCAGGACTTGCTTCCATAGCATATTCCGCAGTCTTTGCCACTGTGCAGCCGGGAACAGGAGCAGGCTTTGAACTGGAAGCAATCGGCGGAGCAATTATCGGTGGCGTATCGGCAAGCGGCGGGGCAGGAAGTATTGAAGGCTCCCTCATCGGTGTATTTGTCATCTGTCTGTTAAAGACGGGGCTTCCTTACATCGGACTGCAGGCCAACTGGCAGCAGATCATCACAGGAACAGTTCTGATTGCAGCAGTTCTGGTAGATATTATCAAGAGAAAGAAAGCTGCAGTATAAGAACAGACACGGAAATTAATATGATATGAGACTGCCTGGTGCAGTTACATATAAACACTCATTAACAGTAGTTACAAAAAGGAGGATTCAAAATGAAAAAGAAAGTATTAGCAACACTCTTGTCAGTAGCCATGGTAGCAACATTGCTTGCAGGCTGCGGCGCGAAGACAGAAGCAGCTGCACCGGCTGCAGCAACAGAAGAAGCACCGGCAGCAGAAGAAGCTCCTGCAGCAGAGGAAGCTCCTGCAGCAGAGGAAGCACCTGCCGCAGACGCAGCAGCATCAGGCGATTATTCATTTGAGATCATCGTAAAGAGCTATCAGTCATCTTATTGGCAGGCAGCTGTAACCGGTGTAAATCAGGAAGCAGAGAAGCTTGGTGTTAAGGTTAATTGTACAGGCCCTAATGCTGAATCTGATATTGCTGATCAGGTTAACATGTTAAATAATGCAATCAACAATGCTCCGAACGGAATCGGTCTTGCAGCTTGTGACCAGGATGCATGTTTAGATGCATTGCAGACAGCAATGGACAAGGGAATCCCTGTAGTATGTTTTGACTCAGGTATCCCGAGTGCTCCGGCAGGCTCAGTGCTTTCTACGATCGCAACAGATAACTATGGTGCAGGCGCAACAGCAGCGGATAATCTTTATGCAGCTTTGAAGGATAAGATTGCATCAGCAACCGCACCGGTCAGAGTCGGTGAAGTAAATCAGGAAGCTACTTCTGAGTCAATCACAAGCCGTGGTCTTGGTTTTATTGACAAATTCGCAGAGCTTGCAGCAGCCGATGGAAAGAAGGTTGCAGTTGTTGGTAACGACTATTATGTAAGCGGATGCAAGGATAAGGGTGATGAGGCATCAGCAGATATTATCATTGAGGTTGCAGTACCGGCACAGACAACAGTTGAATTATGTGCAACAGAAGCATCTGTTATCTTGAACAAGGCAGATACGATCGGTATGTTTGGTTCTAATCAGGTTGCAGCAGAAGGTATTCTGACCGCAAACGAAAACCTGGATGTACTCGGAACAGATCCTGCATCTACAATCTTGGCAGCAGGCTTCGATGCAGGCTCAGTAATCAAGGGCGCGATTAAGGACGGCAAGATGTTCGGCGCTGTTACACAGTCTCCTTTGGCAATGGGTATCACAACAGTTGATGTCCTGAAGGATATCGCTGACGGAAAGACAGTTGCAGACGTAGCAACAGATGGTTACTGGTATGATTCTACTAACATGGAAGACGCTTCAATTGCTCCTAACCTGTATGACTGATGTTATCGGGCAGTGAGCGGAAGGTTTATGTGAAGGAGTAATACAGCAACAGGAAGGGGCCGGGAAATATCCCGGTTCCTTTTTGAAAAACGAAAATTGAAAACGAAAGTCGTTTCAATGATGGAGGGATTAAGATATGTTAAAAGGTATACCGAAAATTCTTTCTCCGGAGCTTCTCAAGGTTCTGGCAGAGATGGGTCACAGTGACAGACTTGTAATTTCAGACGGAAACTTTCCGGCGGAATCCATGGGCAAAAACGCAGTCGTAATACGCTGCGATGGACACGGAGTTCCGGAGATTTTGGATGCAATCCTGCAGGTGTTTCCCTTGGATTCTTATGTAGAGCATCCTGTGAACCTCATGGAGGTTATGAAAGATGATAACGTAGAAACTCCAATCTGGGACACCTATAAAGAGATTGTAGAAAAATATGATGCCAGAGGAGCCAAGGCAGTTGGCAATATTGAACGTTTTGCATTCTATGAGGAAGCCAAGACAGCTTATGCCATCCTTGCAACAGGAGAAGCAGCACTGTATGCCAATGTAATGCTGCAAAAGGGTGTCGTGGTTGACTGATTGTTTTGATGAACAGAGATGGCAGGCGTGAGTCGGAGGTGTGTTATGCTGGAGCATGTGGAGAGTATGTTTGACGGAATGTCAGATATGATGAAGAAACTGAAGAAGGTTTCCTACGAAAAAAATATGAAGGCCTTTCGGGAAAGAAATGCGCATTTCTTTTTGGAAATGACATCCTATGTGGAACGGGCAGAGAATCATGATGTGGCGGCAAGCGAGACGGCAGAAGCATTTGTATCCGGGGTTCGGAAAGCTTTTTCCGTAAACGGACGTATGAAATCCCGCATGCAGGCAGATCTGAATTTTTTTATGATCTATTATGTATTCCCGGCGCTGCTTTTGACAGGATGTGAGTATGAAGACCTGCTGGCAAAGAGCATCTGCGGTCTGTGGGGTTCCACCTTTAAGGACAGTAAGATTGGTTATACGGATTATAACAGGCTTTACGAAGGGTTTCGGGAGAAGATTTTTGGAATATTCTAAACCCTAGCGGCGCACGTTTCTACTTCTTTCAATACTTCTCATGAAAAAG
>CAZABT010000031.1:0-15495 GCA_964483395.1 uncultured Lachnospiraceae bacterium
CGTGGAAATATGGCGAAATGCCAAGAATTAGCAGAACGTGAATTGAGTATAGCATAGCTTACAAATATCTACAAGTAAATTTTATATAACTTTCCCTTCTTTTCTTTTTCACATGCAACAGGTCTCTGACGTTTAGATTCCGCATGGGGCTGGTTATCAGCCCGCATTACTCCCTGCTCATTCTTTGGGGATTAATTTTGAATACATCTTAACGATTGTTTCTTCCTTCCAACCAATATGCTCATAAAACTCTTGGGCAGATGAATTATCGCACAGAACAAACAAGGCTTCCTTTTTGATTCCTATCTTGCTCAATTCTTTTTCCACTCTATCAAGAAGCTGTTTTGCAATTCCTTTACGGCGATACTCCATACTTACGCCTAAATGATTCAGATAACCCCTTCTTCCATCATGACCGCACATGACTGCACCAATTATTTTCGAATCACTGACTGCTACGAAACTCAAATCAGGATTTCTTTGCAAATAGCTGAGAATAGCATCATAGGTTTCTTCTCCGTTACTATGCATGTGAACTCCATTAATATTTCTCCAAAACAACAATACATCTTTGATATCACGCTCCTGCATGACTCTATATTCTAGGATCATGTCCTTTACCTGAGTAAAATGATTTTGATCAGCTATTTTTTTCATCTCTATCCTTCTTCCTTATATTTACGTTTCTCAATCATATCATATCGCCAAGCAACAAGCAATCCTGCTGTGCACGAATGAATAGATACGCAAATGAACAGATAAAAGGCACTATACGACATCAAAATATCATATAGCACCTTTGTTTTATCATGATAAATTTACAGTTCCATTTTCATAAAATCATCCTAGGAACAAACCGAAACCGCTTCTGTATACTCCTCCAGTTCGTCCTTCGCCTGTTCAAAACACTGCATCAGTTTCGGATTAAAATTCCCACATTCACCATTTATGATCATATCATATGCCTGCTCCGGTGTATAAGCTGCTTTATAGCAACGCTCATGTGTCAAAGCATCATAAACATCGGCAATGGATACAATCTGCGCGGCAATGGAAATCTCCTCTCCCTCAAGGCCATCCGGATAGCCCCGGCCATCATACTTCTCATGATGATGTCTGGCAATATCTCCGGCATATTCAAAAAACTCTGAATCATCCTGCTCCTTGATGGCCTCAATGACCTGACTTCCGCGCTCCGAATGCGTCTTCATCAATTCAAATTCTTCCTCTGTCAACCGTCCCGGCTTCAACAGCACCTGATCCGGTATTGCAATCTTTCCGACATCATGTAAAGAAGATGCCAGCTTGATCATCTCAGCCTTTTCCTCTGTAATCCCATACTCCGGATAGTTCTGCATCACATACTTTAATAGAATCTGCGTGTAATACTTAATTCTGGAGATGTGCTGTCCTGACTCCAAACTACGGAATTCCACCACTGTTCCAAGAGTATCAATCACACGATTATTGATATTGGCCAGGCGCTTTGCCTGCTGCACCAAAATATCCGTCTGTTCCTCCACCAAAGATTCCAAATCATTCTGATGACGATATAGAGCAATCACATTGCTGACCCGTTTCTTCGTCACACTTGGTTCGATCGGCTTTCGGATATAATCTGCCACGCCAAGTGAATACCCTCTGTCACGCGAAGACCATGAGCGATCCTCTGTAATCATAATGACCGGTATCCTGGCAATCAGCCCCTGCTCCTTCATCTCCTCCACCACCGCTAGACCATCCATTTTAGGCATAATATTGTCAAGCAGTATTGCACTCAGTTCATTTTTGTATTGTTGGATGATTTTCAGTGCCTCTTCACCATTTTCTGCCTCAAGAATTGCATATTCATCCCTAAACAGTTCTCGCATGACGGCTCGATTAACTTCCATATCATCTACAATCAATAATGTCGCATTTGCCATGTCCATACGCACCTTTCCCCTTGATCAGCATACAACCTTCCCCGTTGTACCGAATCATATATATTGGCAATATTCAACGCATCACATCTTGCATACATTATATCCCACTTTGGTAATATTTACAATTCAATTTATTCTAATATTTTCAGTTGTCAGGCAAATCAATTATGCCGTGAAAGCTTTCTGTCAGTTTTGAATCGGCACTAATAACAGCTTTATAATTGCAAAAAACTCTCTGACCGCATAATGAATTCCTACCGGAAGCAGCGTACGTGCCGGAACTCCGGCCACATCTTCATGTCCCAGTTCTCTGGCGATCAGAACTGATCTGTAAATGTGAAATCCATTGGTCAGGATTCCTACCGTTCCTGTATCCTTAGGCAGCATGGCAAAACTATTGCGCAGATTTTCCTCTGTACTGGTAGACTGTGTCTCCAGCATAATTCTGCTCTCATCTATTCCATGCTCTACCATGTAAGTACGGATGCACTCAGCCTCACTGATTTCTTCGTCTGCACCCTGCCCGCCGGACGCAATCAATATCGTATCCGGATTCTCAGATAGATACTCATAGGCCCTTTGCATGCGAAGCAGCAACGGACGTGTCGGCGTTGTTCCTCTCACTCCCGCTCCGAGTACAACCACATAAGAAAGTCCCTCCTGTGGTTCGGTCGTAATACCTGAAATCACTTTGCTTTCTACTAAAAGAAATACGAACAGCATCGCCGCAAGCACAATCCTGTATAGGACTCCGAACCATCGTGGTATTTTCCACCATGCTCTGCCCTGTATCTCCCTATGCAGCATAAAAAAGCGCAGAAAACAGAACCCACCTGTCAATGCCCAGATCCAAATCCATGACAGCCACAGTCCACTATAGGCAAGGCATACTAAAAAATAAAGAATACTCAATATCCCAAAAATCAGAAATATTGTTCTTTTGTTTTTCTTCCATCTCATTAATGAATGCTCCGAATTACACTATCAAATTAACTTTGTAAGCTATTATCGGATGAAATTCGTCCGATATGCAGTCTCTGCTTCCGGTAATCTGACGCCTGCTGCCTTTCCGGCTTCAATGCTCTTGAGCAGCCATGCCATATTTCTTCCTAAATTCCGCATCGTCTGAAGTCCTTCCAGATCCTTCTGCACATCCTCAGGCGTACTGCCATGTACCATGCTCCAGTATGTAGAGCTGACGATCGGCATCTGATTGATGGTAAAATGCTTAGACATGATCTCCAATGAAGCAGTCGTTCCGGCTCTGCGCGCAGATACGATTGCTGCCGCCGGTTTGTACTTCAGCACAGCGCCTCCGGCATAAGACATTCGATCCATCACAGATAAGATTCTTCCATTTGCATGTGCATAGTAAACAGGTGAGCCAAATATAAAACCGTCTGCCTCTGCAGCCTTTTGAATCCACTCGTTCACAACATCATCCTGAAATATACAGGCATTCTTTCCCACACACTGTCCACAGCCGATACAGTCCCTGACGGGCTGCGATCCAATCTGTAATATTTCTGTTCCGATCCCTTCCTGTATCAATGTCGCAGCGATTTCCGTCAATGCGGTATAGGTACAGCCCTTTGTGTGTGAACTTCCATTAAACAGTAAAACCTTCATGCAAACTCCTCCATTCCATATCATATTATTTCTTCTAACTATAGTATCATATTTTCTAATTATAGTATCACATTTTCTATCGTTTGAGTTGATTTGTATCACATAATTTGATATACTGAACCATGAAGTCAAAGAAAAGCTTACTCTATGGAGCATACCTAGATACTATATTTATGCTACCGCATTTCAAAGTTGCATACGAAAGGAAAATCATTATGGAATTATTGTTCGTAGGAATCGTAGGAATTGCCATTATTGCCGCTATCATTGCTGCCATCACTTCAACTGTATCGGCGGCTGCCGCTTTCTCAGATGAGGATGAAGATTAGCTTGAACCGATCTCAGGCTCTTATACTATCTTCCAGCTCGTCTTTTTCCTAAATATCTGCATGTATTCTTTTTATATACACTATATTCCTCTCCAAAGGCATCTTCCAGATATACCTCTTCCCGACAGATCTGCAAATGCAGTGAGACAACCGCCAAAGTAGTAATACACAGCAGCGGGATGTTGAAAAAGGCTGCTAAAATTCCAAGATAGACCAGATCAAATCCCAAAAATGCCGGATTCCGGCTGATCTGATAAATTCCGCATGTCACCAGACATGTTTTTTCTTCCTCATTAATTCCGGCACGCCAACTGTCTTTCATGGTCGTCATGGCAAGGACAAAAACCACTACCCCCAGCGCCGCTGCCGTCAATCCTATAACTTGAAGCGACTGCAGTGCAATCATTTGCCAACTGAAAATGATGCTCAGCAATTCCACGGCTACGACCGCTACTGTAGCAAATCCCATGATTCGTTCTACCCGCCTCGTTTCCGGCGGCTTTATGCCCCGATTAATCTGATGCGTTCTGATTCCTCTCCGCTTTTGAAGCAGCATCTTGATCAAATAAGCTGTATAAAATGCTGCTATGATCATGAGTGCCATCATTTGACTCAATTTCATCTCAATTTTCTCCCTGTAGTTTCGTTAAATGGTACTTTTCCATACACCTGAAAACGACTTATTCCTCAATATGCTCCCTGCCCTGCGCTATGATACTGCGGACATGATCATCTGCCAGAGAATAAAAGATGGACTTCCCCTCTCTGCGATTCTTTACTAATTTGCTCTGCTTCAATATTTTTAACTGGTGCGAGATTGCCGACTGCGTCATATGAAGTACCTGTGCAAGATCACAAACACAAACCTCTGCTTCAAAAAGAACAAATAAAATGCGAATGCGCGTAGAATCTCCAAAGACCTTAAACAGCTCCGCAAGATCATATAGCTCTGTTTCCTCCGGCATCGTTTCATTTACAATCTTTACAAGCTCCTCGTGCACCTCTGTTGTATCACAGCATTCCATCATTTCCTCTGCCATATGCCCATCTCCTTTTTTATCTTCTTACAAACAATGCTCTCACTGCATTTAACACCGCAATGACCATCACACCGACATCTGCGAAAATAGCAACCCACATATTTGCAATACCGAGCGCCCCCAACACAAGACAGATGACCTTGATCCCAATTGCAAAATAAATATTCTCATATACAATTCTCATACATTTGCGGGAAATTCTGATTGCCTTGGCAATTTTCAGCGGATCATCATCCATCAGCACAACATCTGCCGCCTCAATTGCCGCATCCGAGCCAAGTGCCCCCATTGCAATCCCTATATCTGCTCTGGACAATACCGGTGCATCATTGATTCCATCCCCGACAAAGGCCAGTTGTTCCTTCTCTCCCTTGTGCTGCAGCAATTCTTCAACCTTAGAAACCTTGTCGCCCGGCAGAAGTTCGCTGTACACCTCAGTGATACCAAGCTCATTGGCCACCTGCTCACCGACGCTTTTCATATCTCCGGTTAACATAACTGTTTTTCTAATGCCCTCTCTTTTAAGAGCCGCAATTGCATCTCCTGAGGTTGTCTTAATTCTGTCTGAAATCACAATATGTCCCGCATATGCACCATCCACCGCAATGTGCACAATTGTTCCTGCGTGATGGCAGGAAATAGAAGCTACCTGTATATGCTCCATCAGCTTCGCATTGCCCGCTGCAACGGTTCTCCCGTCTACTTTGGCGATCACGCCTTTTCCACTGAGCTCCTGTACATCCTGCACTCTGCTCTGTTCAATCGTTTTACCATAGGCTTTCCGGAGACTCTTGCTGATCGGGTGTGTGGAATAACTCTCCGCAAGTGCCGCATATTCCAAAATTTTTGCTTCTTCTTCCTTCGTGTGGTGGATTCCCGTCACCTCGAAAACGCCTTCCGTCAAAGTTCCCGTCTTGTCAAATACGAGTACACCTGTCCGAGAAAGTGTCTCCAGATAATTAGAACCCTTAATCAAAATACCTTCTTTACTTGCGCCACCGATTCCTGCAAAAAAACTAAGCGGAATGCTGATGACCAGTGCACAAGGGCAGCTGATGACCAGGAAGGTCAATGCCCTGTATACCCATTCTCCCCATGCAGGAGAAACACCCATAAACAGCCGTATGACCGGCGGCAGCACTGCAAGTGCCAATGCACTGTAGCACACCACAGGTGTATAAACCCTTGCAAACTTGGAAATAAAATTTTCTGATCTGGACTTCTTTGAACTTGCATTCTCTACCATATCTAAAATCTTTGATGCTGTTGACTCTCCGAATTCCTTAGTTGTCCTGATACGGAGGATTCCTGACTCATTAATACAGCCACTGATGACTTCCGTTCCGACAGTTACCTCACGCGGCAGGCTCTCACCTGTCAGGGCACTGGTGTTCAAAGTAGAGGTTCCGTCCGTGATCACGCCGTCAATCGGTATCTTTTCGCCCGGCTGTACCGTAATCACCATTCCGACTGCCACCTCCTCAGGAGCAACTCGCGTCAATTGACCGTTTCGGTCTATATTGGCATAATCAGGCCTGATATCCATCAGAGCACTGATATTTCGTCTGCTCTTGCCAACTGCATAGCTTTGAAACAGTTCCCCAATCTGATAAAACAGCATAACTGCCGTTCCCTCTTTATAATCACCCAGCGCAATTGCTCCGACAGTGGCCACCGCCATGAGGAAATTCTCATCGAATATCTCTCGGTGCAAGACTCCCTTTATGGCTTTTCTTAATATATCATAGCCGATGACAAGGTATGGAATCATATATAATAGGAATCTTAGATAGCCCCCAACCGGAATCAATTCCAAAGCCGCTAAGAGCACTGTTGTTGTAATAATACGAATCAAGACTTTTTTCTGTTTTTGATTCATGGTCCCGCCTCTTTTCTGTTCTCTCTTAATTGAATATAATCTCACAGTCTTCTTCCACACGCTTGCAGTTCTTCAGCACTTCCTCCATGACCGAAGCTGCTTCTGCTCCTTCTTCAAACTCCACATTCATCTTGAGCGCCATAAAATTAACAATACAGTCTTTGACCCCTGTGGTCTTTTTCGCTGCTTCTTCCATTTTATTGGCACAATTAGCGCAGTCTACATCGATTTTATAAGTTTTCTTCATAATCATTTCTCCTATTATTCGCTCTTTCATATGAGCAATTGTTCATATGTTTGATTTTATTATAGCACTCATACACACCTTGTCAAGTGGTTGAGTGCTATTTTTTCTGCTTTTTTCTGCCTATAGCTTCAATGCACCCTTCGGACAATCATCAATGCACTTCATACAAAGAATACATTCCGTTCCATTCAGCCGTTTGCGAGAAGGATCCGGTACATCTACTTCCATGGGACACACCTTTCTGCATTTGCCGCAGGAAATGCACTTGTCCTGATCCACCTTGATACGCATCAGGGAAAAGTAGCTGGAAGCCTTCAGGAACACAGTCACCGGACATATATATTTGCAGAATGCACGGTTGTCCCGAAATACAAATGCCAACGTAATTCCGACCGTATAATAAACAACGTTTCCTGCGATAAAGCTAATGAACATCACCTGTTCCTTATCCGGAATCCGAAATATGAATAATGCACCTACAAACAAAAGAGCCGCCGCAAAAGTGATGTATCTGATCAAGCCATATTTTTTTCTGCGCACAGCTCCCGTTTCAAGATCATGCTCCGGCTGCTTATAAGGAAGCAGATCCAGCACCATTGCCGTCCAACAGGCATATCCACACCAACCTCTGCCAAACACAAAGGGGCCAAATATCTTCGCCACCACATAATGAATCGTCGCAGCCTCAAATACCCCCATAAAAAGATAGTACCAGAATCCCTCTATCTGCATATTCTCACGACTGATCAAGCCAAGATAAACCAGCATATAAAGTCCTACTCCCAATTGTACCACCAAGCGGGCATGCTTATACTTTCTGACATAAAGAAACAGTCCCAAGGCAAGAAAAATACCAATATAGGAGAAATTAAACAAATAGAAAATCTGATTCTTCCCAAGCCACAAAACCACCGCTACCGTTTCAAAAATCAACAGCATAATGATTGATGCTGAATATTTTCTGAGTGTTTTCATGATGTCTCAGCTGCCCCTCTTTCCAAAGGAGCCGGTCTTCGGCGGCTGCTTCCGCTGATAGCTCCATTAGGACAGACCGCCACACATAGCTGACATCCCACACAGCTCTGCACACGCAGAATCGGTTTATCCTCTTTCATCTCAATGGCATTGTGTCCACCGTCACGACACGCCAGATAACAGCGTCCGCATCCTATACAGTGTTTACGCAGAAACTTGGGGTATCTGATGCTGCCGCGCTCCAATTCGTCCAAAGCGATCACATTATCGACTCCCATGCCTACCAGGTCAGCCACACAAGTAATGCTCTTTTCCCGCATATAGCAAGAAAGACCGTCTAAAAGATCATCTATGATCCGATAACCATATTGCATAACAGCCGTCGTAATCTGTACGTTCTGTGCTCCAAGCACTAAAAAATCAACTGCATCTTCCCATGTCTCGATACCGCCCATACCGGTAATCGGAACATTTTTTAATGCAGGATGCGCAGCCATCTCCCATATAAATCGAAGCGCAATCGGTTTCACTGCCTTGCCCGAATATCCTCCTACACCAGAAAGTCCTCTTACAGAAGGTTCTGCTGCATAGGTATCAAGATTCATTCCCATAATGCTTTTGATTGTATTGATTGCTGCAAGACCATCTGCCCCGTTCTGTATGGCTGCAATCGCCATGGGCGTCATATCTGCAACATTCGGTGTCAGCTTTGCAAGAATTGGAATGCTGCAGCCTCTACGTGCGGCCGCAGTATATTTTGCAACCAGCTCCGGACTCTGCCCTATATCTACACCGAGCCCGCCCTGTTCCATATTGGGACAGGAGAAATTACATTCGATCAGATCTGCACCTGCCTCTTCACAACGCCTTGCCAGGCTCGTCCATTCGTCCTCATTTCTTCCCATAATGGAAGCAAAAATCACCTTATTCGGAAAGTCATGCTTTAACCGTGCAATGATTTCAAGATCCTTCTTCATGTCGTTGCAGGAAAGCTGTTCTATATTTTTAAAGCCATAAAAGGATTTCCCGTCTCCTCTTAAAACTGCAAAACGCGGAGATGCTTCTCTAGGAATAAAATCACATAACGTCTTGTATGCTGCTCCCGCCCAGCCCATTTCAAATGCACGCGCGATCATTTCATAAGAGCTTGCTACGACAGAAGAGGAAAGCAAAAATGGATTTTCAAGGCGGATTCCGCAAAATTTGCAAGAAAGATCGGCCGGTTCCAAAGGAAGCTGCTCCATCTGCTTTTGATCCTCCGATAATGCAGACAAAATCGTCCGTATCTTGATTGGAGCGTCCAAAAGCCTGCATGCCTTCTCGCAGGGGGCCGAACAGTCTATGCAGGGATTTTCTCTCGCAATCCGACTGGCTGCGCCTATTTCATTATGAAAGTAAAGGCTGCGAATCAGTTGCGCCGGCTCCGCACCCTTTGGACAATTCTCGCTGCAGGATGCTTCATGACACAAGATACACCTTTTCACTTCTTCCATTGGAACTGTTGCATCGTAAACCATAGCTTCCTCCTTAGTATCTGTAGCCCAATGATTGCTACAAGATGTGTTTCTGGCTGTATTATACTATAAAATATGGAATTCGTCCATTCAACTGCACTCTGTCTGTCGCTCATTCTTCGACTTATGTGCCGTTATAATGGTAAAGCTGTATGCATTGACTGTAATCACACAATGCTCCACCTCTATATACCAGTTCTTGCCTTTTCTCGTGATGACTGCCTCGTCACTCAGTATTTTCTTCCTGCACCACTCAACCACATTCTCTGCATCCAAAGAAAGATTTCTCTTGATTCTCATTGCTCCCAGCTCTGTCGTATGTATCTGTTCCGCATTTTGAAGTAATTCCTGACTCTGTTTCGTTTTCATCCCATTTACCATTCCCATTCCTGCATCATACGTTTGAACCTGCTCTCATGATGCTCTCCTTTTTTCTTATAATACTCATTCACTGAAGCAAGCGAAATCAAAATAATTCCTGCTGCCAGCAGATAAATCCACCATGCAAGGCTCAGCCAGAAATCCTTGGATATATAGATTACCAACGTAACCAACGTAATTCCCGCAAGCAAGAACCATCGCTTGCTCTTGCTCCAAAAAGACACGAGCAGAATCACCAGTGCCGCAATTCCCAATATCATAATATCCGTCAATACCTTGCCACGTATGGCGTCAATTCCCTGCCAGAGCATACACACAGCAACCACTGTACAAAATACCCATGACAGCACCCTCTCACAGCCACGCCAAATACCCTTGTACAGGCATAGAGAAAATAATACCAGTGGCAGCATCTTCCACTCAGACAGCAGTATCAGCGGCACCTGCAAGAACGGCTGTGTCCACCACATCAGACATACAAGAAATGCTGCCAAAGACAGTATTGACCGATCCAGTCTTTTATGGATTCTATGGTAAAAGCACATCACGTATATACCGAGCATAAGCAAACCAATGAAATGCCAGGCGCTGTCCCCAGACTGACCCAACAAAGTGATCGTCGGATAAATGCTCAAAATTGTATACCAGTCAATCAAAATACCTTTTGTATGACTCTTTCGGACATCTGTTCTTTCTACACGCTCTGCAACTTTTCTGTCATGGTGCAGCAGATAACTCAGCAAAAGCATGCTCAAAAATACCAATACCCACGCAATCATGATCACATTCGTATGAAATTCCAGATAAGAACTCCAAAACTCCAGTCTGGCATCAAACAAAAGCAACAGGATTCCAGCCGGCACAATACCGCTCCACATCATGCGAAGACGATATAACCCCCACTGACACAACACTGTCCCAAGGGCAAGAAGCAGAAGGTTCAGATGAATCAACAGTTCAACAACCGGGTCAGGACTGATGACATCCGTGACCGCACACACAAAGCCCAGAGCCACTAATATTTGTGCCAATATCGAATAACTCATGCTCCTTCTGAGCAATGCCCATACCGTAACCGCCAGCATACCAAGCAAAAAAATCAGATCATTTATCAGCAGGGGTAAAAAGTCCGTGGGCTCATACAGATAAACGCAGCCAAAGAACTGCCACAAAAAGCAGACGGTCATTGTCGCATACATCACCCAATACAGGATATGCTCCTTCCCCCGCCATACGATTTTATACAATGCCAGCACTGCTAATAAAAGAGGAAGCATATTAATTACATCTGCATAATTCTCCGGCAAAATCACAAATGGCTGCACCCACCATGCCACACAGAGGAACAGCACTGTAACAGAGACAATCGGCCGGTCTGCCTTTTGACTGACCCGATGCAAAAAGTTCAAAGTATAAATCATAAATAGAAATGTTGCTATAAAGCACCACGTCTCATCCCCAAAGAACAGGCATACCGGTACACAGATGGCACTGATGCCCGGCCAGTCGATGTAAAGCTGTTTTTTTCCGCCTGTCTGCTCAACCCGCAGTACCGTTGGATACATCCATCTCCCCAATAGCAGCAGACAGATAAAGATGCCCGTCAGGATTCCCTGCTGCAATCCGTACTCAATTCCTATATCCCCCAACAATCGAAAAGAGAGGATCCAAAAGAGAAGCACTGAAACAAAACCGAACGCCATATCCTTCTTCCAAAGCAATGCCGCCTGACACAATATCACCATCCCCACGGTAAATGCGCCAACCCACACAACCGGAATATACTCACTCCCCCAAACAAAGGTCGTAAGGACAGCAAACACATGCAACAGAATCAGCAGCAATCTTTCGATTTCTTCCTTCAAAACTCGAATTCTGCCATAAACCATGGGAAGCATGAATACGACCAGTGTGAAGGCTGCTATTCCCATCGGTATGCATAGGCGTTCTGCCATTGTCCATTCTTCACATAACTGGAAAACGGTTGCATAGATAGAAAACGATGCCAGCACCCCTAGTACATAGAGCCATATACCGGCAATCCTTAGGGGAACACGGTCAGACAGAGCTTCTGCTGCCATCTCTGAAGCTTCCCGTTCCTGAACGCTATACATGACTGTATCCCGTTCCTGTCTGTTGCGGATGTCTACGATTCTCTCATACAATGCCGTAACGGCGTACAATGTCAAAAGCCACAGATAGACCGGTGCAAAATTTCTCGTATCCGCAAAGGAACAATATAGAGCCATAAAACTCCCGCACGGCCACAACATGACCGAAAGAGGCAGCACAAACCGCCTCGGGCGGCTCCCGTTCTTGGACAACAGCATCAGCAGGATTGTAAACAGCATCATGAACAGATAATACACCATAAAAACGCTTTCGTCCGCATCCGGATAAGCCGCTGCCAAGAAACTGAACAGTACATAGATGGTGCTCCACGGGAAAAGAAAGCCCGCTATCTTGGAAAGCCAATTCTGCTGCTTCTCACACGCCAGAACAACCAGCATCAGCATACACAAAATTGCCGTCACAGCATACACCCATGGATAATGTGAAGCTATGCCCATCCCCAAACACAACAAAATAAACAAGATATCAGACAACTTATTCCGAAAAAGCGGCTTGCCTCGGTATTGTAAGAAACGATAGCCCAAAAACACCGCAAACAAAAGCACACCACCAACGATGCCCGACACTTCTTCTCCATAAGGAATCAGATTGGCAGCGCCGATCACAATCAATCCTGCAATGAGTGGATGAATCCAAAGCATCCAGCGCTGCTCCTGCACTAGGATCATATAAGACATCGTTATCAAAATACAGAACAATGCAATCACCCAATAACACCTTGCACTCATGACGCCATCTGCCAAAAAAGCAATCAATAAAACAAGTGAAACAGCATAATAGGTGATGTGCGAATAACGCCCAAGCATAGATAGAAAGGCTCTGTCCTCCCGCTGAAAACGTCTTGATAAAATGACGACTGCCATGCAGTAAAGTGTTAAGATCAGTGCCCTGATATCCAGACTTTCTGTGACCTGCCATATAAGAGAAACCACGGCGGCCGTGCCTGCCACATAGGTCAGCCACACATACAATCCCGAACGATAGATTTTAATCCCAAATGCACATGCTGCTGTCAAACAGATAAAGGCCAGCAGGGAAAGCAAATATTTTCCATCCCCCTGCACCGATAGATAACTGCCCAATAGTTCAAAATAACCAATTCCCAAAAATGCAAGCGGAATGAAAAGACTGCCCAGTGAATAAAATGTTAATCCCGTCTGCTGCAGCTTCAGTTTCTTCCGTGCAAAAACGGACGCTGCAAAAAACAGCAGAATCAACAGTGCAATAATTGCTGCTTTCGCAATGTTCGGAAGTATCCGCCATGTTGTAGTCGCAAAAATCAATCCAGCCACCACAATAAACAGAACACCTATGATAAAGACAATGTTCATGGTATTGATCTTCCGGCGTGGCTTTGATACCGGCGGAGCATACGTCTGCTGCGGTACTGCTGTATAGACTGTCTGCTGTACTGGACGGCTCTGCTGCGGTACTGCATTCACCTGTGGCGGCTGCTCCTGTGAAGCCGCTGCCTGCATATTCTGTACTGACGCCTGCACTGGCACCGACTGTGGCACTGAAATTTGCTGCTCTCGAGAAGCCACCGTCTGCACCGGTACTGCCTGTGGCTGTGCCGCAGTCGTCTGTGCCGACGGCTTCTGCGGCTTTTCCAATTCCTTCAGCCTGCGTTTCAAGGCGGAATTTTGAGTTCCAAAAATAATGGTAAGTGGTATGAGTGCCAATGGACTGAGTATCCAAAGCAGCCCTAATCCGATCAATGATCCCATCAATTATTGTCTCCTTCCAAATGCTTCTCCATAAGATAAAAACGACCCATTCTCCAATCGGCATGACCCACGATGCTATATCCCAGTTTATCATATAATCTTAACGCATATGGATTCAGAGTAAATGCATCCAGTCTGATCGACTGGATTCCCTGCAACACGAGTTCCTGCTCTATATGCCGGATTGCCTGCGCTGCTATCCCATGATTTTGAAATGCAGGATTCACACACAATCTATGTATAATATAATAAGTATCCTCCGGATAATTCCACCGACCATCCGCATATTCCGGATCGCATCGCTGATTTAGGACATATACAACTGCAATTTTGCCATTTTCTGAGCCAAGGTACAGCTCTCCTCTTTGAATATCCTCTTTCAGATCTTCACGAGTTGGATATTTCTCATCCCATTGTAGGATACCATTTTTATCCATATTGTCAATCGCTTCCTGGAAAATATGATAAATTTCCTCCAAATCCTGCATCATTCCAAGTCTATACTGTATTTCCATACTCACATACTCCCATTGATATTATTTCGCGTGAGATTGCCTCTTTCTCTACTCTCTTGCCAGCTTCTCGCGCTGATAAATACTGCTCTTTTCTCTGTCCCTCTATCGTTCCGATAAATACTGCCGTATTTCATCCGCATTGAAGCAAATATCTTATAGGAGCTTCTCCCCTTTTGGTTCCTGATTTCATAAATGCCGCATGCCCTTTCCATGGTATAGTCTGCCGTCCTCAGATAAAATCTTGCAATTTCAAGTGACTGAAACTTGAAATTCCCTCTTTGCAGTCCCCTTTGGGGAGCATGTTCTATGCAGATACAGCGCCCACAGGTACCACAAATATACTGCGTATGATTTTGTAGACAATCTCAATACCTTAATAGGGCTTCTTCCCATCAAGCCATCCCATCTCTTTCCAATATAAGTAGTCTGCATTCAGCGGTGTGTCTCCATGTTCCATTTTTTGATTCCCCATTTTCATGATATGAAAAACCATTCGTGTCGTGATTCCCACATGTACCTTCTGTTTCATGACCTGATCGGCTAACCTCGCAACCTTTTTATATATTCGTTGTTTTGTCTTCTCCTCAATTTCATCCCAATGAATCGCCAACACGGCAAATCCCAGAGTCTTGATATAAGGAATGCCCCAATAGTGCAGGCAGGTTTTTACATCCTTCATTGCAGCCCGCATTCCCGCTCCTGCTGCCGTTGAAACCACCACTGCCTTCTTTTGGAACATTACAGCTTTTGGTCTGTGCGGAAGCCAGTTTATGAAGGTCATGTCAATAAAGGATTTCATAGGTGCCGATGCTCTGAGACAATAGGTGGGAGTCGTAAATATCAATAATTCGGCGACTTCCATTGCATCCATAATTACCTTTTTTTCCTTATAGAAAGGACACTTTTCTTCCTTCTCCAAACATTGATAACAGCCCAGACAAAAATGATTCAAATCTCTTGGCAGAAAAAACTCCATAATTTCTTCGGGCTTTGCCATCTGCTCTACCAGAAGCCTTCCCACATGATAGGTACTTCCCTTATGATTCTGTCCGTGAATAATAACTGTTTTCATATCCGTGCTTCATCCTCCTTAGTCCCTTTAAATAGAAGGGCCATCAAACACATTGGGTATCATTTTGCTCCTGATTTTCTGCCAATGAATGAACCATGATATATTCTTCTTCATTTTCATCCACAATTT
>CAZABT010000031.1:15595-24277 GCA_964483395.1 uncultured Lachnospiraceae bacterium
TTTTCTGCCAATGAATGAACCATGATATATTCTTCTTCATTTTCATCCACAATTTCAAATCCGACTGCCTGATACATTTTAACCGCATAGTTCTCCTTTTGGACAGACAGTGAAGCGCGGCAATATCCCTGTTTTCTCAAGTAGTCCAGCATGGTTCTCATAAGTGCAGTTCCGATTCCATGACCACGATATTCTTTATAAAGTGAAATAGAGAAAGAAGGCGTTTTATCATCAAGATGACCATACTGGTCAGCAATCCGAACCCATACTGCACCGATTACCCGACCATCCGTCTCCGCTACAAGACAATAATCGTCTGCTAGCTTTCCAAAATCCGCAATGGTTCTCCATAAATCCGGATTATGTATGATGGCTCTTGGAACCTCCTCCTGATATCCTTTCGGAATATAAATTGCCTCATACAGAAAATCCTCCAGCAGGCTATATTCTGATTCTCTTAATTCGCGTATGCTATACTTCATAATTTCGGTATCCTCTCAATGACGCATCAAAACATAGACCTTTGTCTGACGCGGCTGTCCGTTTTCTCCCAGGCGAACATCATCCTGAACAAATTGAAATCCTGTTTTTTCGATTACTCGCTTCGATTGTTCATTTACAAATGCATGTGTACACTGCAGAAACTCATAATCGGGATCTTCAAAACAATACTCTGTCAATCGTCTCACTGCCTCCGGCATCAATCCCTGTCCCCAATAATCCTTGCTGAGCACATAGCCTACCTCACGTCCCCTTAGACGGTTATACGGTTCTCCAAGCTGAATCACAATCGTCTCCAGCCCCAGTGAGCCAATCACTTTATGGTTGCTTTTAAGTTCCAGTGCAAACACATTTTTCTTTTCAATAAAGGATTTCAATATTTCTTTCGATACCTCAATGGACGGGTGTGGCATCCAGCCTGCCATCTGACCGACTCCGTCTACCCTGGCATATTCATAGAAGTCCTCTGCATCGTCTACTCTCCAAGGCCGAATGAGCAAGCGCTCTGTCTCTAATAGAGTATGACTGACGTCTACGCTGACGTTATTCCACTCCTGACGTGTGATTGTATAGGCTTTTGATATCGTATTGACCGGGTCCTCATATTCCTCTGCAAGCTTCATCCCGTTCTTCAATGCAACTGTATAAGAGCCTACATTGGTATATTTCATATAGGTATAAATCGTATTGAAGGTCGTATGCTTGAAAATGTAATCTCTGCATGCGCGTGCCGCTTCGGTTGCATAGCCCCTGCCCTGCTCATTTTTGTGAATATGATAGCCTATCTCCGGCCTGATTCTTCCGTTAATCGTCTGCATCGTAAGACCGCAATCTCCAATCAGTCTGCCGCTCTCCTTCAGCGTAACAGCCCACAAACCAAGCCCAAATACCCTGTAATTATCCTGATTCCAGTCAATCCAGCCTCTCACTTTTTCTTCGTCAAATGGCTTAGGATAATGCTTCATTGTTTCAGCATCTGATAAGATTTCATACAGACCCGCAAAATCCTCCTTGGTCATTTCTCTCAAAATCAGCCGCTTCGTTTCCAACTGCATCTTATCTCTCCTTCTCTATTGCTGTATCCTTCAAAAAAGGATTTTGATTGGATGTCACTTCCTGTATCAGCACAATGGGATCTGAAATCAGTTGATACTTTTGATCTTCAGGATATTCGACTGCCACCTCTGGTCTGTTCCCAGCGTACTGCCGCATGCTTTCCATGCTGTCCCACATCGTGCACAAAAAGAAATGTGCATAATTTCCTTGCTCAACCACCTTTAAATATGCTCCGACATTACCGGCTATGCTGCTCGTATCTTTCACACCTGTTTCATATTCGTATGTTTCAAATCCGTCACGATAGGCAATCGGAACCACCCCGTGCCAGGTTCTTGAATAAATTTTATTCATCTTCTGCCTCCCGTTTTATGACCGCATTTTTCTGCCATTTCCCACTCAGATAATAACTCCATGTAATCAGGCAGCCGATTCCGAATCCAAACAGTCCGTTCCACCAGATAATTGTGTATCCAAATAAAGGACTGTATCTGAATAAATATGTCACAAGTACCCGTGTGCCCAGTGCACTGGTCGCAACAACCGTCGGCGCACCACCGTGACCCGCTCCCTGAAATACACCAAACAACGGAATATAGAGTGATAAAATAATATTGATCAATGCAATCACCTTCAGATGCTGATTACAATAAATCGCCGCCTGACTGCTTAGACCGAACAAGTCAATGATGCTTCCTGAAAATGTCCAAACCAAAGCTGAAATACATAAGGTCATCAAAACTGATATCAACAGTGCCTGATGCGCTCCCTTTTTCACTCTGTCCATTTTTCCTGCACCAATGTTTTGGCCGGTATAGGTTGCAAGTGTTGTTTGAAAAGCATTACACGGCAGATTCATATACATCTCTATCCGCTGCCCTACCGTAAAGGAAGCTGTCATGACCTGTCCAAATCCATTGACAGCTCTCTGAATAAAAGTAAGTCCAAAGGATACTACGATCAACTGCAATGCCATCGGAAAGCCTATCGTCAAAGTCTTTTTGACCAAATCCGAATTCCATACATATTCCTTCAGTTTAAACCTGAATACAGGATACTTGCGCGTCATATAAATATATGCCGCCACAAAGGATGCCAGCTGCGCAATATCCGTTGCCACAGCCGCGCCGATAACACCCCAGTGAAAACCTGCAACAAAAACCAGATCCAGAATGACATTCAACACAGATGCAATCAAAAGAAAATACAGCGTCGCTGCACTGTCTCCCACAGCCCTCAAAATAGAAGAATAAATATTATAGCCAAACTGAAATACAAGACCGATCACATAAATTCTAAAGTATTGTAATGTAAGTTCCAAAATCTCCTCCGGCACAGCAATCAAGCCGGTGTAGGCTGGTCTGGATACAAGAAGTCCCACAATCGTAGCAATGACTCCCATCCCCAACAACAATAAGATACCCGTTGAGGCATTGGCCCTTACCTGCTTCTCATCACCTGCACCATAGCACTGTGCCACAACAACACCGTTTCCGGCAGAAAAGCCCATTGCAATCGCCAAAAACAAAAAAGTAAAGCTTCCCGTAGTCCCGACCGCTGACAATGCCTTCTCACCAGAAAAATTACCCACAATAATCGTATCTACAGTATTATAAAGCTGCTGCAGTAAAGCACCTGCAAGCACCGGCAGTGCAAATCTGATAATATGTTTCCATGGAGTTCCCTCCACCATTGATCTTCCCTTCATTTTCCCATTCCTCTCATCACTCACAAAACCTTTGCTTTATTTATTAGAACATCATACAATAAAATTATTAAATTTCCAACCGATATATAATATATACTTTTTTCAAGTCCACACTTGTCCGTTTTGGAGGTGCCTATGACAGCAGATGCAAATGAAATCAAACTGACACATTCATCCATTCTTTCCATGCACGGAAAGCCCTATGTTTCTGTTCGTTTTGACCGCGGCAGGGATTTTGCGGAAGGAAGTATTCCGGATGCAAAAATCATAAAGAGCATCGGTTTTTCGGAAGATGAGATTTTGGAACTGGAAAACTATCTGGCAGATAACGCCAAAGACCTCTTTGTTCGTGCAAAGGACATCAGTGGAATTACACATTGGTTTTAGAGCAAAAAGGGAAAGGACATATTCCAGCCCTTCCCTTGTAAAAGAGTCTAATCTATCTGATAACCATCTGCAATCATGATCCCGCCATGGCTTCCCTGTGTCGTGACGATCGGAATCCCTGCTTTGCAGATATCCTTTTGACTGGAACCCATATTTCAATCACAGAATCCTCTCTGTTCCAATAAAAGCGATGGTCATACCGTTCCAAATGAAGGAAGTCATCTTGTGCTGCCATATAACCGCTTGCCGGTAGGACATCCCGATATAATTTTCCATAGGTAGCATAGATTTTATCCATATGACCAATATGGTCAACGACCAGATACTCCTGCGCACGGATATCCTTTTGCCTGAATCCCTCCGGCACAACCGCTCCTTTGGGAACACTGCAGAAATAGAACAGCTTCCCGTCCCGCCTTTCCATAAAAGCATACTTGAGCCAATTCCCATGCTGTGACAGATACGCCTTTTTGAGTTCAATATTAAACTGCTTCCAAAACTGTATACTGAGCTGGATATTTTGCTGCTGAAAATTCGTCAGCTCAATCTCCTGCCCGATCACTGAAAATGTATCCATCATTTCTATACGATAATCATCCATGGTTATCCCTCTATCTGCGCCTGTATTGCTTCCTTCTTCATAATAAATCGATATTCAGTTCAAAATAATACTAATATCATACGAAAAAAGACAAAGTATTTCAATAGGATACAAAGATTTCATCTTTTTCCAGTTTCAAAATTATGATATAATTCAGGGAGAGTTCTCGTTGCGAAGCAATGAGATACCCTGAATATGTATAATTCAGGGAGAGTTCTCGTTGCGAAGCAATGAGTGGAACGGAGAAAAACAATGAGTGAACAAATCTTTTGGGAACCTGTTTTAACAGATTCCTCCCATATCAATGAAATTCTGCAGGAGTATGGAATCATACATGAGGGTGAAGTAAATCTGCATGGAATCGAGTTCTGTAAGGTTGAGACACAGCAGGAATGTCTGAGCGGAACATTCTGCATTCCAAAACTCTGGGATATCATCGCAGGGAGAGATCAGATTGCTTTTTTCATTACACAGGATCATTTAATTTTCGTCGATGACAGCGATTACTCTAAAAAAATCATTGAAAAAATCAACAAACAAAAGAATCATCATTATGAAACAACCGAGAAGTTCTTTTTCTATTATATGGAGGAAATGTTATCCAAGGATCTCGAATTTCTGACACAGGCCGATAAGGATTTGATGGGACTGGAGGAAAAGCTTCAGCAGGGACATACAGAGAAACTACATGAACACATTATGAAAATCCGTCGTGAGCTGCTGATATTGAGAGGCTATTACGAAGAAATCATGGATGTAGGCGATGCTTTGGAAGAAAATGAAAATGATTACTTTGAAAAAAGACATTTAAGATATTTCGGAACCATCTCGGATCGTGCACAGCGTCTAATGAACAAAGCATCCCACCTCTTGGAATATGCCGGACAGATTCAAGATGCTTACCAGGCTCAGATTGATGCGAAGCAAAACAGCAATATGCAGTTTTTGACTTTAATCTCTACAATTTTCTTTCCATTGACCCTGATCACCGGCTGGTACGGGATGAATTTTCGTAATATGCCTGAATTAACAAATGGCTATCCCGGGGTCATTGCACTCAGTGTTGTTGTCATCATTGCATGCATTATTATATTTAAGATCAAAAAAATTCTATGACAAGCCCGGCACTCTATCTCGCTTTGGCATTGTCCATGTTCTTGATGTACACTAACAGATCATCAAAGCTGCCCTGCGGATATTTGCTGATATCCTTATGATTCCGATTCAGCATACAGTCCGAAATAAGAAATACAGCCATTCCAATGGTCTCCGCAATCATATCCTCATCTACATCATTGCCCACCATTAGGCATTCTTCCGGTTTTAACTGAAGCTTCTCTAACAATTCCCGATAATAATTCACATTGGGTTTACAATAATGTGAATTTTCATAGGTGGTAAAATACTCAAAATCATCCGTGGAAAGCCCTGTCCATGAAACCCTGCCTCTGGTTGCCACTGCCGGAAATAAGGGATTGGTTGCAAGTACCTCCCGATAGCCCATATCTCTAATCTCCTCTATGACCTGTGGAACTCTTGCATTATAACCGCAGACTTCCTTGACACGATTAAAATCATTGGCATAAAAATCGTCGAAAATAGGTTGATCGGCCAACCCCTTTTCTCCATATTGCTCAGAAAAGTGTTTCCAAAAAGCCGCTTCATTCGTCTGCTCACCGTCATTTTCTACCATGACCTTGGTTCCTGCCCATATATTTTTAATCAATGCCTCAGGCTCATATCCATACCCTGTCATTTTGGCCGCCAGCAATTCAAAATACCTTCCTGTAAAAATGTCCATATCCATCGGTAATAATGTTCCGTCTAAGTCAAATAATATCGTGCTGATCCGCTTCATGCCTGTCCGTCCCTTCAAAAATTCTATACCGCTCAGCCCTGCTTCCTTCTTTAAAAGCAGATAAAACCTTCAGTTGCAGTCAAAGTAATACAATTATAGCTGAATCCACACAATAAAGCAATGAAGCATAATATTGATTCAAGCCTTGCACATCAAGCCCAGCTACTATATAATATACCTATATTTAACAATATTGTTTTGGGAGGCACGCACATGGGGAAAACAACGAGCGATATCATACAGATGATAAAGAAGCTGGACATTCAAATGGTGGACTTCAAAATGGTCGATATCAATGGGCAGTTTCGCCATGTTACGATTCCTGCACAAAATCTAACCGAAGATACCTTGATTTACGGAGTCGGCTTTGATGCCTCCAACTATGGCTATGCCGAAGTGCAAAAGTCAGATATGGTCTTTATTCCGGATCCTGATACCGCAATAACAGATCCGTTCTGTGAGATTCCAACACTGTCCATGACTGGCAATGCAATGATCATCGACTATCCTGACAATCGCCCGCTGGCACAGTATCCGAGAAATATTGTCAAATCCGCGGAGCAATATCTGAAAGATACCGGCATCGCAGATACCATGCTGATTCTGCCGGAATTTGAATTTTATCTCTTTGACAACGCCGGATGGAATGTCGGTCCTGACCGGATTTCTGCTTTTGTAGACGCAAAGCAAGCGCACTGGAACAGTGAAACCGAAGGGTTTGGTACCGTAATTCCGCCGCAAAAGGCCTATCATATTGCAAAGCCTTTGGATACCACCTATGAATGCCGCAGTGAAATGTGTCTGGAAATGGAAAAAGCAGGTATCTCTGTGAAATATCATCACCCAGAAGTTGGTGCTGCAGGACAGTTTGAAATCGAGCCAAAGCTTGGACGCATGTCCGATATGGCTGATGCTACCATGATGGCAAAATATATCATCCACAATGTTGCCGCCAAGTACGGCATGACAGCCACTTTTATGCCAAAACCGATCTATGGGGAAGCCGGCAGCGGCATGCATGTTCATATGCTTCTCATGAAAAATGGGGAACCGGTATTCTCGGATGATAACGGATATTCTCATTTGAGTCAGACTGCGCACTTTTTCATTGGAGGCTTGTTAAAGCATATTGCATCCTTATGCGCAATTACCAATCCCAGCACCAATTCCTTTAAACGCCTGATTCCCGGCTTTGAAGCACCGGTCACAGTCGGATATGCCACCTCGAACCGCAGCGCCGTGATTCGTATTCCTGCCTATGCCAAAACGCCGAATATGCGCCGTTTTGAGCTTCGCAATCCGGATGCCACCACGAATCCGTACTTCTGCTATGCGGCCATTTTGATGGCTGGTCTTGATGGGGTTAAGAATCAGATTGATCCGCAGGCCAACGGCTGGGGGCCATATGACATGAACCTCTATACACTTTCCGATGAAGAAAAAGCAAAACTGACAGCACTACCCACCTCCTTGGAACAGGCCTTAGATGCTCTTGAACAGGATCATGACTACCTGACCGCAGGCAATGTATTTCCCGAACATCTGCTTACAAACTTCATCAAATCAAAACGCGAAGAATGCCTGAAAATGGCTGCCATCCCTCATCCAGCAGAATTTGCCAAATATTTCAATCTATGATGGGTGCCTAATACCGATTTTGTGTTCCGCTCAGTCAGTCCGAGCGATTAATAATTTCCATTTATGATCGTATCCTCATCAAAATTCATATTGGGATTGCTTCTCAATGCCAGTCCAAAGGCTGGTCTTCTATTTATTTCTATCACTTTTTCTGTATCCTTCCACTCTTCAAAACAATCAAATTCTTCTTTTGATATTTTGTGATATTCCGGAACATTGATAGCGCCTGTAAGAAATTCTATCGCATAAAGTCTGTCTGAAAACTTCCCGACTGACATCCAACTTCCAAATTTTAATCGTTCAAAATCTTTATAATTCATGATATCTCCCTCAAATGTCTATTTTTAGTAAACGCTCCTATGGCTTTCCTATGGCTTCCCTATATCTTCCCCATGACTTCCTTGTGACTTCCCTATATCTTCACTATATCTTCACTATGACTTCCTTATGACTTCCTTATAGCTTCCCTATATCTTCACTATGACTTCCTTATAGCTTCCCTGTATCTTCACTATGACTTTCCTGTGGCGTTCCTCCATGACTTCTCCAAATCTATATAATGTGCTTTTCATACATATTATTACATTTTCTCGATATAAAGACCTCTACTATGCTATATAGAAACAATTTTGCCATTTTGTTTCTATATGGAGTTACAGCACACTCTCTATAGAGAATTTCTCTAAAAAGCAGTGTATAATTTCCATTATATTACATATATTCTCTATATAGAATTAGCTTGGTTCCATTATAGAAACAGCCCATTCTATTTGCATCTTACAATAAACACCCTTCTGCACTATATAATGAGAAACTGCTATTACATATTTTTTCCTGCCTCCTAACACTTCAGAAATCTCTCACTCATAATTGAGATATGATACATACACAGGAGCAATCGTACAAAATCAATCACACAAGATCAATCTCACA
>CAZABT010000032.1:0-22729 GCA_964483395.1 uncultured Lachnospiraceae bacterium
CGCAAAGGGCAATTACCGATGAAATCCTTGAACTTTACCGAGATATGGGTTAGAATGTATTTGGTATAATTTATTTATATAACAGCACGATGAATGGGGTGACACTATGCAGGACTTAGGAAATACACAATATTTTAAGGTGGCAACAGAGCCGGAGACAGGAGTCAAGGTGGTCCTGTCCACAGTATACGAGGCATTAACGGAAAAGGGCTACAATCCGGTCAATCAGATTGTAGGATATATTATGTCGGGCGATCCGACTTATATTACAAGTCATAACAATGCAAGAAGTCTTGTGATGAAGGTTGAGCGGGATGAGCTGGTGGAGGAATTGCTGACAGAATACATTAAGAATAGTGGATGGAAGTAGAGTATGCGAATCATGGGTTTGGATTTCGGCTCGAAAACCGTCGGGGTGGCAATTAGCGATGAACTGTTGATTACCGCACAGGGCATCGAGATTATCAGAAGAGAGTCTGAGAATAAGCTCAGGCGTACACTTGCGCGCATTGAAGAATTGATTGCAGAGTACAAGGTTGATAAGATAGTATTGGGATTACCAAAGAATATGAATGCTACAATCGGCGAGCGGGGCGAGAAGACAATGGCATTTCAGGAGATGCTTGTGAGGCGCACAGGCCTTGAAGTGGTACTCTGGGATGAACGTCTGACTACGGTCGCGGCCGATCGGGCAATGATGGAAGCGAATATACGCAGGGAAAATAGGGGCAAGTACGTGGACAAGATTGCTGCTATTTTCATTTTGCAGGGATATTTAGACTACATAGGAAGGAGTAACAGTGGCAGCTGAAAGGATTGAATTTATGATTCAGGGTGAGGACGGAGCGGAAGAGCAGGCGGCTTTTTACGTGCTGGAGCAGACCAGAATCAACGGAATGAATTATCTGCTTGTGACAGATGTCGAAGAGGGTGACGGAGAGGCTTTGATACTCAAGGATGTTGCACCGGCAGAGGACACGGAAAGTGTCTATGTAATTGTCTCAGAGGAGACAGAATTAATGGCGGTAGCCAAAGTATTTGAAGAAATGATGGAGGATATAGAGTTTGAGAAGTAGGGGAAACAGGGAGTATAAAGAAAACAGGGAGAATACGTCTAAGGTAAAGATCATTCCTTTAGGTGGTCTGGAACAGATCGGATTGAATATTACAGCAATCGAATATGAAGATACAATTGTTGTGATCGACTGTGGACTGGCATTTCCGGAAGATGATATGCTTGGAATCGATATGGTGATTCCGGATGTTACATATCTGAAAGAAAATATTGATAAGGTCAAGGGCTTTGTCATTACGCATGGTCACGAGGATCATATCGGAGCATTACCATATGTATTAAAGGATATCAATGTTCCGATTTATGCGACAAAGCTTACAATTGCGCTGATTGAAACAAAGCTGAAGGAACATAATCTGACGAAGCAGGTTAAGAGAAAGATTGTGAAGTATGGACAGTCAATCAATTTGGGACAGCTTCGTGTGGAATTTATTAAGACCAATCATTCGATAGCAGATGCGGCTGCGCTGGCGATTTATTCTCCGGCAGGCGTGATTATGCATACAGGCGATTTCAAGGTTGACTACACACCGGTGTTTGGAGATCCGATCGATCTGCAGCGTTTTGCGGAAATCGGCAAAAAGGGTGTGCTGGCATTGATGTGCGACAGCACCAATGCGGAACGACTGGGCTTTACCAATTCGGAAAAGACAGTTGGAAAGACCTTTGATTCTATCTTTGCAGATCATAAAAATACGCGTATTTTTGTTGCAACATTTGCCTCAAATATAGACAGGGTACAGCAAATTGTTGATTCTGCCTATAAATACGGAAGAAAAGTTGTAGTTGAAGGCAGAAGTATGGTCAATGTCATCCAGACGGCAAGCGAGATCGGCTATATCAAAATACCGGAAGGAACGCTGATTGATATTGAACAATTAAAGAATTATCCTGATGAAAAGACGGTCATCATTACGACCGGCAGTCAGGGAGAAACAATGGCAGCACTCAGCAGGATGGCAAGTAACATTCATAAGAAGGTTACAATCAAGCCGGGTGACACTGTTATTTTCAGTTCCAGTCCGATTCCGGGAAATGAAAAAGCAATTTCCAAGGTCATCAATGAATTGTCGATGAACGGCGCAGATGTCATTTTTCAGGATACACATGTGTCGGGACATGCCTGTCAGGAGGAGATCAAGCTGATCTATTCTCTTGTACAGCCTAAATATGCAATTCCGGTGCATGGAGAATACAAGCATCTGAAGGCACAGGCCAATCTGGTCAAGGGCTTGGGCATCCCCAAAGAGAATATTTTTATGCTGACGAGCGGCGATGTGTTGGAATTGGATGCAGAATCAGCTAAAATTACGGGAGAGGTACATTCAGGCGCAATTTTTGTAGACGGGCTGGGTGTGGGCGATGTCGGAAACATTGTACTGCGCGACAGACAGCATTTGGCAGAGGACGGCATCCTGATCGTAGCGCTGACTTTGGAAAAAGGTTCGGGCAGACTGGTTGCAGGTCCTGATATCGTATCCAGAGGCTTTGTCTATGTCAGAGAATCCGACGAGCTGATGGAAGAAGCGCATATTGTGGTAGAAGACGCGCTTATGGCACTTTTAGATAGAAATATCACGGATTGGGGTAAAATGAAGAACACCATGAAAGATGCTCTCAGCGGCTACGTATGGAAAAAAACCAAACGCCGCCCCATGATCCTACCCATTATTATGGAAGTCAGTTAGGGGAGAGTTCTCATCGTAGATGAGATACCCCTAACGGGCTGAGTGGAAGCGAAGCCGAAATGAGGGAGAGTTCTCATCGTAGTAGTTCGGGGTTTCCCAAAGGGAACCCACCCCGAACAGAGATACCCCTAACGGGCTGAGTGGAAGCGAAGCCGAAATGAGGGAGAGTTCATAATATGAAAATCATAGGAAATGATTTGGATTCCGCAGTCAGGAACCTGATTGAGGAAATTAAGCGCACGGATGCGTATGAGCAATACCAGCAGCAGAAGGAAGTTGTACGGCAGGATACAGAGACAAAGGCGAAGATAGATGAACTGCGTGCACTGAACTTCAGGATACAGAATGCACCTGAGGATGCAGATATCCTGAATGAATCCGAGCGTGTAGAGGAAAAGCTGGAGGAGTTGTGTGAGGATTCCCGTATCAATGACTTTATGCAGGCTGAACTGGATTTCTGCAGATTGTTTCAGGATATCTTAACGCAATTGGCTCAGGGAATTGATTTTGAATAACAGCTGTGCATTACTTCGGGAGGAAACAAAGTGAAGATCAAGCAATTGACATTTTCATTTATAGGAACAGTATTTAGAATCGTAGTCGTCATTTTATTGATACTTTTCATTTATAAGGCAGGTATCAAGGCTTATGATTTCGGCTATCGTATTTTTGCGGAGGAACCGATGGAAGCCGAGCCGGGCCGGGATGTGGAGGTTACGATCACACAAGGCAAGGGCGCAATGGACATCGGGAAGATGCTGCAGGAAAAAGGGCTGATCCGTGATGCACAGTTATTTTACGTGCAAGAGAAGCTGTCAAGCCATAAGGGTAAGATTCAGCCGGGCATTTATACGTTGAATACTTCCATGCTGGCAGAGGATATGTTGAAGATCATGTCAGCCGATGCACCTGAGGAAGGCGAAGAAGGTGAGGATTCCGGCGATACGGCAGAAACACCGGAAGTGACGCCTGAGCAGACAACCGAGCCGGCAGCAGAGGAACCGGCAGCGGAGGAGCCTGTCGAGGGCGGAGAGACAGCCGGCAATGAGGGTGCTGAAGAGTGATAGCAGATGAAAGAATCGTGGCGTATATCAATTCTCTGGATCAGGGGAATACGCCATTTTTAAATGAAATCGAATCAGAAGCCTTGCACACAAGAGTGCCGATCATCAGACGGGAGACACAGAACTTTTTGAAGCTGATGCTGGATATCCGACAGCCGAAGCAGATTTTGGAGGTCGGTACTGCAACGGGCTTTTCAGCGCTGCTGATGGCAGAGTATGCACCACAGGGCTGCCGTATTACGACCATTGAGAAGTATGAGAAGCGGATACCGATTGCAAGAGAGAATATCCGCCGGGGAAACAGAGAAGATGTGATTGAACTGATAGAAGGTGATGCGGCTGAGGTGTTAAGAGAACTGGCCGCTCAGCATGCCGGGGTATATGATTTTATTTTTATGGATGCGGCTAAGGGGCAATACCTGAATTTTTTCCCTGATATTATGAAGCTGTTGTCTGTGGGAGGACTGCTAATCTCGGACAATGTTCTGCAGGATGGCGATATTATCGAGTCCAGATTTGCGGTGACAAGGAGAAACAGAACCATT
Organism: uncultured Lachnospiraceae bacterium; assembly: GCA_964483395.1. Classification (GTDB taxonomy): domain Bacteria; phylum Bacillota; class Clostridia; order Lachnospirales; family Lachnospiraceae; genus JAAYYM01. Next base: position 4,373 of record CAZABT010000032.1, read on the forward strand.
CATTCCAGAATGCGTGAATATCTATATGAACTGATGAATTCAGAAAAGCTGACAACATCTATACTGCCGGTAGGCGATGGGATCACGATCAGTGTCAAGAAACAGGATTGAGGAGTTATGACAGGACAGAGAAATATAAAACTGAAAAAAAGACCGGAACTGCTCGTGCCGGCAAGCAGTCTGGAAGTGTTGAAAACGGCGGTGAACTATGGCGCAGACGCAGTCTATATCGGTGGTGAAGCATTTGGACTCCGTGCCAAGGCCAAAAATTTTTCCATGACTGAAATCAGAGATGGAATCTTATATGCACATGCACATCATAGAAAAGTATATATCACTGCAAATATTCTGGCACATAATGATGATCTGCAGGGGGCAAGGGAATACTTTTCAGAATTGAAGGAGCTGTCTCCGGATGCTTTGATTATTTCCGATCCGGGCATGTTCATGCTTGCGCGGGAAATTTGTCCTGAAATAGAAATACACATCAGTACACAGGCTAATAATACGAACTATTTGACCTATGATTTTTGGTACAGACAGGGAGCAAAACGGGTGGTATCCGCAAGAGAACTGTCGTTGAAGGAGATACGGGAAATCCGGGAGCATATACCGGAGGAAATGGAAATTGAAAGCTTTATGCATGGAGCAATGTGTATATCCTATTCTGGAAGATGCCTGCTCAGCAATTATTTCACCGGACGGGATGCCAATCAGGGAGCATGTACACATCCGTGCCGCTGGAAATATGCAATCATGGAAGAAACGAGACCGGGCGAATATATGCCGGTGTATGAGAATGAAAGAGGCACGTTTCTATTCAATTCCAAGGATTTATGTATGATAGAATATATACCGGAAATGGTAGAGGCAGGTATTGATTCCTTTAAGATCGAGGGAAGAATGAAGACGGCGCTGTATGTGGCAGCAGTTGCGAGAACCTATCGCAAGGCGATTGACGACTATTTGGAGTCTGAGGAGCAATACAGGCAAAATATGCCGTGGTATTTAGAGGAAATTTCGAAGTGCACCTATCGCCAGTTTACAACAGGGTTTTATTTTGGCAAGCCGGATTCAGATGCACAGATTTACGATAACAACACCTATATGAAAGAATATACCTATCTTGGTATTGCCGGAGCCGTGAACGCCGCCGGGAGTTTTGCACTGGAGCAGAAGAATAAGTTCTCTGTGGGAGAAGAAATCGAGATCATGAAGGTAAACGGCGAAAATGTCATGACCGAAGTTCTTTCAATTCAGGCAGAGGACGGCAGTGAGCAGGAGAGTGCGCCTCATCCGCAGCAGAGACTGTTTGTGAGATTGAGCGAGAGTCCGGAGCAGGGAGATATATTAAGAGTCAGATGTCAGTGATGGTGATGAATGCAGGCGGACAATGACTTTGGTGGTGTGATTGAACAGGAGAGAGCAAATGAAATTGATAACTGCAATAATACCATGTTATAACGAGGAACAGGCGGTTCCCTTTTTCTACGAGGAAATGCTGAAAACGGTGTCTGTGTTTCGAGGGAAATATCCGGAAACGGATTTTGAACTGCTCTTTGTAGATGACGGGTCTGTGGACCGGACCTTAGAGGTAGTAAAAAATCTGCGCAAGACAGATGAAAGAGTGCGTTACGTTTCTTTTTCCAGAAATTTCGGAAAGGAAGCAGCAATTTATGCGGGAATCGAGAAATCAAAGGGCGATTATATCGTTATTATGGATGCAGATCTGCAGGATCCGCCTTCCCTATTGCCGGAAATGTATGCGGCAATTGTTGAGGAGGGCTATGATTCTGCCGCAACAAGAAGGACGACCCGCAAAGGAGAACCACCGATTCGTTCTTTCTTTGCAAGATGCTTCTATAAATTAATGGCAAAGCTTTCTAAGACAGAAATTGTAGACGGAGCAAGAGACTACCGTATTATGACCAGAACAATGGCAGAGGCGATTCTTTCTATGAAGGAGTACAATCGTTTTACCAAGGGTATATACGGGTGGGTCGGTTTTAAAACAAAATGGCTGGAATACGAGAATGTTGAGCGTGTGGCAGGAGAGACTAAGTGGTCATTTTGGAAGCTGTTCCTGTATTCTCTTGAGGGAATTGTGGCCTTTTCTACGACACCGCTGGCACTTGCAATGGGCTTTGGACTGCTGTTCTGTGTAGCCGCTTTCATTATGATTGTCGTGATTGTGATTCGAGCATCCATCTTTGGAGACCCGACCAGTGGCTGGCCGTCCATGGTGTGCATTATACTGCTGCTGGGCGGCATCCAGTTGTTTTGCATCGGTATTATGGGACAATATTTGTCCAAGACCTATCTTGAGACAAAAAACCGCCCGATCTATATATCCAGAGAGGAAGTATAAAAGATGAAACTGATAATTCAGATACCTTGCCTGAATGAGGCAGAGACACTCGAAATAGCATTGAATGATTTACCGAAGCATATTGATGGGATAGATACGATTGAGTATCTTATCATCAATGACGGCAGTGTGGATAATACCGTGGAGGTTGCAAGAAACTGGGGCGTTCATTATGTGGTCAGCTTCAGAAAAAACAAGGGACTGGCAAAGGGATTCATGGCAGGACTTGATGCCTGCCTGCGTAACGGAGCGGATATTATTGTGAATACGGATGCAGACAATCAGTATTGCGGAGCTGATATTGCGAAGCTGGTGCAGCCGATACTGGAAAAGAAGGCTGATATTGTGGTAGGTGAGCGTCCGATTGATGATACGGCACATTTTTCACCGCTGAAGAAGAAGCTTCAGCATCTTGGCAGTTATGTAGTCAGAAAGGCCTCCAAAACCGATATTCCGGATGCACCGAGCGGTTTTCGGGCTTATTCCAGAGAAGCGGCTCTGCATATCAACGTTATGAACAATTACACTTATACCTTGGAAACAATCGTACAGGCCGGCAGAAATAACATGGCAATTACTTCGGTTCCGATCAGAACCAATCCGGAGCTTAGAAAGTCCAGATTATTCCACAGCATGTTTTCTTATGTGAAAAAATCAATGCTGACCATTGTTCGTGCTTATATGATGTACAGACCGTTGACTTTTTTCAGTGTTCTGGGAATGATTCCGTTTCTGTGCGGTGTAGCGGTATCCGTGAGATTCCTGATTTATTTCTTTTCCGGAACCGGCAATGGACATATTCAGTCACTTGTACTTGCAAGTACATTGATGCTGTTGGGATTTATGACCTTTATCGTAGGTCTGCAGGCAGATGTCATTGCTTCAAACAGAAAGATATTGGAAGACATTCAGTATCGTGTACGTAAAATGCAGTATGATGAGGAAAGAAATGAAGAAGAATAAGTTTGTACTGATCGGTCCGGTATACCCGTATAAGGGTGGTATTGCACATTATACAGGGCTGCTGTACCGGGCACTCTGCAAAACATATGCTGTAGAGATGATTTCATACAAAATGCAGTATCCGAAGCTGTTGCTGAAACGGGAACAGAAGGACTATACGAATGACAGCTTTCAGGTAAAAGAGGCAAAATTTTTGATCAATACAGCCAATCCATTGAATTGGCTGCGTACAGCGGGGCAGATAAAAGGGATGTCGGCACAGACGGTGTTGATGGAATGGTGGCATCCATATTTTGCTCCCTGTTATTTTGTTCTGGCAAAATTACTGCACAGGTCGAAGCTGATCTTCATCTGCCACAATGTATTTCCACACGAACGCTTTCCGTTCGACAGGAAGCTGACGCGCCTTGTCCTGAAACAGGGGGATGGGTTTATACTGCATTCACAGACAGAAGCGCAGGATTTGCTTTCCATCAAGCCGAATGCCGATTATAGGGTACAGGTGCATCCTACCTACAATGCCTTTCAGTTTGAGAATATGTCTAAAAGAGATGCACGTAAGCTGCTGGAACTGCGTGAAGATGAGAAGGTACTGCTGTTCTTTGGCTATGTCAGACCATATAAAGGCTTGAAATATCTGATTGAGGCATTGGCGGAGGTCGGTCAGCACCTGCAGAAGGTTAAGCTGATGATAGTCGGAGATTTCGGATCAGATCAGGAAGTATACCTGCAGCAGATACAGCATTGCGGTGTTGGAGATCTGATTCGGATCAAGGATGGCTATACACCGGACAGAGAGGTGGAGCGATACTTTGCGGCGACAGACCTTGTAGTGCTGCCCTATGAATCTGCAACACAAAGTGGTATCGTTCAGATTGCCTATGGCTTTCACAAGCCTGTGATCGTTTCCAATGTTGGCGGTCTGCCTGAGGTGGTCACAGAAGGAAAGACAGGCTATATCGTAGAGCCGGGAGATACAAAAGGACTTGCGGATGCAATCATTCGTTTTTTCAAAGAAGAACATGCAGAGGAATTTATAACCAATATCAAGGAAGAGGCTTATCGCTTCTCGTGGGAACGTATGGTGGAAACAATAGAAACATTTCAGGATTAAGGCGGGGATGGATATGGCAAAGCTATCGGTTGCGGTGACGGCCTTTCAAATTGAAGAAAACTATCTTAGAATATGCCTTGACAGCATTTTACAACAGACAATGCAGGAAATAGAAATTCTGCTGATTGTCGATCCGGCAGATGAGGAGTGCAACAGAGTCTGTGTGGAATATGCCGGAAGGGATACACGCATTCGTCTGATGCAGGAAAAGGATGAGGGCTATTGTGTTTGGAGAAATTATGCCATAGAAAGAGCTTCTGCAAAATGGCTGATGTATGTAGACGGAGATGACTACATTGCTCCAGATAATTGTGAAATCGTTTACCAAAAGGCTGAGCGGGAACAGCCGGATATTTTGTTCTGGGGTGCTGTGAAAGTTTTTGAAGGATCGAATAAACAGGTTCCGTATGTATCCTTTTATCAGGACATTGAGAATTTTACACCGGAGCTTCGGGAGCTTCTTCAAATGAAGCTGTTAGTCGGAGATCTCGGTTTCTATCCTGCCATCAGTGCCAAGGCAGCAACAGGTGTCATTTGGAACAAATTGTACAACAGAGAGTTTCTGCTGCGTGAGAATTTAAGGTTGAATCCGGCCGTCAATCGCGCAGAGGATGTAGTATTTAATATGAATGCATACGAGAAAGCGGACAAGATCATATTTATGAATCGCTGCTTCTATTATTACAGACAGCATGCTGCTTCAGGTGTTCACAGATATCATGATCACGGAATCAATGTGTTTGAAGGTGCATTGAGGGAATTTCGGAGCTTTATTGCAGAGCACCATAAATCAGACAGGTTCCTGCAGATTTATTATATGAGATGTATTTTTTTCTTCTTGGATGACATGAAAATAGATTTTCTGCATCCGGATAATCCGAAAGCATTTGGCACAAAAATTAAGGAAATGAAGCAGATTGCAGCAGCAGATCCCTATCTTGAGGCAATTACGCATATTGATATGTCCATGGTCAGCGGAGCCAAGAAGATTCCGTTCTGGCTGCTGAAGCATGGCCAATTCAGATTGCTGTACATTTTCTTTGCTTTATACTGTAAGCTGGGAGGCTGACACTATGACCACAGACAGAAATCCGGTTGTTTCGGTGATTACGGTCTGCTATAATGCAGAAAAGTATATTCGAGGCGTTTTGGAAACCGTACTTCACCAGTCGTACGGAGGTTATGAATATATTATCAAGGACGGCAGTTCCTCAGACCGTACCAATGAAATTATAGAAAGCTATCAGCAGGCATTTGAACAAAAAGGAATCCGGGTCAAGCATGTTGTATCGAAGGACAAGGGAATCTATGATGCCATGAATGAAGCGGCAAAGTATTGCAGCGGCACATGGATTAATTTCATGAATGCAGATGACAGATATTTTACGGATGATGTACTGCTCCATATATTTGGAGAAAAGGTGTATGAAGATGCGGATATTCTGTATGGGGATGCGGTAGAAGCGGAATTCGGAAATTTTTATCCTTATCCGAAGCATATGGATGAAATCGAGCACAAAATGCCTTTCAGCCATCAGTCCTGCTTTATCAGGACATCTCTGATGCAGGCTGTTCCGTATAATCTTTCTTATCGCATCGGAGCAGACTATGATTTTTTGCTGAAGAATTATTTGGCGGGAAAGAAATTCGTGCATGTGGATGAAATCGTATGCATTGTATGCCGCGAGGGGGTTTCCACCGTGAATCTGAAGGAAGCCTTCATAGAGGGAAGAACCATCAGAGAAACGTATGGTATTATAGAGATGACGGAGCAGCAGTTTCAACGAAAGCTGCATATTGTGAACATCAAGCAGTTTGGAATGCATCATTTTCCACAGTGGTTAATCAATCTGATTCGCAGGTACCAGCGGATTACCAGAGGACAGAATCAGAAAGTCATAAGGGGTTGATGAATATGTCGGAACGCAAAGAAGCGGACATCGCAATTGTAGTGGTTGCTTATAACAGACCGAGATCTTTAAGCAGAATTTTAAGCTCTCTGAGCACGGCCAATTATCCTGATGCGGATATTCCACTCGTTATCAGCATAGATAAGGGTGATAATGAGGAAGTATTGGAAATTGCAAATGCATACCAATGGGAGTTTGGGGAAAAAACAGTTCTCTATCAGGAGAAAAATCTAGGACTGCGTGCACATGTGCTAAAGTGCGGAAATCTGACGCAGCAATATGAAAACATCATTATGCTGGAGGATGATCTGTATGTTTCGCCTGCATTTTTCCTGTATGCAGCGGAAGCTTTGGCTTTTACAAAGGATCAGAAGGCAATAGCGGGAATTTCCCTGTACAGGCATATGCTGAATGTCAATGTGCGTGAGCCGTTTGAGCCTTTGCAGGACGGCTATGACAATTGGTATATGCAGATGGCATCCTCGTGGGGTCAGGCATGGTCTGCAAAACAGTGGAAGGGCTTTTATGACTGGTATGAGAAAAATAAAGACCAGCCGATTGAGGCAGATACGATGCCTGCTTTTATCTCTTCGTGGCCGGAAAGATCATGGCTAAAATATTTTAATAAATACCTGGTTGAGACAAATCAGTATTTCTTTTACCCGCAGCAGTCGCTGACAACAAATTTTGCTGACGAAGGCTCCAATGTCATGAAAGCGGTGAATGACTATCAGGTGCCGCTGTTATTTTCATTGGATAAAATTTATTATTTTTCGAGTCTGGAACAGTCGCAGTCGGTATATGATATTTTCTTTGAAAATCAGAAGCTGCTGGCTGTACTGCAGGAGTTCTGCTCAGGGCTCGAAAAGGATACGCTGACCGTTGATTTGTATGGCGGAAAGCCGTGTCATACACGGTATCTGCTGACATCACTTGCATTACCTTACAGGGTGATCGCGAGCTGTGGCAGAAGGCTCAGGCCGATGGATGCAAATATCATCAAGAAAGTAATCGGAAATGATTTCTTTCTGTATGATATGGAAAAGGCGGTAAAGGAGCCTAAAATCGAACCGGCGGAAAAGTATCTGTATCATTACAGAGCGTTTCGGGTGCAGCAGGGATTTTCCGTGTTATGGTATCGTATCAGGGAAAAAATAAGAAGAAAGCAGTAAATGATGAGAAACAAATCTAACAGGAGATTGGTATGTGTGGAATATTTGGAGCAGTCAATGCAAATATAGACAGAGAGCTTGCTAAGACCTGTACCGAGAGACTCTCTCACCGCGGGCCGGATGGCGGTGGTATCTGGCAGGAAAATGGAGTCACTTTAGGACACAGGAGACTTGCAATTCTGGATCTGTCAGACAGGGGTCTGCAGCCGATGGCATACGCGGACGGAAGGTATATGCTTGTTTTTAATGGTGAAATCTATAATTTCATCGAGGTGCGGGAGGAACTGCGTGCTAAGGGATATACGTTTACAAGCGAGTCTGATTCTGAAGTGCTGCTTGCCGCCTATGTAGAGTGGAAGGAGCAATGTGTACTCAGATTTAACGGAATGTGGGCATTTGCCATTTGGGACAGAGAGGAAAAGAAACTGTTCCTGTGCAGAGACCGCTTTGGAGTCAAGCCGTTGTATTATGTATATCTGAATCCACAAAAGACCGCCATTGCTTTTGCATCTGAAATGAAGGCATTGATGCCGCTTATGTCTGAATTAAAGCCCAATCGCAAGCTGGTTATGAATCCGAAACAGATGATGTGGTATGAAGCCACGGAAGAATGTGTGATAGAAGGTCTCAAGCATTTTCCTGCGGGTTCCTATGCATATTTTGATGAAAACGGGCTGCAGATTACACAATATTGGAATACGCTGGATCATTTGCCTGAAGTACCGAAGTGCTATGAGGAGCAGGTAGAGATGTTTCGTGAATTGTTTATGGATGCTTGTAAGCTGCGTATGCGAAGCGATGTAACGATCGGAACTGCATTGTCCGGAGGACTTGATTCCTCGGCAACGATATGTGCGATGTCACATCTTGCGAAGGAGGATCAGGATATCCGTATGAATCGGGACTGGCAGCATGCTTATGTAGCTGCTTTTCCGGGAACGACCATGGACGAGAGTGTATATGCCAAGCAGGTCACGGACTATCTCGGAATCAAGTCAACCTTTGTGGAAATAGATCCGACCAAGGCAGTTGACAAGCTGGACCAATATTTCTATTTGTTTGAGGATCTCTATCTGACCAGTCCGATTCCGATGATGATGCTCTATCGTGAGTTGCGAAATGACGGGACGCTTGTTACAATAGACGGACATGGTGCAGATGAATTGTTTGGTGGATATACCTTTGATTTTATCAATGCGTTAAAGGATGCGGGGGCAAATCACGAGGATATTGATACAATATTGACAGCTTACATTGACAGCTTTCCGAAGGACGGTTCCAACATGGCATTGGCTTCACAGTCCAAAAGAAGTATTTACCTGAACTATTTTAAGCATGATATCATTCGCAGAACACTGCATCGGAAGGAAAGATACATACCCAAAGCAAGGCAGCATGAAAATTTTAAGAGACTGGACACGCTGAATCAGATCTTATACGTATCCTCTCATGAAACCATTCTGCCTACACTGCTGCGAAATTATGATCGGTACAGCATGGCGAGTGGTGTGGAGATTCGTATGCCGTTTATGGATTACAGGCTCGTAACGATGGCATTTTCGCTTGGCTGGAGGTCGAAGCTGCATGGCGGATATTCCAAATCCATAATTCGTGATGCAATGGCACCTTATATGCCACAGAACATTGCATACAGAAAGACCAAAATAGGCTTTAATACCCCTATTGTAGAGTGGATGCAGGGGCCAATGAGAGAATATTTCGAGGATGTAATCACTTCTCAGGCGTTCAGCCAGTGTGACTTGATACAGCCGGAGCGTGTGAGAAAGCAGGTAGAAGAGGTGATTCACAATGATAAGGCGACCTTTATTATGGGTGAAGAAGCCTGGAGTGCACTTTATCCATATTTGTGGGAACAGGCAGTTTTAAAGCATCATTGAAATCGATATAGAGCAGCTCTTCACAGACAGAGCTGCCGATAGGGGAATGGCATGAATATAGCAGGAAAATTGAATTACATATTTTCAAAGAAGCAGAAGGTACAGTCCGTATTTCTGTTTCTTGCGTTGTTTATTGGAGCACTGATGGAGCTGGTGGGCGTTTCCTTCATTACGCAGCTTGTGACGCTTGTGACAGATTCGAGTAAGCTTCACACCGGCATGATGAGCAGGCTTTTTGACCTGTCAGGAGCGGACTCAGACAGACAGTTCCTACTCTATATGGTCATTGCCCTGATCATCGTATATGTTGTAAAGAATGCATATCTGTTGTGGATCAATTACGTGCAGTGTACTTTTATCTATAACAATCAGTTGAGGCTGTCAGGCAGACTGATTGACTGTTATCTGAAAAAACCGTATACCTATCATCTGGATAAAAATTCTGCGGAAATGGTGCGCAATGTCATGCTGGATTCAGAACGTTTTTTTCAAATGCTGTTAACGACATTTACGTTATTTTCGGAAATATTGATTTCAGTTCTGCTTTGCATTTATCTTTTGGTCATGGATCCGTTCATAACAGTGACGGTGGTTGCTATTCTGGGTGTATTTACGTTTCTTTATCTGCTACTGTTCAGAAATAAGGCAAAGGAATATGGAAAAACCAATCAGATCTATGACGGAAAAATGCACCAGTCCATCAACCAGGCACTTGGTGCGGTCAAGGATATCAAAATACTGCATCGTGAAAAATATTTTGTAGATGCCTTTACGGGCTGCGGCAGTCAGAAAATGCGCGCAGTCAGGAATAATAATGTTTTGGGAAATGCACCGAAATATGTGATAGAGACGGTTTGTATCGGTGCCATTCTGCTGGTACTGATGTTCAAGCTGTATCAGGGAGAGGATCTGAACAGTATGATTCCTCAACTGGCAGCCTTTGCGGTTGCTGCTTTTAAGCTGCTGCCCTCTGTCAGCAAGATCAATAATTATATCAATCTGGTTTCTTTCCTGAAGCCGTCGGTTGATTTGATTTACCGCGATATCAGAGATACAGAGGACATGGTTGACTATGAGATCAGGGACAGAGAGCAGTCAGATGATGTTTATGCAGACAATCATCCGAAGGCAATTGAGATATCGCACGTATCGTATCGTTATCCGCATACGGACAGAGATGTTGTCAGTGATGTATCCTTTGAACTTCCGTTGGGGGCTGCAGTCGGTCTGATTGGGCCGTCGGGTGCAGGCAAATCCACGATTGCGGATGTTATACTGGGCATTTTGACACCGACTAAGGGCTCTGTTCTTTATGGAACCATGAATGTACATGAGCATCCGATTAAGTGGTCTAAGAAGCTTGCCTATATTCCACAGGCGATTTTTCTGGCAGATGAGAGCATTCGCGCCAATGTGGCATTTGGGATTGACGAGAAGCAGATAGAGGATGCAAAGGTATGGGCGGCTTTAGAGGAAGCGCAGCTGAAGGAATTTGTAGAAGGGCTGCCGGACGGTCTTGATACAATGACCGGCGAGCGTGGTGTGCGGCTTTCCGGTGGGCAGCGTCAGAGAATCGGTATTGCCAGGGCTTTATATGACAATCCGGAAATACTGGTGCTTGATGAGGCAACCTCAGCACTGGATTCGGAGACGGAATCTGCTGTTATGGAGGCCATTGACAGACTGCAGGGACGCAAGACCCTGATCATCATTGCTCATAGACTGACGACCATTCGAAATTGTCAGGTCGTATTTAAAGTAGACGGCGGCAGGATTGAAAAAATTGAGAATCCCATGGAATTGCAGCAGCAATCATAGAAAGCTGATGCAAGGCGAAGGTGACTGCATAGTGTTTTAAGACGGATCTGATGGAGCCAAAGGAGTAGATCATGACAGAAATGATGGTCAGCGTGGTGTTTATCACCTATAACCATGAAAAATATGTGCGCAGAGCTTTGATGAGCGTACTGGAACAGAAGACAACCTTTCCGTTTGAAGTCATTGTAGGAGAGGACTGCTCTACGGACAGTACCCGTGTAATTTTACAGGAAATCAAGGAACAGTATCCCGATCAGGTAAAGCTCCTGTTTCGAGAGAAAAACCTTGGCAGGCCGACTCTGAATGTATACCAGACATCTATGGAATGTAAGGGCAAGTATGTTGCCTATCTTGAGGGTGACGATTACTGGACGGATACAGAGAAACTGCAGAAGCAGGTGGATTTTCTTGAGTCGCATCCGGAGTATATTGCAGTAACTCATACATGCCAGCTGGTGGATGAAACAGATCACATTATTACAGATCCCGATATATTGAAGATCGGCAGCATGTATGACTGGGATGGAAAATATACCTTTGAGGACTATAAGCACCAGCCGAATTGGGCAGGGCATTACGGTACGGTATTGTGCAGAAATATCTACCGGGAAGGTCAGTATGACTATTCTGTATTATATAAGGCACATGATTTCTTTGATGACGGTGTCATACTGATGTTTTTACTCGTACAGGGAAATATCTGGCGTATGCAGGATACGATGAGTGCATGGCGCTTTGTCAGGAAGCAGGGAGGCGGCAATTGGAATTCTATTTCCATGCAGCGAGATACCATTCGTGAGAATTGCTATCTGACGCGGGATTTGTTAAGATGGTGTATCGGCTATTTTGGACTGACTGAGGATGGAAGAAGAATTGCAAACAGAGATTTTGAAACGGCATTGAACGCGTTGGTTCATAAGCCGTGCCGTCAGAATCTAAAGTTTGTGAAGGATATGTATGTATATAATATCAGAGAGGTTGTCATGCTGGGAAAGAAAACAACCTTGCTTGGCTATTCATTGAAGGCGATTGTCAAGAGACTGCGCAGGGGCAGGGCAGATCAAGCAGGAGGTAAGTAATATGGAAGAAAAAAAGATATTGGTGACAAGATCCTCTTTGCCGCCATTTGAGGAATATGCAGAAGCAATCAAACCCTTGTGGGACAGCGCTTGGCTGACCAATATGGGTCCCAATCATGAACTTTTGAAGCAGAAGCTGGCACAGTATCTGCAGGTACCGAATCTTTCACTGTTTGTGAATGGTCATATGGCATTGGAACTTTGCATCCAGGCGATGGGACTGACGGGAGAGGTCATCACGACGCCGTTTACCTTTGTTTCCACAACACATGCAATCATCAGAAATGGTCTGACACCGGTATTTTGCGATATCGACCCGGAAGATTATACGATGGATGCAGAAAAGATAGAAGCCTTGATTACAGATCAAACCTCTGCAATCATTCCGGTACATGTTTACGGAAATATATGCAATGTAGAAAAGATTGATGCGATTGCAAAGAAGCATGGATTGAAGGTGCTTTATGATGCGGCGCATGCTTTTGGAGAGACTCTGAATGGAACCGGTGTCGGGAATTTTGGCGATGCTTCTATGTTCAGCTTTCATGCAACCAAGGTATTCCATACCATCGAGGGCGGTGCAATTGTGACAGCAGATCAGCATCTGGATGTGGAATTGTACAAGCTGAAGGATTTTGGAATTAAGGATGAAGAGGTCATTGACGGAGTCGGAGCCAATGCCAAAATGAATGAATTTGCGGCGATTATGGGACTCTGTAATCTGAATCATCTGGGGGAAGAAATCGCAAAGCGGAAGGCTGTTGTTGAGCGGTACCGAGAGCGGCTGACCGGCATAGAGGGCTTGAAGATCATGCAGGAGAAACCGGGCATCCAATCAAACTATGCATATTTCCCTGCTGTTTTTGAGGAGCAGATATTCGGTGCGTCCAGAGATGATGTATTTGAGAAATTGAAGCAGCACAATATATTTGCAAGAAAGTATTTTTATCCGCTGACGACCGATCTGGAATGCTTCGGTGATCAATTCGTGACTGCGGATATTCCGGTGGCAAGGCATATCTCCGACAGAGTATTGACGCTGCCTATGGCAGCGGGATTACCCTTAGAAGACGTAGACCGGATTTGTGATGTTATAATAGCAAGCAGATGAAGGTATGGCAGTGCAGTTCAAAAGCCGCAGGAGTATCAATGAGGGTATAGCATGATTATAGTCAGAATTACAAGCGGTCTCGGCAATCAGATGTTTCAATATGCGTTTTATCGATTGATGCAGGAACGGTATCCTGAGACAGAGGTCAGGGCAGATATTACATGGTTTCATGCAAATGACGACCATCACGGTTATGAACTGGAGCGCATCTTTGCAGATGTTTCCGGTTCTGATTTTAGGCTGCAAAAGGCAACTATGGGACAGCTCTTTCATGTGACCGGGCTGATTCCGAACCTCATGTCCGGCAGGGCGGGTCTGACCTTTGAAAAGTTCAGACGTTATCCGAACCGTATTCTTCGTGAATTTACGCAGAAGAGATGTCTGCCACAGCGCATAGATGAACTTGAACTATGCTTTGGTGAAGGTGACATGACGGCTGAGGAATTGTATACAAAAGTCATGCATCTGGATACCTCAAAAAGCTGGTATCTGGCGGGTTTTTGGATTGAAGAAATGTATTATAGGGAGCGGCTGCTCAGAGGCGAATTGCAGAAAGAACTGCTTTTTCCGGAGTTTAGCAAACAAGTACAGGGTGGAGAGGAAAATGAGCAGTTGGCAAGGAGAATGGCGCAGGGCAACTCTGTTAGTATCCATGTCAGAAGAGGAGACTATCTGACCACGTATGCTTCAGATTTTATTGCACTTGGCAGAGCTTACTATGAGAGTGCAACAACTTATATGGAGGAGCATGTAGAGTCGCCGGTTTACTATATTTTCTCGGACGACAGTGCATTTGTAAAAGAAGAATTTAAGTGGCTGAAAAATTATGTGGTGGTAACCGGAAACAAAGGCAGTGACAGCTTTCGTGATATGCAGTTAATGTCCCTGTGCAGACACAATATCATTGCAAATTCAACCTTTAGCCAGTGGGGTGCCTTTCTGAACCGGCATCAGGAGCACATTACCGTTTATCCGCGTACCTATATGCGGACAAAGGACAATGAACAGAAGACACTGCCGGGCTGGGTGATGATCTGAGGCATCCGTAGAGGCAGCAGGAAAGCTGCACAGAGCGTCATTAAAAAAAGTGAAAATACTACTTGAAATCTATGATGACATCATGTATAATATCGTTTGTCGGCGTGATACGTTGGTGTTTAGGGCTATCGCCAAACGGTAAGGCAACGGACTCTGACTCCGTCATCTGGAGGTTCGAATCCTCCTAGCCCTGTAGAAGCATTGCATATAAACTATGTAGTGCTTTTTTATTGCCTGGAGCTAAAAAAGGATTGGAAAAACAAACAATACTTGATATGATGTAAAAAGAAAGAGTCAAAATAGGCAGAGCGTGGAGGAATGACAGGTGTACAGTGTGGAAAGCCGAATCAGATACAGCGAAGTTGATGTGGATGAGAAATTACCGTTGGATGGCATCATCAATTATTTTCAGGACTGCTCGACATTTCATTCAGAGGATGTCGGGGTGGGTCTTGATTATCTGATCGAACATCACCGGGCATGGGTACTTTCCTCTTGGCAGATCATTGTGGACAGATATCCGAAGTTTGGAGAACATATATCAGTTGGTACATGGGCATATGCATTTCAGGGATTTATCGGGAGCCGTAATTTCATTATGAGGGATGAAAGCGGGCAGCAGATCGCCTGTGCCAATTCCATATGGGTGTATTTGAATACCGAGACAGAAAAGCCGGCCAAGCTGGACGAGTTTGAGCGAAAGGCATATGAACTCGAGCCAAAGCTGGATATGGAGTATGCTTCCCGCAAGATCAGGCTTCCGGAGAGCTATGAGATGCTTCGTCCGATTACGATATTGGAGCATCATCTGGATACCAATCATCATGTGAACAACGGACAGTATGTCAAGATGGCACTTGGCTTGCTGCCGGAGCATCAGAATATTCATCAGCTGCGGGTCGAGTACAGAAAGCCTGCAAAGCTTGGAGATATCATGGGCTCAAGGCTGTATACGGAAGAATCCCGACAGATCATTGCATTGTGTGACGGGCAGGGAGAGCTGTATTCTGTGGTGGAATTTAGTTAAGGCACTTTCGAGCCAGTCAAATGTATCGTGTGAAAGGATTCTGCGGGGCAGGATCGGAAAGGATATCATGCTGCAATTAGGAGAAAAACAAACACTTACGATCATCAAACAGGTAGAGTTTGGTGTATATTTGGGGGAACATATGCAGGCTGCAGAGGAGCATAGAGTTCTCCTGCCACTCAAACAGGTACCGGCAGATAAGAAGCCGGGAGACTCGATTGAGGTCTTTCTGTATAAGGATTCCAAGGATCGTCTGATTGCGACGACCAAAGAACCCAAGATACAGCTAGGACACATTGCGCTGTTAAAGGTGGCAGAGGTTGGGAAAATAGGGGCATTTCTGGACTGGGGACTGGAGAAGGATCTGCTGCTGCCCTTCAAACAGCAGACGAAGAAGGTCTGTGAGGGTGAGGAGTGCTTAGTGGCACTCTACATTGATAAGAGCGGACGGCTGTGCGCGACAATGAATGTATATGAATACCTGGATGCAAAAGCACCTTATCAAGTAGGAGAGCATGTGTCCGGCCGTGTTTATCAGATCAGTGAACAGTTTGGCGCTTTTGTGGCTGTGGATGATCGATATTCTGCGCTGATTCCCAAGAAGGAACTGTATGGGGATGTTAAGATCAATCGGATCATAGAAGCCAGAGTAGCGGCACGAAAGGAAGACGGCAGACTGGATCTGGCCATCCGGGAAAAGGCATATCTGCAAATGGATGAGGATGCAGAGGCAGTTTACAGCGTGATACGGGACTTTGACGGGATACTTCCTTTTACGGACAAGGCAGACCCGGAACTGATCAAAAAGGAATTTGGACTGAGCAAGGCGGCTTTTAAGCGTGCAATCGGAAAGCTGCTTAAAGAAAGGCGGATCGAACTTCAGGAAACCTCTATCCGCATTCTTAAATAAGCGAATTGTTCTTTTTTATGAAATAGGTAGAAGTAAACAGGCAAATGTTATATAATATACGAGATAAAGCAGTCAGAATCAGGAGTGAAAGGAGTATTATCATGACGAAAAATGTAATCAGCACGGATCAGGCACCTGCAGCCATTGGACCCTATTCCCAGGCCATCGAGGTAAATGGTATCCTATATACATCTGGAATGATTCCGGTCATTCCGGCAACAGGAGAGATCGTAGAAGGAATAGAGGCACAGGCAAGACAGGCACTGACCAATGTAAAGAGCCTGCTGGAGTCTCAGGGCAGCAGTATGGATCAGATCATCAAGACTACGGTATTCATTAAGAATATGAACGATTTTGCCAAGGTCAATGAAGTTTATGCAGGGTTCTTTACGAAGGATTTTCCTGCAAGAAGCTGTGTAGAGGTAGCACGTCTGCCTAAGGACGTATTGATTGAAGTGGAAGCAATAGCAATAAAATAACATAAATCAGTTTTTGAACCGAAAGGAGATCAGAAAAATGAAGGTACAAAACATCACAAACATTGAGAAGTTTTTTAAGGTAATTGACAGCTGCGAAGGCAGAGTAGAGCTGGTTACAGGAGAGGGCGACAGACTGAATCTCAAGTCCAAGCTTTCACAGTATGTATCTATGGCAAATATTTTTTCAGACGGAACCATAGAAGAGCTTGAACTGATTGCTTATGAACCTGCTGATATTGACAGATTAGTGAACTTTATGGTGAACGGTTAAATTATGAAGCAGTCAGTCAAACAGGCAAACGGACTATTCCTGAGTATAATACTGTTGTACTTGGGAATCGTTGTTTTATTGTCATTTTTAGCATCCCATGGAATCATTATGGGAAAAGTATCCACATTATTGGTTGGTGAGGCACTGATAGGGCTGCCGGCTGTTTTGATGATTTTGTGGCATAAGGAGCAATGGCGTGAATGGCTTCCGCTCCATAAGATTAAGCTGTCTACCATTTTGCTGTTGGTTGTCTTTTCCTATTTGATCATGCCGATCGCGATACTTGCAAATGCTGTGTCCATGTTATTTGTGGAAAATGAGGTAGTTACGGCGATGAGCGTTATGGCAGATATTCCATCGGTATTGTTGGTAGCAGTTGTTGGAATTTATGGACCGATTTGTGAAGAAGTTGCATTTCGGGGGGTAATCTTCGGAAGGTATAGGAGGACAGGACGGGTGCTGGCCTCTGCAATTCTTTCTGCAGTTCTGTTCGGCTTGATGCATTTAAATGGAAACCAGTTAGGCTATACAATTCTGCTGGGATTTGCATTTGCCATGCTGATAGAAGCAACGGGCAGTATTTGGGCACCTCTGATTGTTCACATGGTGGTCAATACGCACAATACATTGATGCTGCTGATGTTCGGAGATTTTTTGGAACTTGCCGGATCAACGGAGGCATTATCCGCGTTGTCCTATACACGTGCGGAGCTTTCGCTGAAAATCGCTTTTCTATTGCCGCTGGCGGCCTTTATGACGTTGCTGGCGATAGGCTGTTATCTGCTGATTGCAAGGAATGAAGGGCGGCTTCCTTATCTCATGCAGATCTTCACCAAATCAGAA
The DNA here is from genome assembly GCA_964483395.1 of uncultured Lachnospiraceae bacterium. Lineage (GTDB taxonomy): Bacteria > Bacillota > Clostridia > Lachnospirales > Lachnospiraceae > JAAYYM01. The sequence goes on from CAZABT010000032.1 coordinate 22,374, forward strand.
ACAGGGCAGAAAAGACCTCATTTTGCAACTTGGAGCCTGGTGGTGGCAGTCTTAATATGTATCTTTATCATCTTTATTCTGCCGTTCATAGGGTAAATGAAATATTACAAACAGAATACGGAAAATGAAAAGGGACGCCGCAGCGTCCCTTTATATATGTGTAGGAGCTGCAAATCAGGCAGACTCCTTATGGCATTATAGGGAGATATCAATTGTACCTCCGAGATTAGGGTTCACAGATTGTTCAAGCATCTTTGCTATGTCGTCGCCCATGCCTTGAACCTGTTCCAGATTCTTGTCAAGGACTGCCATGCCGACGCTGCTTAAGGTCTGTGACTGTGCCATATACATTGATA
>CAZABT010000033.1:0-22653 GCA_964483395.1 uncultured Lachnospiraceae bacterium
CGGAGCAGGTACTCCGTTAACAACGTCAGCATATGTCAGTATGCATGAGAGGATGGATCGGTATATAACCGCTGCATCAAGCCGGGTGGCACCGCAGGAGTATAGTAAATATAGCTCTTGTCCCAGTAACAATTCATTGGGACAGGAGCTTTTTTTGTGCGATCAGCAGAGAAGAAACCGTAATCCGAAGCTGCTTATCAATCGTAGAACTCCACGTCCCTCAACCAGCGAAAGGAGCGCGAAAGAAATGAAAGAAACAACGAAGATTCCGTACAAAATTTACCTTGAAGAGAGTGAGATGCCGAAGCAGTGGTATAATGTTCGTGCTGATATGAAGAACAAGCCGGCACCGCTCTTAAATCCGGCAACTCATCAGCCGATGACTTTTGAAGACCTGCAGCCGGTTTTTTGTGATGAACTTGTAAAGCAGGAATTAGATGATACAGATGCATACATTGATATTCCGCAGGATATCAGAGATTTCTATAAGATGTACAGACCGTCACCACTTGTCAGAGCATATTGTCTGGAAGAAAAACTGCAGACACCGGCAAAGATTTATTACAAATTTGAGGGAAATAATACAAGCGGAAGCCACAAGCTGAATTCCGCAATTGCGCAGGCATATTATGCAAAGCAGCAGGGACTCAAGGGTGTAACGACGGAAACCGGTGCGGGTCAGTGGGGTACAGCACTTTCCATGGCATGTTCTTATTTTGATTTGGACTGTAAAGTATACATGGTCAAGGTATCTTATGAACAGAAGCCATTCAGACGTGAGGTGATGCGTACCTACGGCGCAAGTGTTACACCGTCACCATCTACGACAACTGAGGTCGGCAAGAGAATCCTCGCAGCACATCCGGGAACGACAGGCTCCCTTGGCTGTGCAATTTCGGAAGCGGTAGAGGTTGCAGTTGGAACAGAGGGTTACAGATATGTGCTTGGCTCTGTATTGTCACAGGTATTGCTGCATCAGTCCATCATCGGTCTGGAGTCCAAGATTGCCATGGATAAATACGGTATTAAGCCGGATATCATCATTGGCTGTGCAGGTGGCGGTTCTAATCTGGGCGGCTTGATTTCTCCGTTTATGGGTGAAAAACTCAGAGGTGAGGCAGATTACCGCTTTATCGCTGTAGAACCGGCTTCCTGTCCGAGTCTGACACGAGGCAGATATGCATATGATTTCTGCGATACCGGTATGGTATGTCCTTTGGCCAAAATGTATACGCTGGGCAGTGGATTTATCCCTTCGGCAAACCATGCAGGAGGTTTGCGTTATCATGGTATGAGCTCTATTCTGTCACAGCTGTATGATGATGGCCTGATGGAAGCACGCAGCGTAGAACAGACAGCAGTTTTTGAGGCGGCTGAGCAGTTTGCAAGAGTAGAGGGCATCCTTCCTGCCCCGGAGAGTTCCCATGCAATCAAGGTAGCAATTGATGAGGCATTGAAATGTAAGGAAACAGGAGAAGAAAAGACAATTCTTTTTGGTCTGACCGGTACCGGATATTTTGATATGGTGGCATATGAGAAGTTTCATAATGGAGAAATGATGGACTATATTCCGACAGATGCAGACTTACAGGCTGGCTTTGACGGACTGCCCAAGATGGATTAAGTAGTGTGGAACCGCCTGTTGTATTCTGTCATATGATACTATATAGAAACCAGAAGGAGGGAAGCATCGTGTCGCCAATTAAAAAGGTAGGAGTGATCGGTGGTGACCGGAGACAGTATTATATAGCAAAGCAATTGCGGGATCAAGGCATTGATGTCATGCTTTATGCGGTGGAGGATGCGGTCGGACTTTCTGAACAGGGCAGGAATCCGCACGTAAAGACGGCCGGAAACATGCAGGAATTTATGGAATATGCTGAGATCATCATCGGCCCTGTTCCATTTTGCAGGGACGGAAACTGTATTTATGCGGCAAACAGTACCGGAACAATGGATATGTCAATCTGCGCAGGCGGTCTGGATGAATTTTGCGGGTATATAGATCAGAAGCATATTATTTCAGGAGGGAATCTTCCGGCTCAGGTACGCAAGGCTGCGGCAGAACAACAGGCTGAATGCTTTGATTTTATGAAAGCAGATCAAATTGCAACTGAAAATGCCGTAGCAACCGCAGAAGGTACAATTGCGGAGGCAATTTGTGAGAGTGACGGGAATCTGAACTGCAGTCGCTGTATTATATTTGGCTACGGAAGGTGTGCCAAGGCATTGGCGGAGCGGCTGAATGGAATGAAGGCATATGTTACGATTGCTGCCAGAAATGAAATGCAGCTACAGGGAGCGAGAAATAAAGGTTATGAAACCATCCGGCTGTCACAGTTATTCGATGGTAATTCTCAGGTAACCCAGCCGTTGAAGGAAGCGGATTATGTTTTTAATACCATTCCCGCACCTGTAATCACCCATGATGTATTGGTGTTACTGAATCCGAATACACTGATTATAGACATTGCCTCCAAACCGGGCGGCACGGATTTTGCAGAATGCAGGCGTCTGGGAATTCCGGCAAAGCTGTCGCTTGGAATACCCGGTCGGTATGCCGCAAAAGCATCTGCCGAAATCCTGTTGCGTGCCATGCGGCACTTGCTGTTCCCTCCTTTCGAATAAGTAAAGGGGAAAGGATCATATGCAATTAGACGGAATTAACATCGGAATAGCCATAACCGGTTCTTTTTGCACATTTGATAAAATAAAATCTGAAATCATTCATCTTGTAGAAAAGGGAGCAAATGTGCTCCCGAATTTTTCTTTTCATGCAGCGACCATTAACACGCGTTTTGGTAATGCCTCTGAATTTGTCAAGGAAATTGAGAAAATTACCCAAAACACAGCAGTACGTACGATTGAAGATGCTGAACCGCTTGGACCGAAGGGACTGGTGGACATTATGATCATTGCACCGTGCTCAGGAAATACGTTGGCAAAGCTGAGCAACGGAATTACCGATACGCCGGTACTCATGGCAGCAAAAGCGCATATTCGGAATAATAAGCCGCTTGTGATAGCAGTATCGACCAATGATGCGCTGGGCTTGAATCTGAAAAATATAGGAATGCTGCTCAATACAAAGGGAATTTACTTCGTTCCGTTTGGGCAGGACAACAGCAGTGGGAAGCCGAAGTCTATGATTGCGGTGACGGATATGATTATTCCGACATTAAAGCTGGCATTGGACGGTATTCAGATACAGCCGATCATACACTGCCCGAATATGAAATAAGAACAGAATGAGACTGGCAGGAGACATAAAAAGTCTTCTGCCAGCTCAGATTTTACTATATTCTATTATGATCTTACCCGTTCAAGCAGTTGTGCTGCGCCTGACATTGTGATACTATTAAAAAAGAGATATAGGGTGTGATTGTCCTGTTTTTGGAGATATAATATGGAGCAGATTACCTTTCAGCAGATGCGTGCAATTATGGAAAATGTAAACGGAGGAGTTACAGCGGTGCTTGTCAGAGGTGGCGTACCCGTTTTTTTGTACTCTAATGACCACTATTACCGACTGCTTGGCTATACAAGGGAACAGTTTGCGGCAGAGGTAAGGTCTGCCTTTGATCTGATATATGAAGAGGACAGAGAAGCAGTGATTCAGCAGACCTTGCAGGCCAGCCAGCACTATGAGAACTTTATCTGTGAATACAGGGCTGTGCGGCGTGACGGCAGTATTGTCTGGATGCGCAGTCATGTTTCAATCACAACACTTCCCGGGATAGATGAGCCGGTTCAGCTTGCAGTCGCAAATGATATTTCCAAACAGAAGGATGCAGAACAAAAAGAACGTGAAGCTGTAGAGCAGCAGAAAAAGATGCTGGAGAATATGCCGGGAGGTGTGGGCATCTACTATTTCCATCATGATAATCGACTGGAACTGGTCTATTTGAACGAGGGCTACTACTATTTGATTGGGACAGAGCGAGAGCAGAGGCAGGCTTACGTAGGCTTGACAACGCTGAATGCAGTACATCCTGATGACGCCGAACCCTTGCTTCAAGAAATCAGAACCGGGATTGAAAAAAGCAGGATCATCAGTTTGGATATACGGATTCTGTGTGAAGATCATCAGTACAAGTGGGTCAATATTAAGGCGAAGGTTGCGGCCAAAACAGAGGAGAAATATACTTTATTTGTATTTTTTGCTGATATAGATCAATTATAAACAACGCAGCTGCGTCTGGCTGCGACAAACGGAGCAGTTGAGATTGCCAGTAAAAATAACGGGATTTCATTTTGGATTTATCATATTGATGATGAACTTATTTCCTTAGATCTGCAGGATGCTTCACCACTTGGATACCCACATGAGATTCCGAATGCACAGGGGTACTTTGAAACGGGAGAGATCGTTTTTCCTGATGACAGAGCAGCGTTTATGGAAATGTACCAAAAGCTGCGGGATGGGGTGGAAAATTGTGATTGTACAGCTCGTTTGATGAATCTGAAAACGGGAAAATATGAATGGCAGCATACGTTTTACACACGTCTGCACCATTCAAGCTATGTCGGTCGTGTGGCCATTGGATTTGCAATTAATGTTGATCTGGAGCAGGAAAACAGACAGCGGTATGAGCGTGAGCTGCAGCTGCGGCAGGAGATGATCAGCAATTCCATTATCTATTATCAGATCAATCTTTCGACGGGCATGATAGAAGAGTTTTATTCAAGATACCATGATATCAAGGGTATCAGTTCCAATACACATGTAAATGAGGTGTTGCGGCAGCAGGTGCTTGCCAATGTCATGCCGGAGGACAAAGAAAGGGTTTACAATGCAATTTTCAAGGATGCACTGATCAAAGCCTACAGTCGTGGCGAGACGTCTGTCACCGTTGTATATAGGAGACATCTGCCGGGTATCGGAGTGCGCTGGCTGAAAGCGCTGGCTACGATCATGGAACGTCCAAGTACAGGAGAACTGATTGCGTTTGTCCACAGTCAGAATATTGATATAGAAAGAAAGGATCAGCTTGCCATTGAGAGCATCATGGATGAAGAAATAGAATATGTTGTTCTTCTGAATGTTCACAGTGGTCTGGCACATTTCGTACAGGTAAAGGATTTTGTCGGACTGAAGCCGCATCAGGTATTCTGTTTTGATCCTAAATATGAAGAAATCATACGGTGTCAGGTGATGGAGGAGGATCAGGCAGAATGTGAGAAGTTCTTTTTGATGAAGCATCTTGTAAAGAAGCTGCAAAAGGAAAAAATCATTAAGATTACATACCGGATCAAAAATTCGGACGGATGTATTCTGCGTAAAAAAACAAGAGCCTTTTATTTGGATGACACACGGGAAGAAATTGTGCTGATTCGCCGTGATATTACAGATCTGTATGAGGAGGAACAGCGGCAGAAGCAGCGTTTACAAAGTGCCGTAGATGCGGCTGTTGAGGCAAATCATGCAAAAAGTGATTTTTTATCGCGTATGAGTCATGATATGCGGACACCGTTAAATGCAGTTCTTTCCTTTTCAGATTATGAGATGATGAAGGGTGTATCGGAAGACCAGCTGAAAGTTTATCTGGAGAAAATTCATGCATCAGGAGAGTATTTGCTTGGAATTATCAATGACGTATTGGATGTATCTAAGATAGAGCAGGAAAAGATGGTGCTGCATCCGACCCCATATTCTTTAGACGAATTTGTAGAGAACATTAATACGGTAATCGGTTCCCTATGTAAGGAGAAAAGAATAGAATTTTTGATTGACGTCAGTGAGGTTCCGAATCGGTGGATCAAAGTGGACAAAATTCGATTCAATCAGATCTTTATCAATCTGCTTTCCAATGCCGTAAAATTTACGCCCGGTGAAGGAAAGATAGAGTTTATTGTAAAACCATACTCCGAAGTACGGACTGCCGGCTTGCAGATGCAGTTCGAGGTCAGGGACAACGGAATCGGTATGTCTCCCGAGTTTCTGCCAAAGGCATTTGAGAGCTTTGCTCAGGAATATCATGAGGATGTTTCAGAAAGGACGCAGGGAACGGGACTGGGCTTGACCATTGTCAAGGAAATCATTACTTTGATGGGTGGTACAATTTCTGTAGAGAGCACACAGGGAAAGGGAACAAGTTTTACAGTGATACTCCCGCTTCTATATACGGAGCCGCCTGCAGCTGCAGAAAATTTTTCGGATACGGAGAATTCGCTTGAGGGAAAACGGATACTATTATGTGAGGATAATGAACTTAATACAGAGATAACCGTCACACTGCTTGAAAAGCAGGGCTGTATTGTCGAGTGTGCAGAGAATGGAGAGCAGGGACTTGAAATGTTCCAAAGCTCCAAAGAGGGATATTATGATGCAGTTCTGATGGATATCCGTATGCCGGTCATGAATGGACTGGAAGCAACGAAGGCCATTCGAAACAGTGGCCATTCAGATGCGGCAAAGATACCGATCATTGCAATGACAGCAGATGCTTTCAGCGAGGATGAACAGATATCAAGCGAGGCCGGTATGAATGCACATCTGTCAAAGCCTGTTGAACCGGAGAAGGTTTTTGAAACGCTCAAAAGGGTGATGCGGAAATAGGTCGGATAAGTCTACATTCCCCGTGTGTATCATATATTTAGGTAAGTGATACATACGGGGGATTCTTGCGTATATGGAACATAATCAACAACAGGAGGGTGCAGGCCGGGATGAAACGATCAGGGAATGGACACCCTCCGACAAATGGAAGATCGGATTGATTCTGGTGTGCGGTTTACTTGCAGTATTGGGTGCTGCGCGTCTGATACCGGAATCGGTCACGGTCAGCAATAGTGTAGACGGACGTGAACTGCCAATTTATTGTGTACAGACGGATCAGAAGGTAGTTGGACTTTCCTTTGATGCAGCATGGGGTAATGAGGACACCGGGCAGATCCTTGCAATTTTGAAGAAACATAATGTACATGTCACGTTTTTTATGACAGGAGGTTGGGTGGAGGCGTATCCGGAGGATGTTAAAATGATTCTTGAGGCAGGCCATGATTTGGGTAATCACAGTGAAAATCATAAGAATATGAGTCAATTGTCTGATGATGAGAATCGAGAGGAATTGATGAAGGTGCATCAAAGGGTCAAGGAGCTGACTGGTTATGAAATGGAATTGTTTCGCCCGCCTTATGGAGACTACGATAATGCTGTCATTCAGGTGGCAGCAGACTGTGGTTATTATACATGTCAATGGTCCGTGGACAGTCTGGACTGGAAAAATTATGGCGTAGAACCGTTGATCAAGACGGTCTGTGAGCATAAGAATCTGGACAATGGAGCGATTATCCTGATGCATAATGGCGCGGATTACACGGCAAGTGCACTGGATACGGTTCTTACACGGCTGAAGGAGCAGGGATATTCCATCCTACCATTGTCGGAACTGATTTTGCGTGAAGATTATCATATGGATCATACGGGAAAGCAGATTCCCAATCAATAAAATTTGCGGCCTGAGGGGAGATCGGTTTGAGGGAAGATCAAAAATAATGCTTGCATATTCTATAAAACTATGATAGCATTTGAAACAAGTTAAAAAGGAAAGGCAATGAACGAGACTCTTTCACGGAAGTTAACAGGAATACAGCGTCACCGACTGAAAGCGCTGTTTAACGGAAAGGAAGCAAGGGAACACTCGGGAGCCGGTCATCTGAACGGAAATAATGAGGATTTTCAGTAGGAGGACACGTGACGCGCGTTAAGCGTATAAGAGGAAGAACAACGAGGTTCTTCAATGCGGGTGGTACCGCGGATTAGTTCAATAGTTCGTCCCAGAATATTCGTTTATTCTGGGACTTTTTTATTGCAGAGAAATCATACAGGCAGTGAAATAAAAGGTCGGAATTGTAATCAAAATTGCAGTTCCGATCTTTTATATTATAAATATCGTAGGTGAAATCACCTATGAGTTTACATCATAATATAACGGTCGCAAACCGTACCATGAGAAAGGAGAATGCACTATGGGATTTATGACAGGCGTAATCAAAAAAGAAACAATGGAAATAGGTGATTTATTGAATCCGGAAATGACCGGAAAGGTAGTGAAGGTCAACGGTGCAGTTCATACCATCCGTGATATGGGAACCGTGGCATTCGTTGTACTCAGGAAGAGGGAAGGATTGCTGCAGTGTGTTTATGAAGAGGGAAACACATCGTTTGACTTGAAAGAGCTGAAGGAAGCATCTACAATAGAGGTAACAGGTGTGATAGCAGCATCAGAGAAAGCACCGAACGGAATCGAACTGCAGCTGAAGACGATCAAAGTGCTGTCAGAGCCGACAGAAGTCATGCCGATACCGATTGCCAAATGGAAGCTGAACACTCATTTGGAGACACTGTTGGATCTGCGGCCGATTTCACTTCGTAACATCAGGGAACGTGCCAAATTCAAAATACAGGAGGGTATCGTCAGAGGCTTTCGGGAGTTTTTGTATCAGCAGGGCTTTACGGAGGTGAGAACTCCGAAGATTACAGCCAAGGGTGCTGAGGGTGGTTCTAACATTTTTAAGCTGGACTATTTTAATAAAAAAGCAGAATTGGCACAAAGTCCGCAGTTATATAAGCAGACACTGGTCGGGGTATATGACAGAGTATTTGAAACAGCACCGGTATTTCGTGCAGAAAAGCATAACACGACCAGACATCTGAATGAATATACAAGTCTCGATTTTGAAATGGGTTATATTGATGGCTTTGAGGATGTCATGGGTATGGAGACCGGAGTGATTCAGCATATCTTCAAGCTTCTGGAAAGTGAGTACAGCCGTGAATTGCAGATACTACAGGTGGAGCTTCCCAAGGTCGATAAGATACCGACAGTCAGATTTGACGAAGCAAAGCGCAAGGTATCTGAGAAATATGACAGACCAATCAGAAACCCATATGACCTGGAGCCGGAAGAGGAAGTATTGATCGGCAAGTATTTTAAAGAAGAATTTGATTCTGATTTTGTATTTGTAACGCACTACCCTTCCAAAAAAAGACCGTTCTATGCCATGGATGATCCCGCAGATCCAACCTTTACACTGAGCTTTGACCTGTTGTTTCGTGGAATGGAAATTACAACTGGCGGGCAGAGAATCCATGATTACAATGAAATCCTTCAAAAGATGGAGAAGCGTGGTATGACAACAGAGGGCATGGAACATTACTTGATGATCTTTAAGCATGGAATGCCGCCTCATGGTGGACTCGGTATTGGACTGGAACGCTTCACAATGAAGCTGCTTGGTGAAGCAAACGTCAGAGAAACGACTATGTTTCCGAGAGATCTGAACAGACTGGAACCATAAAAAATATCTTTACTTGACATCATAAAATGTGAGAAAAAAATAATCCCAGGAGGAAGCAGATATGAAAAATGAAATATCAGATGAAACAATAGAATATGTTGGAATCCTTGCAAAGCTGGAACTATCCGATGAAGAAAAGGAACAGGCAAAGCAGGATATGGGCAATATGCTTGACTATATCGACAAGCTGAATGAACTGGACACAACAGGTGTAGAGCCTATGTCACACGTATTTCCGGTCAACAATGTATTTCGTGAGGATATAGTAACCAACGGAGATGACCGCGAAGCAATTTTGAAAAATGCCCCCAAAAGCAAAGACGGCCAGTTCCTAGTGCCAGTTACGATTTAGTTGCGATTTAGCAAAGCTAAATCGCAACAATCGTGATTTTGCGCAGCAAAATTACGAAGCGAAGCCAGATGTAAGCCAACCTGAGTAATTAACCACAACCAATATAATTAAAATATACCCCCAAAAAGGTACTCAACAAAACGACCACAACAGAAAGGAACCCCTCACATGGATATCACAACCCTAACCGCCGTACAGCTCGGCGAAAAAATAAAACAGCATGAAATTACAGCAACAGAAGCGACGCAAGCCTATCTTGATCGCATTGCAGCACTTGAAGGTGCATATCACGCTCTGATTACAATTGACACAGAAGGTGCCATGAAGCGTGCAAAGGAAGTTCAGCAGAAAATAGATGCAGGAGAGCTGACAGGCCCACTTGCAGGTGTTCCTATGGTCGTAAAGGACAATATGTGCACCAAGAACCTGTTAACGACCTGTGCCTCAAAAATACTGAGCAATTTTCTTCCTACCTATACCGCAGAGGCGGTTCTCAATCTGGAGAAGGCCGGAGCAATCCTGATTGGAAAGGCAAATATGGATGAATTTGCAATGGGCTCCACCACAGAAACCTCTTATTATGGAGTGACGAAGAACCCATATCATCCAGAGTATGTGCCCGGTGGCTCATCAGGCGGCAGCTGCACAGCGGTAGCCTTGGGAGAATGTGCATTTGCGCTAGGCTCTGATACGGGCGGTTCCATCCGACAGCCCAGTGGATTCTGCGGTGTTGTTGGTTTAAAGCCTACCTATGGCACAGTTTCCAGATATGGTCTGATCGCATATGGTTCCTCACTTGACCAGATTGGGCCTGTGGCAAAGGATGTGACGGACTGCGCAACGATACTGGAGGCAATTGCTTCTCATGATCTAAAGGATTCTACTTCCATGAAGCGTGAGGACACGGATTTTTCCGCTGCTCTGCTCAACGATGTCAAAGGAATGAAAATCGGTATACCGAGAGATTATCTGGCAGATGGTATTGATCCGGAGGTTAAGGCAGCGGTGCTTGCGGCAGCAGATTTATATAAGGCTCAGGGTGCGGACATTGAAGAATTTGATTTGGGACTTGTGGAATATGCAATCCCTGCCTATTATACGATTGCTTCCGCGGAGGCAAGCTCGAATCTGGAGCGTTTTGACGGAGTCAAGTACGGCTATCGTGCCAAAGAATATGAAGGACTGCATCCGATGTATAAAAAGACCCGCTCAGAGGGCTTCGGACCTGAGGTCAAGAGAAGAATCATGCTGGGTTCTTTTGTACTAAGCTCAGGCTACTATGATGCATATTATTTGAAGGCACTGCGTACCAAGGCACTGATCAAGAAAGCATTTGACCAGGCATTTGAAAAATATGACCTGATACTCGGTCCTACAGCTCCGACCACAGCACCAAAGCTGGGAGAATCCCTAAGTGATCCGATTAAAATGTATCTGGGCGATATTGATACCATTTCGGTAAATCTTGCAGGACTTCCGGGAATGAGTATTCCATGCGGAGTAGACTCTAAAGGATTACCCATCGGTTTACAGCTCATCGGAGACTGTTTTGAAGAAAAGAAGCTGATACAGGCTGCTTATACATTTGAGCAGACCTTCGGACATATTGCACCACCGAAAACAGCAGTCCTCACAAAGGAGGCGGAATAAGCTATGAGTAAACAATATATGACGGTCATCGGTCTGGAAGTGCACGTAGAGCTTGCAACCAAGACAAAAATTTTCTGTGGATGTTCCACACAGTTCGGAGGACTTCCGAATACACATACATGCCCTGTCTGCACTGGTATGCCGGGCTCCTTACCGGTACTCAACAAGCAGGTGCTTGAATATGCCATGGCTGTGGGTGTTGCAACAAACTGTAAGATTACACAGTACGCCAAATTTGACCGCAAAAACTATTTTTATCCCGATAATCCGCAAAACTACCAGATATCACAGCTTTACCTGCCTATCTGCCGCAATGGATATGTAGAAATCGAGACAGGCAGCGGCAAGAAGGATGTTCGTATCCATGAGATTCATATGGAGGAGGATGCCGGTAAGCTGATTCATGATGAGTGGACGAATTCTTCACTGGTGGATTACAATCGTTCAGGCGTGCCGTTGATTGAAATTGTATCGGAACCGGACATGAGAAGTGCTGATGAGGTCATTGCTTATCTTGAGAAGCTGCGTATGATCATTCAGTATCTCGGCGCATCTGATTGTAAGCTGCAGGAGGGTTCCATGCGTGCAGATGTAAACCTCTCTATTTGCGAAGTCGGCTCTGAAGAATTTGGTACCCGTACTGAGATGAAGAACTTGAATTCCTTTAAAGCCATTGCACGCGCCATCGAGGGTGAGCGTGCCCGCCAGATAGAATTATTGGAGGATGGTAAGGCAGTCATACAGGAAACCAGACGTTGGGACGACAACAAGGAGTATTCCTATGCGATGCGTTCCAAGGAGGATGCACAAGACTATCGCTATTTCCCGGAGCCGGATCTGGTTCCCATGGTCATCAGTGACGAGTGGCTCGCCCAAATCAAGGAAAGGCAGCCGGAGCTGCGCGACGAGAAGCGGCTTCGTTATAAGGCAGAATATGATATTCCGGATTACGATATTGATATTATTACCGGAAGCAAGCATATGGCAGACATTTTTGAAGCGACTACCGCGATTTGCCATAATCCAAAGAAGGTATCCAACTGGCTGATGGGTGAGACACTGCGTATCTTGAAAGAGAAGGAGGAAGACCCTGAAGACATCGGATTTTCCCCTGAGAACCTTGCAAAACTGATACAGCTTACGGATAAGAGCACAATCAATTCTACAGTTGCCAAGGAAATTTTTGAAATCATGTTCACAGATGATATTGATCCTGAACAGTATGTGGCTGAGCACGGACTTGCGACAGTCAGTGATGCAGGAGCATTAAAGGCAGTCATAGAGCAGGTGATTGCTGACAATCCGCAGTCTGTGGCAGACTACAGAAGTGGCAAGGAAAGAGCAATCGGCTTCCTCGTAGGTCAGACCATGAAAGCAATGAAGGGCAAGGCCGACCCGGGTGCTGTCAATCTGCTCCTCAAAGACATGTTAAGCATTATTTGAAAAAATGTGTCAAACGATACTGAAAGAAAACGCTGAAAGAAACGGTTGGATTCTTTGGTTGACAAGCATTTGCAACTATGATATAAATAATAAGCGGGTCATTTTGACCCACTTATCTAGGGGATTGGTCAAGTGGTATGACAAGGGTCTCCAAAACCTTTAGTGGGAGTTCGATTCTCTCATCCCCTGTTAGAAACCCATAAAATGGGCATTTTCCGACATGCCATGTGGCTAAGGGAGCCACATTGAATCAAAAGGGAGCCACAATTACTTTTGAGAAAGGAAAATGTGATGTAAAGTCAAAAATACACCGATGAGGTGTATTTTTTTGCCCCAATATTTAGGTATTATGTTTTTGGATTTCCAATTAAGAAAAAGAAAGAACCATTGGAAGCATATAGATTTCCGTTATTCATGTTCAATCACATTCTCACCCTCAAACAACCCATCTCGCGTAATATTCTTAATCCATTTTCCACTGCGGTAGTGATGGATGACCACGGGCCATTTGACGAATTCATCCGTGCAGAGCAGGAAATAGACTACGAGCACGGGCAGCTTCCATACAAAAGCAGCGATAAAGCCAAGCGGAACTGCATAGACCCACATGGTGATGGTGTCGCAGATAAAGCCGAAGCTGCTGTTGCCACCTGCACGAAAGACACCGGCAATCAGAGTTGTGTTGACAGCAGCACCCATGACGTAATAGGTGTTAATCAGCAGCATATATTTCATATAATGCATGGCGGTGTCCGTCAGTGTGGCATACATCAGGATAAACGGTGTGGCAGCAAGTATGAGCAGTCCACCGATCAGTCCGCTCAGTACAGTGAGCTTCATTAATCGTTTGGCATCATCCTTTGCCTGCTCCAGTTTATTTTCGCCAAGCACCTGACCAATCAGAATGCCGCCTGCATTGGCGACTCCGAAGCAGAGGATGGTTCCAAAATTACGGGCAACCACTACAAAGGAATTGGCAGCAACTGCATCCGAACCCAAGTGTCCGATAATGACGGAATACATCGAAAAAGCAAGTCCCCAGATGACATCATTTCCGAGTGCAGGAAGAGACAGCTTGATGAAGTCGTTAAATAAAGTCTTGTTTTGAATGAACATAAACCGGAGATTCAGTTTGATGTCTTTGCTGCGCGCAGAGACGACCAGACAGCCGATCAATTCTATCACTCTGGAGATGGTAGTGGCAAGTGCAACGCCCGCAGCTCCAAGCTTCGGAGCACCAAAGAGCCCAAAAATGAATACGGCATTCAGTATGATATTGATGACAAAGGCCAGCATGTTCAGGGCCGTACTGATTGCCACACGCCCGATGCTGCGCAGGACTGCCAGATAGATCTCAATGATGCCCCAGCACAGATAGCTGACACTGACAATACGCAGATAAGATGCACCGATGCGAATCAATTCAGGATCATTGGTATAGATCGTCATCAGCGATTGTGGGATACATAAGGCAAGAAGCGCCAGAATGGTCGAAATCACAATTGAAAAGCGCAGCGAAATGCCCTCAACAACCTCAATTGCATGCAGATCTCCCTTCCCGTAATATTGCGCGCACAGCATAGTTGCACCAGTGCCAAGTCCAAAATAGAACATGAACAGGATACTTGTGATCTGTGTGGCAAGAGATACGGCTGATATAGAAGACTGCCCTACATAATTGAGCATGACCACGTCAGTGGAACTGATGGTCGCGCTGAGCAGGTTCTGTATGACAATCGGAAGCACCAGCTTACCGATTCTTTTGTTGAAGTCACTTTTTGTTGGGCTGATTGCAGTAGTCATAATCCTTCCTTTTCCATTACCGGACGTATTGGGGCGGTAATCTTTTCTTGAATGTATCCAAAAGAGAACTAAAACTAATATAGCAAATACTGTCGTAAGATGCTATAATAAAAACAACCAAATTTAACACAATTTTGAGCAGGAGGCATGAACTATGAGCATGAGTATAATTCTTTTTCTGGTATTGTGTGTTCTAATGGTCGCAAATCAGATGATCGGTATTGCAAACGGATGGTACAGGGATGGGTTTTCCATACATAAAATGGTATGCGGCTTTCAGAAATATGGCATTATTTTGTTAGGATATGGTGCCATTGCTTTTACGGCATATATTGCCGGAAAATATATCCCTGAAATGGAATATATCAGCGGGATTCTGTTGGAGCCGATAGCCCAATATTTTGTCAAGCTTCTGAATCGTCTCAGAGTTGTACTGAATGACAATGTTGAGGATGTCATTGAGCATAAGAGGAATGCGAGACGCAGCAGAAATGCCAGAAGAACAGCTTCCACGGGCGGTTCCTCCATGGCAGAGGAAATTGTAGCTGCTTCTCATGTGGAACAAAATGGAGATGCAGCAACGGTACAGCTGATCAGCATGACACCGGCCAAGCCTGTTAAGAAGACGGCATACAAGCCATTGAACCAGTCGCTGCCGGAGGCAGTTGCTTCGGAGACAGCCGAGGGAAAGAAAAAGCGCACCGGAGTGAAAAAAACAGCAGAAGCATAATGCCATGATTACATTTTAGAGGTCAGTTTAGTGACTGCGTTGATTTTTCCGACCACTACGATGTGGTCTCCTTCTTCAAATACATAGGATGGACCGGGAAGCGGATTCAGTGTCTGCCCTTGTTTGATGGCCAAAATGTTGATTTCATATTTGTTGCGGATGTCGAGAGAAGCAATGCTCTTTCCAATCCAGTTATCAAAAATGGATATTTCAAAAATAGAAAATTCAGGGGTTAATTCGATAAAATCAAAGATTTTATTTGCATTATAACGAATTGCCAGCTTTTCTGCCATGTCCTTTTCGGGGTTGATGACTTCATCAGCTCCGTTTTTTAATAAAAATTTTTCCTGAATGTCTCTGTTGGCTTTGGAGACTACGCGTCTGGCACCGAGCTCCTTCAGCAGAGATGTGATTTCCAGCGATGACTGAAAGTTTTCACCAATCGTGACAAAGCATACATCGAAGTTATTGATGCCAAGCGATTTCAGAACCAGCTCTTTACGACAGTCGCCAACGCAGGCATCCGTAAAATCAGGAGATAATTCATTGATGAGCTCGCTGTCCTCGTCAACAATCATGACATCATTACCCAGTTCATATAATTTTGTGGCAAGACTGCGTCCGAAACGCCCCATGCCAATGACTAATACTGATTTCATTTATATTCTCAACCCTTTCTGATTTCCTTCATGATACTGCCTGTAAAACATTAGACATAGTGTAACATATTCTCTGTACTTTGGCTATCCGATTAATATTTTCTCAACGGGTCGTTCAAGAGGGACATAGACACGTTTTTCTGCCAATACCAAGGCAAGTGTCAGTCCACCGACTCTGCCACCAAACATCAGGAACATGAAGATGAGCTTGGTCATAATGCAGGCAGACGGAGAGATACCGGCTGACAGGCCGACTGTACCTGCGGCTGAAACAGTTTCCAGTAAAACTTCACGCAGGGAGAAGGGCTCCAGCGCCGCAATGATGATGGCAGCACAGGTAATCGCAATCAGATAGATGGTAGCAATCGCAGCTGCCTGTCTGGCAATACCGTCCTCCAGACTCCGTTTGAATATCGTGATGCTGGAGGAATGTCTGCACGCAGCACCGATGCTTAAAACCAGTACAAAGAAGGTACTGGTTTTAATGCCGCCTGCCGTGGAACCGGGATTTCCACCGATGAACATCAGTACCATGGTCAGTAGACTGCCACCTTCCGACAAGTCCTCCAAGGGCGTCGTATTAAAGCCTGCAGTTCTTGGAGTGACAGATTCAAAAACAGATGCAAGAATCCGTTGTCCGAAGGACATGCCTGCCTGTGTATGATTTTGCTCCAAGAGCAGAAACAGAATTGCTCCGAAAAAGAACAGAAGGCCGGTCATGGTCAGTACAATTTTGGAATGCAGCTGATACCGGTTAAAATGATATTTGTGTGTGGCAATATCGTTCCATACGATAAATCCAAGTCCTCCCAGGATAATCAATGCACAAATCGTAAGATTGACGAGCGGATCGGATACATAACGAGTCAGGGAAGAAAACTCTGCAAAACGTCCCATCAGATCAAAGCCGGCATTACAAAAAGCAGAAATGGAATGAAAGACAGAATAATAGATCCCTGTTATAATTCCAAGCTCAGGAATGAAACGGATGGCCAGCAGACATGCGCCGACACCCTCAAAAATAAAGGTAGCAAGTGCCACACGTTTGATTAGCTGCACTACACCGCCAACCTTCATTGTACCGGCAGACTGCATGATCAGTTTCCTTTCGTGCAGAGAAATCTGCCGCTTCATCAGGATGGAAAAGAGCGTAATGACGGTCATAAAGCCGACGCCGCCTATTTGAATCAGAATTAGAATTACAATCTGCCCAAAGAGTGACCAGTGCAGATAGGTATCATAGACAGCAAGTCCTGTGACACAGGTTGCGGAGGTCGCTGTGTATAATGCATCAATCAGAGGTGTCCAGGTTCCGGAGACAGAGGCAATCGGCAAGGACAGTAAAATGCTTCCGGTAAAAATAATGGTTAAGAATCCAAGTGCAACAAATTGGGTATAGGTAAATTTATGTCGATGTTCCTTTTCGGTCATGATGTTTCCTTTCTCATTTCTGTGTTTCATTTTCATTCAGGAGGTATAGAGCGCCCAAATCATTTGCATATATAAAGGTATATTTTTCATCCAGTGCTTCTCCTACAAAATCAATCTCTTCGTGAATGTTGTTGCTTGTAACCAGCCACTTAGGCGGAGTGTCTGCCAAAAGGTGTCGCAGATTGTTCCCGATATTCTCATCCAACGCAATGAAAAACGGAGTATTGACAGGATACCGGTAGGAGGGCAGAATATCGTTGATTTCAAACCAGTTCATATCTACGTTGAAGCAATATACATCATTCCGTTCCCACTCCGGAATGAAGACGGCCAAATCAACAGCATTCTGATAGTAAGTTTCATGATAATCGTTTTCACTGCGTTTGACAACTGTCATGAAGGTATCATGGCAATTATCTTCATAGAAAACCATTAGAACAACGAATACAGCAATGCACAATAGCTGCTTGAGGGATTTACCCAGGACAAAGGGCTGATTGACGGCTGTGAACAGAATCAGGGCAGCAATGAAAACCGGCATAGAGGTTGTAAAGTAGTAAACAAACGGTGTTCCAAAATGCAGAGCGATATAGACGATTCCCGCTGTTATGACTAATAGCAGGCGTTCCGCAGGTTTGAGTTCTTTCTTATATAATAATGCAAACAGAAAAGCAAATACACAGCCAAAGCATTTCAATTCCCAAGTCAGGTTGTATGCTTCTGCAAAGTCTACAGAGCGTTTGAAGGCAAAGGCAAAGACGGCATAAAACATGTCATACAAAGCTCCGCGTGTACCAAAATAAACGAGCAGCGGCAGCGTGATCAGCAGAAGTCCGCAGAAAAAAGACAAGATATAAAGTCCCAGCTGTTGGTACTGCTTTCTTAACAGAAGCAGCAGACCGAATGCGGCAATGATCCCGATGACAGGCGCAGCGGCGGTGATTTTACAGAAGGTGATAAACCCAAAGCATACACCATAAAGAAATGCATGATGGGGAAGCTGTTCATAGGTCTCCTCCTTCATGAGCTTTAACGCGGTATACATGCAGAGCAGATTGAACGGCAGACAAAACTCTTCCAGCGTATTTCCACCCCAAAGCATGGCAATGTGCAGAAACAGAAAAGAGCCAAGAATAAAAACAGCCTGTTTTTTGGACAGGTACAGAAGAGACATTCGATAAATCAATACAAGCGAAGCAAATAAAAAGGGTATCTGTAATAGGAAGATACCGAAACGTCCCTGACACATCAGCTGTCCCAAAGCCTGCAAAAAAAAGAAATAGGGACCCTTCAGATCAAAGAAATCTTCATAGGGAACCCAGCCCTGCAGGATGCCACGTCCGGCCATGGAGAAAAAGGAAGCATCACAGCCGTACCATTTGGGCAGCAGAGGTGTGGTCCACAGAGAGAACAGCATCAAAAACCCGATGGATACCAGCAGAAGAATGGCATATTCAGTTATTGTTTGTAGTTTGCTTACCTTGACATTCATACCTCTATTATAATATACTAAATCAGAAACGAATAGTAGTTTTTTTGGGAGCGGGGCTCTATATGTCAGAACAGGATTTAGGCTTAAAAGAAGCGATTATTGAAAAATACAGTGCTGATGCAAAACGGCTGATACCATATATCATGTGGCTGGAAACGAAAACAGGTGCAGATGTATCCGGCATATACAGCGGAGAACCCGGGATGAAAACAATGCCGGTTGCTACGTATGATGCTACATTACTGGAATTTGTGAATCTGGCGAAAAAAACCACATTCATGGATAAGAACTATCCATATGTTTATACACGAAATCATCTGCGTACGCATGCGGATGAGCGTAAGCTGATTGAGAGTGCACGCTTGACAGACATTCAGAATCTTTGCGGAATCCTGAGTAAATATGTACTCGAAGGGATGCGCCGCGGTTCGTGCTGGGTAGAGGCAGTGGATGAGGGCATTTTCCTTGCAGTATTGACAAAGCTGAAACAGTTTTTTGAACGCTCCTGATGGCAGTGGGAGCAAGAATACAGATTAAAATAAATGAAACAAAGGATAAATACATGGGGATGCAGAAAATGAAAAATGAGGGGATGAAATCTCCGGTGCTCGACAGGCGTATCGGAGATTTTTTGGAGTTGGTCTATGACAAGACAGATGATATGTCTGCGTTGCCGAAGGGCATTGCATATGTAGCCGATGAAATGAGAATCGGTCAGATTCATGTTGCGTTCAATGGCGAGGATATTTTGCTCAAAGAATTTACCCCTTACAAGAAATATGATACAAGACTGCTGAACGAACCGGACTACGAGTTTGTTCATTCTGTGGCAAACCGGAATGATACCATGATTCAGTTTTGGAAGCTGGATTCCAGTGTGGTATGGGATGAAAACGACAGACAGAACATGGATGATATGGCGCGATTTCTTCTGCTTTATCTGGGACGCACCAAATATCTGTATGAGGCAAAGATGGCAGCAGCACATGATGAGCTGACGGGACTTGTGAATCTGACAGGCTTTACGCAGACGATCAGTTCACTTATGGAGCAGGGAATTGCACAGAAATATACGGTACTTTATATGAGTGCCTATAAGTTCAAGCTGATCAGCCGAAAGTATGGCTATGAAATCGGTAATCAGGCGATGGTACAGATTGCCGAGAAATTAAAGCATATGACGCATGCAATGTCATCCGATCAAGTCGTAGCCAGACTTGTAAATGACAATTTTGCCGTAGTCGTAAGGACGAGCAATTTGGAACGATATCTGGAACAGCTTTCGGATATAGAACTGGATCTGTCCATGAGCCGTGAGGTCATCAAACAGCGCATTGCCTTTATTGTAGGGGTATACAGTATCAAGGAGACCGACAGGAATGTGCAGCTGCCGCTGGAATATGCAATGGCGGCATATTCGATTTCCAAGCAGGGTGAGCAGTCCAATGTGATTTACTTTAATGAAGAGATACACAACCATTTCCTGAAGGAAAAGGACATAGAGGCCAGAATGCAGGATGCGCTGGACGCACAGGAGTTCGTGGTGTATTATCAGCCGAAAATCAATCTGAATGACTTTTGCATCAGCGGTGCGGAGGCTTTGGTACGATGGAATGACAACGGACAGATTGTTCCGCCCATGGACTTTATTCCGCTCTTTGAACGCAATGGTTTTATCTGCAATGTAGATTTTTATGTATTGAACAGTGTTTGTCAGGCAATCAGAAGGTGGCTGGATGAGGGGTACGATGTAGTTCCGATTTCAGTGAATTTCTCTAAGGTGCATCTGGCTAATGAAAACTTTGCCAATGAAATCGTACAGATGGTGAAGCGATATCGTGTTCCAACAAAATATATAGAAGTAGAATTTACGGAGAGTGCAAACATGGAGGATACGACTTTGCTGACGCAGGCCGTGGATATCCTGAAGAGCTATGGCATTGCCAGCTCTATGGATGATTTTGGGACAGGTTCTTCCTCATTGAGCCTGCTGACCAGTCTTCCCGTGGATGTACTTAAAATTGATAAATCCTTGTTGGAGGCGGATGTGATCTCAGAGCGGGAAAGAGTGATCGTGTCCAATATTGTGCATATGGTACAGGATTTGGATATAGATGTCATCATGGAGGGCGTGGAGACAGTAGAGCAGGTGGAGTTTCTCAAACAGATCAATTGTAATCTTGTGCAGGGCTTTCTATTTGATAAGCCATTGCCGCGGGAAGAATTTGAGGATCGTCTGCAAAGGGTAAGATATGAAAACCCGGGAGTGTGAGGCATACGATACAGCAGTGATCGGTGAAACACAAAGGAAAATCGGAGGAAGATGAGAATGGAAATGAAATTCAGAAATGCGCTCGGGAAAATCGGCGGCATTGCCAAATGGATCGTGCTGGCAATTGTTGTGCTGATTTTGGTATCCGGGTCATTTTATACGATAGCCGAGGAGGAGCAGGCTGTTGTGTGCACGTTTGGACAGGCTAAGGCAGTTACAGAGCCGGGACTGCATTTTAAAATACCGATTGTACAGACGGTGCAGAAGGTGAACACGACGATACAGGGCTTTGCCATCGGATATACCGGTGATTATGCCGCCAATTATGATGGAGCATCGGGTGAAGACGTAGCCATGATGATTACCTCAGATTATAATTTTATTAAGATTGATTTCTATGCAGAATACCGTATCATCGATCCGGTGAAGGCTGTATATGCTTCCGAGGACCCGATTTTGATCTTGAATAACATTGCACAGAACTGCATCAGAACAACGATTGGCTCTTACAGTGTAGATTCCGTACTGACGACGGGAAAAAATGAAATACAGGCGAATATCAAGCAGATGATCATGGATAAGCTGGAAACGCTGGACATCGGCGTACAGCTGGTGAACATCACAATACAGGATGCCGAGCCTCCTACAGCAGAGGTCAGCACGGCATTTAAATCTGTGGAGACGGCTAAGCAGGGGAAAGAAACTGCATTGAACAATGCCAACAAATATCGAAACGAACAGATTCCGAGTGCAGATGCTAATGCAGACAAGATTTTGCAGGATGCAGAAGCAGAGAAGCAGAATCGTATCAATGAGGCAAAGGGACAGGTAGCACGTTTCAATTCCATGTATGAGGAATATACCAAGTATCCGATGATTACCAAGCAGCGTATGTTCTATGAGACAATGGAAGCGGTACTGCCGGGAATGAAAATTGTGATTCAGGGAACGGATGGAGCTTCCGTGCAGGAAATTCTTCCACTGGATTCCTTTTATGGGGATGAAACCAAGAGTGCAGGAGCAAAAACTGCAGCAGACAGCAGTACAACAGAGAATAACGGAGGTGAAAAATAATGGCTGAAGAAAGATTTTATTCAGATGGTACACCTCAGAGAAACAGAAGAAGCAGAAAAACAGGCTGGCTCGGCTGGGCAATTGCAGCGATTGCTCTTTGGATCGGGCTGTCCAGTATGATTATATGTAAGGAAGATGAGTATAAGCTGATTCGCCAGTTCGGCAGAGTAGAGCGTGTTGTGACACAGGCAGGCATTTCCTTTAAAATACCGCTGATCGAGTCTGTGGATACAGTACCACGGGAAATCCTGTTGTATGATCTGCCGGCATCAGATGTCATTACATCCGATAAGAAAACAATGATCATTGACAGTTATGTGCTGTGGAGAGTTACAGACCCTCTGAAATTTGCACAGACCTTGAGTTATTCCGTAGCAAATGCAGAAAATCGTATTGATACATGGGTATACAATGCCATGAAAAATACCATTTCCAGCATGAAGC
>CAZABT010000034.1:0-10674 GCA_964483395.1 uncultured Lachnospiraceae bacterium
TA
Organism: uncultured Lachnospiraceae bacterium; assembly: GCA_964483395.1. Lineage (GTDB taxonomy): Bacteria > Bacillota > Clostridia > Lachnospirales > Lachnospiraceae > JAAYYM01. The sequence continues at coordinate 3 of CAZABT010000034.1, forward strand.
TTGAAGGATATGCATTCTTGCTGGTTTATATGGATGCAGTGATTAATTAGTTATAAGAGATTAATTATATGAGATCGATTATATGAGATCGATTATAAGAGATTAATTATAAGAGATCAATTAATTATAAGAAATCAATTAGTTATATGAGATTAATTATATATGTAAGGGAGTGAGGAAACCAAGCATCTGGGTTCCTCATTCTTTGTCTTAAACTGAATTAGTGATACGAAAAGTGAATTCACTTCTTTACCGAAAGTAAAGAAAGTGAGCATGTGAGAAGTCGTCAAAATGAAATTTTCAAATGAAATTTGTGTCCCAGTTCAAATTGGACGTATGAGGAATAAAATCATTAAACACATCACAAAAAAACCATAATATGTTAAAAAATAACACAATAATTGGGCAAAAGGGATATATATTGAATAAAAGGCATATTTACATCCACAAAATCAAAAGATAAAGGGATAATAATTGCCTTTTTCTTGCTATACATCACAATTCATAGAATACAGAATAGAATGTACTTCATGTAGTGAAGAATTCCACCATGTCGGAACCACCGTATAGATCAATAGGAGCCGGGATAAGATATACCGGATAGATATATCAATAGGAGTTAAAAAGTGCATATTGAAAAAGCATCTTCTTTCTATTATACTGATAAAGTATGGTTTCAATGGAAATGGAGAGAAACAGATGAAGAAATTATTGGATTTATTATCAAAAGAATTAGAGACAGCCTTTGAACAGGCAGGCTATGATGCGAAATATGGAAAGGTAACGGTTTCAAATCGACCGGATTTGTGTGAATTTCAATGCAACGGAGCCATGAGTGCAGTCAGAGAGTATAAAAAAGCACCCGTTATGATTGCAAACGATGTAGCGGCGGTACTTGCAGGGAATACTGTGTTTTCAGAGGTGACGGCAGTCAATCCGGGTTTTTTGAATCTGAAACTTGCACCGGAGTATCTGGCAGCTTATTTACAGGAGATGAATGCAGATGAGCGTCACGGGCTGTCAAAGTCAGAGAAGCCGCTTACCATTATGGTGGATTATGGCGGACCGAATGTGGCAAAGCCACTGCATGTCGGTCATCTTCGCTCAGCCATCATCGGAGAGAGTGTGAAGCGGATCTGCAGATATATGGGACACCAGGTAGTAGGAGACATTCATCTGGGCGATTGGGGCTTGCAGATGGGTCTGATTATTACGGAGCTGAAAAAGCGTCAGCCGGAACTTCCTTATTTTGATGATGCATTTACGGGAGAATACCCAAAGGACGCACCCTTTACCATTTCAGAGCTGGAGGAAATCTATCCGACGGCAAGTGCCAAGTCCAAAGAGGACGAGGCATACAAAGAGGAAGCCATGAACGCCACCTTTTTGCTGCAGAACGGAAACCGCGGTTATATGGCGCTGTGGAACCATATTATGAATGTTTCCAAGACGGACTTAAAAAAGAATTATGCCAATTTGAATGTGGAATTTGATCTTTGGAAAGGCGAGTCTGATGTTCAGAGATATATTCCGGATATGGTGGAGCGCTTGAAAAAAGAAGGCTTTGCTTATGAAAGTGAGGGAGCGCTGGTCATAGATGTGAAGGAGGACACGGATACAAAGGAGATTCCTCCATGCATGCTGTTGAAATCAGACGGGGCTTCACTCTATACGACAACCGACCTTGCAACGTTAGTTGAGCGTAAGCAGGACATTGATCCCGATACGATTATTTATGTGGTGGACAAGCGGCAGGATCTGCATTTTGTACAGGTGTTCCGCTGCGCGAAGAAAACAGGCATTATCGGAAAGGATGTCAATCTGAATTTCATCGGCTTCGGCACGATGAACGGCAAGGATGGCAAGCCCTTCAAAACCCGCGAGGGCGGTGTGATGCGTCTGGAGAATCTGCTCGCAGACATAGATGAAGAAATGTATAAGAAGATCGTAGATAATCATGAGGTGGATGAGGCAGAAGCACGTGCAACGGCCAAGATTGTAGCACTGGCGGCGGTCAAGTATGGAGATCTGTCTAATCAGGCAACAAAGGATTATGTCTTCGACATTGATAAATTCACTTCCTTTGAAGGAAATACCGGCCCGTATATTCTCTATACGATTGTGCGCATTAAGTCAATCCTGAATAAGTATGCGGAGCAGGAAAAGAAGACAGAGGACAAGGGAGCGGTATGCAAAAATGAAATATCGGGTGTTATTACAAATCCGGCGAGCGAATGCGAAAAGGCTCTGATGTTGTCTCTTGCACAGTTTAATGCAATGCTGGAGGATGCCTATGAGGAAATTGCACCGCATAAGATCTGTGCATTCGTCTATGAACTTGCAAATGCATTTAACCGTTTTTATCATGAAACGAAGATTCTGACCGAGGAAGATATGAAGCAGCAGGCTGGCTGGATCACACTTTTGAATCTGACCAAAAAGGTGCTGGAAACCTCTATTGATCTGCTTGGGTTCAGCGCACCGGAACGGATGTAATTTTTAAGATATTCAAAATATAAAAGACAGAGCATTGATCCATTTACCGAAAGATAAGTGGATGAATGCTCTTTTTAGATTTGTTTTTTCACGGAAGATATATTTGAGCAAGAATTGACATTGACATTCCATCAAAAAAAACGTAAACTCTATAAATATTTACTAAATTTGTTTATTACAAGAAGATACAGGGAGGTGCCGTATGGAGCCGGTTATCACACTCAGGGATGTTTCAAAGGAATTTAAAGTTGTAAAGGGGAGAGAAGGACTAAAGGGCAGCATTCAGAACCTTTTTGCAAGAGAATATAACATCATAAAGGCGGTCAATCATGTTTCAATGGAGATTGAGCAGGGAGAGATTGTCGGTTATCTGGGCCCGAACGGAGCGGGCAAAAGCACGACCATCAAGATGATGTCGGGTGTGCTGATTCCCAGTTCCGGTGAAATCAGGGTCAATGGATTGATTCCTTATCAGAGCAGGATGGAAAATGCGCAGCATATCGGTGTCGTATTTGGCCAGCGTTCCCAGCTTTGGTGGTCACTGCCGTTGATCGAATCCTTCAAATTATTACGCGACATCTACCAGATCGACCAAAAGGACTATGAGGATACACTGGCGTTCTATAAGTCCATTGTCGACATTAAAAGCCTGTATTCCAAGCCTGTTCGTCAGATGTCTCTGGGACAGAGAACCTTGAGTGACATTCTGGCGGCTTTTCTGCATAATCCGCCAGTGGTCTATCTGGATGAGCCGACCATCGGTTTGGACGTTTCTATGAAAAGCAAGATTCGTGAGCTGATCAAGGCCCTCAATCAGAAAAAGAATACAACTGTTATTTTAACAACACATGATATGGGGGATGTGGATGCCCTGTGCAGGCGTATTGTGATCATTGATAAGGGGACGATGCTTTATGACAACAGCATTGAGAATCTGCGCAGCTTCTTTGGAGCATATCGCACGATGAAGCTGCGTTTTACGAAGAATGCATCGGAACTGACAAAGGAGTATCTGGAGACACAGGCAGCAGAAATCGTGCAGGACTTGAGTGCGAAGTATCCGAATGTGGCTTCGATTGCAGTATCTGTGGAGGATGACTGGATCGATGTGCTGCTGAATGAGGATGAAATCCCGCTGATGAAGGTTATGAACCATATTCAGGAGCAGCGCAGAATTTATGATGTGCAGCTGCAGGAAATTTCTACAGAAAGTGTCATCAAGAAAATATACGAAGGGAAGATGTGACCATGAAGAAGAAACTGATGCGTTATCTGGCCTTGACCAGAATCGGTATTATGGAAGAACTACAGTTTCGGCTCGGAACCTTTGTGGTCTTTTTGGGGAATTTGATCTATTTGGTCATCATCTACTTTTTATGGAGAGCAATCTATGATTCTTCCCCAACAGAGGTTGTGAATGGAATGTCTTTTTCAGACACAATGATTTATCTTGTGCTGGCATCTGCATTATTTGCTGCCATGGAAATGTTTGTGACTTGGTTAATGGGAAGAGATGTACAGACAGGAAAGATTATTTTAAATATGCTGAAGCCGATGCCTTATCAGAGATATACCTTTTTCTATTTTTCTGGAAATACGATTGTTTCCATCTGCCTGACACTGCTTCCAACGCTGGTCATTGTATATTTTGTGACCAAGGGTGGATTTGCATTGTCGACAAATCTGCTGTTTTTTGCAGCTGCCGTTTTTTTTGGAATCATCATTAATTATGATATCAACTTTATCGTCGGAACGATTTGCTTTTATACGGAATCGGTTTGGGGAATCAATATCATGAAAGAGGTTGTGGTGATGCTGCTGTCCGGTGCGACAATCCCGATTGCTTTCTTTCCGGAGGCGGCACAGCGCGTGATTTACAGGCTTCCCTTTCAGGCAATCTACAATACACCGCTGACGCTGCTCATACGGAACGAGATGCCGATGGAGGAAAGAATTCTGTTGCTGCTGCAGCAAGTGCTGTGGGTTGCGGTGATGGGAATTCTGGCAAGGCTGGCTTTTAAGATTTCTGTCCGTCATATTACGGTCAATGGAGGCTGATCAGATGAAGAAAAAAGGATTGCGTTTTTATTGTTCAATATACAGAAAGATAGTGGCACAGGATTTTAAAAGCAAGATGAGCTATCGGGCAGATTTTATCATTTCAACGGTAGGCATGATTTTGACAAATATTGCAGGCTTTATCACGTTTTACATTATGTTTAAGAACTTTCCGTCAATCAATGGCTGGAATTATCATGAGATGCTGTTCCTGTACGGGTTTTCCATGATTGCACTGACGCCAATGCAGTGTTTGTTTGATAATAACTGGAATCTGCGGTTCAAGGTATACGATGGGGAATTCATTGTATATTGCTTCCGTCCGATTAATATTTTCTTCTATTTCATCTCAGAGGTATTTGATGTGAAGGGGCTCGGACAGCTTCTGATGGGCGGGGTGACACTGATTTATGCATGGAATAAAATCGGGCTTCCCTTTTCTGTCGGGATCTGTCTGCTGCTGATAATAGCCTTGTGCTCGGCCTCCCTTTTTATGATTGCCATTATGAATGCGGCGGCAGCAACCTGTTTTTGGATTGTTAATAATGGATATGTTATGGTGACTATGTTCAAATTTACAAATTATGCAAAGTATCCGGCAAACATTTATAGCGGGATATTCAAATTTATTTTTACGTTTGTGATTCCGATTGCTTTTGTAGCTTATTATCCGAGCATGATTTTTTTGCGGCCGACGGCGGTACCTGTCCTGACTTATTTATCTCCGGTGCTTGGAGTTCTCTTTTTCTGGCTCAGCTATAAGCTGTGGATGAAGGGTGCAACAACCTATTCGGGGACAGGAAGCTGACGCTATCTATAATAAAAACCGGTCGTTATTTAATTTGCTGAATTTTTATGCTGTTTCTTTGACAAAATGGGTTATACTATAAGAGGATGATTTGATGGAAAGAGCAGAAAGGCGGGATATAGATATGAAAAAGGATATTCATTCTAAGGATGCAAAACAATTATTAAAGCTGATTTCACGGGCAACTTCACCGTTTCATGCAGTGGCGGCATCGGTGGAGCAGCTTACACAGGCAGGCTTTGAGGAGTGTCGGCTTGGTGACGAGTGGGAACTGAAACGCGGTGGGAAATATTACGTGGTGCATCATGGTTCTACCTTGATTGCATTTCATATAGGAAAAGAAAAACATGCAGAGCTTGGACAGATCAGAATTGCAGCAGCACATACCGATTTTCCATGTCTTAGGGTAAAACCGTATCCGGACATGAAAGAGGAGCAATATGCACGCGTGAATACGGAAATCTATGGAGGAGCCATTTTGAATACATGGCTGGATCGTCCTCTGTCGGTGGCCGGTCGTGTGGCAATCAAATCGGAGGACCCCTTTCATCCGGAGTTGAGGCTGCTGGATGCAAGCCGTCCGGTGCTGGTGATTCCCAATCTGGCCATTCATCTGAATAAAGAAATAAATAAAGGGATTGAACTCAATAAGCAGACGGACATGATTCCGATTGCCGGAATGATAGAGGAAGAACTGAACAGGAAGAGCAAGGAGAATGCGAAATCCACCTATTTTATGGATTTCATAGCCAAGGAATGCAAGGTAAAGCCGGAGGATATTCTGGATTATGAGTTGACGGTTTATTGTGCTGAGGAGGGAAGCTTTGTCGGTGTAGAGGATGATTTCATATCAGCCCCGCGTTTGGACAATATGACCTCTGTGCAGGCATGTCTGACCGCGATTACCGAGGGTACCAGAGAAAATGGGATTGACGTCATTGCGCTGTTCGATCATGAGGAGATTGGAAGCAAAACGAAGCAGGGCGCAGGCTCTGTGCTGTTGTCGCTGATCATGGAAAAGATCTATATGTCGCTTGGAAAGGATCATGTCGGATATACGGAGGCACTGGCGAAGGGCTTGTTCCTGTCAGTAGATGTGGGACATGCTTATCATCCTAATCAGCGGGATAAGTACGATCCGGTTGTAAAAGCCTCGCTTGGAACGGGTGTCTGTGTCAAAGAAGCAGCAGGTCAGTCCTATGCAACAGATGCGGAGGGAATCGCAATTGTACAGCAGATATTAGAAAATGCAGGAATTCCATATAAGAAGTTTGTGAATCGTTCGGATGGAACAAGCGGAAGTACACTGGGCTCTATTGCATCAACGCTTTTGCCGATGACAATTGTAGATATCGGGGTACCACTTCTGGCAATGCACTCAGCACGCGAATTGATGGGCAGCAGGGATCAAAAGAGCCTGACCGATTTGCTGAGAGTTTTTTTCAGTCTCTAAAGAATATATAAATTTTATGAAATGATTTATTTTCTCTTTTCAAGCAAGGAAACATATGCTATGATATGTAGTATCAAGAACTACATATAAAAGTTTTTGAAGCAATTTGTCGGAAGAGGGCGTAAAATGAATCAGAACATGAACTATAAAATTATATTGGATAGCTGTGGGGAAATTCCTGAGGAACTGAAGGGTGATCCGAGACTGACAAATGTTGCATTGATGATACGTATAGGAGAAGAAACCATTGTAGACAATGCAACCTTTGATCAGGCTTCCTTCTTGGAAAAAGTGGCGGCATATCCCACTTCACCACAATCCTCTTGTCCGTCTCCGGACAGCTATATGCAGCTCCTGCAGGGGGAGGAAGACTGCATTTTTATGATAACCTTATCGGCGGCCTTGTCAGGCTCATACAGTTGTGCGGCTTTGGCGGTGGATCTGTATCGTGAAGAACATGAGGAGGATGAGAAGAAGATTTATGTATTCAATTCCAAATCGGCATCCTGTGGGGAAACGCAGATAGCACTGAAAATAATGGAATGTGCTGAGGCAGGAATGGGATATGATGAGCTGGTGGCTGCAGTAGAGCAATATATTGAAGGGATGAGAACGTATTTTGTGCTGGAAACATTAGAGCATTTACGTAAAAACGGAAGACTGACGGGGGTCAAGGCATTTGTAGCCAGTACATTAAATATCAAGCCGGTTATGGGTTCGACGGATGAAGGAACGATTCAGCAGTTGGATCAGGCAAGAGGAATTAATAAGGCTTTGCAGAAGATGATTGACATTGTTCAGAAAAATACGCCTGATGCGGCCTGCAGACGGCTTGCAATTGCGCATTGTAATTGTAAGGAACGTGCGATTTTCATCCGGGATGAGATCAAAAAGAGAATGCAGATAAAGGATGTTCTGATTACGGATACGGCAGGAATCAGCAGTTTGTATGCGGGAGACGGTGGAATCATTGTGACGATTTAGCTGTGCAGCCGGTATTTGATTAAGGCATTTTTAAGTTCATGTCTTTGTAAAAAGTGAAAATGTATGACGTCTTTGGTATCCATGACAAAGGCGTTTTTTTTCATTTCTTCAACATGTGCGAAGTTTACGATGCAGTCATTGCCGCAATATCCGAAGGCATCCGGTTCAGGCAGCTGTTGAATTAAGGTTTTCATCTCGCCCAATATGGTAAAACACTTCGCTCCGGTCAGACAGACCTCTGTCAGATGATCCCTTTCCTGTGCAAAGATGATCTCCTTTTGTGTCACACTACAGGTATCCTTCTGACTGCGAAGTTCAATCAGGGGTTCCTGTTTTTTCTGCTTTTCCAGAGCAACATCAATTAAATGAGACAGCTGCCCCTGTGTAAGCGGCTTTGTAAGATAAATGATATCCGCAGAAGGCGGATTTCCATAGGCTGTATAGTCAATCACGGAGGAGCAAAGTGCGATTGGAGCATTCAGTCCAATAGAACGCAGCTGCTTGGCAATATCCATACCATTGACAACCTGTTCGGCAGGTTCGGTCAGATTGTTTGTTATGTCAACTAAAAGCAGATCATATCGAATCTGCGCATTGAGCAGGGCATCACTGCTTCCGAAAGAATCAATATACAGAACCAGACCCGATTTCAGCCGTGTATCCTTTTCTCGGCCGAGCAGTCGTTCAAACTGCTTGCGGTCAGCAACATGATCATCACAAATTGCAATGTATAAAGCCATAATGCACCTCCAATTGGTTTACATAAATCAAACCCCTTCTTCTATTCACATGAAGCGAATTTTGTACGGAGTAAAATAAATCAAAATAATGGCAAGTAAAATTTGAATGAATAAAATGGCGGGCATACCGATGACAAATGATTTATGCTGAGTTTTATGCCGAAACGTATACATTCCGGCCAAGGCTCCTAAACTGCCGCCGATGGCTGCGATTGAAAACAGAGTAGATTCAGGAATACGCCACGCCTGCTTGCGTGCTTTGTGCTTATCAATGCCCATTAGCAAAAATCCAAACAGGTTTATTACGATCAGATAAAACAAAATGATCAAAACAACAATATTCATGGCGTTTAACCCTCCTTTGTGACAAAATAAATCCTAATATTCATAATAAATTTATTTGTGTAAAAAGGCAACCATTAAGTGAAATTAATCTAAAAACAGACGTTGAAAATGCAAAGTGCATTTTTGTACGTCTGTTTTTGCATGATTGTAGTTAAACAAAAGCGGCATTATCTAATTTCAAGCATCAAAGTAGCTTTCTACAAATAATACTTTCATGCCTCCGCTGGTATAAGGATTTCCTAAAATATAGTAGGTGTATACAGAGGAGGCGCCAACTGTGATTTGTGAGGCAATGAGCAGGTCTGCCATACAGGAAGCATTGGCATTGCCGACAATGATCGGAATGACACCGATCACAGCAGAGCCAAGTGCACGGCCTGTGCGGGGCTGAATCTGGTTATTGCAGGTGTTTTCATAGACGAGGACACGGTATCTGCCGGGAGTGAACTGTCGAAAACTGCCGATACCTTTATAAGGAAGATTTTGTGCAATGACCCTGCCATCAAGCAGTGAAACGGAAAGAGGGTTTGCATAGGTGGACAGATTGATGGCCCGCAGGCAGGAATTGTAGAGTGATTTGTTACAGGAAGTATCCTCAATTTTAAATAGGGTGCTGCCAAAGCCGGTGGAAGGATTTGCGCTGCCATCTGCTGCATATGGAATCACTGCAATGGTATAGGTATCACCATAATTGAAGCGAAGTGTCTCTTGCGTAATATAGCGTGCAGGATTTGCTGTGGATACGACGGTGATTAGGATATTGCCTGCTGCTTCAGTCGTATATGCCGTGATATTGCCATAGGTCAGGCCTTCGGTCAGAGTTGTTCCGTTCAAAATGACATTGACTGCACCGACATTTTCATCTGCATGCAGTATGCGGATGTTGGTGTAGCGCTCAATCGGAATACTTGGGTAGAGCGGCGGTATCGGAGAAGCTACTGGAGTATCGGGAAAAGAAGGGAGTGTCATCGGGGTGTCAGAACCATTTGGTGTATGAGAGCCTTCCGGGGTTGGAATCGGTCCGGTATTGGTGCCACCGGGAGGATTGTAGACCGGTATATCCGGAAATGAGGGTAATGTCTGCGGAATGCCGGAACCTCCGTTTGTGACTTCATCATTGGGGTTGTACACCGGAGTGTCCGGAAACGAGGGCAGCGTCATTGGAATATCAGAGCCGTTTCCAATCCTGTCATTGTCCTGCGTACCAGCATTTTCGGATGGCACTTCCGAGGTATCGCCCTGCATGCCATTCCCCTGCATGCCATTCCCCTGCATGCCATTACTCTGCATGCCACTTGGCTCGGCACGATGAAATCCGTTCATGGAATAAAAATGATTTTGCATAATAATCCTTTCATATGTTAGGATGCTATAATTTAATATATGAAAGGGTAAGCAATCGGTGTTTATGACTGGACTGTGATGTATACATTTTTTTTTGATTAACGCATCCCATTTATGTAAATATATTCCTAATAAAACAAACTATATTCATGGAATGGGATGTATAGGAGAAAAAACAATAGTTTTATCCCGTTTTCTTTGTGAAAGAGGGATAAAAATTTGCATTTCTTAATGATACATCCCGTTATTACATAATTTGGATACATTATACGTTTTTTTGAGTTGATTTGGGATGAAAGCAGAAACTTTTTAGTTATACATCCCAATTAGAACGAACACATACATAATTTGAAAGAAATGAGAACCCCGCTGCATTGCTATAGCAGAGGGGTTCTGAATGTTATGTGTTGTATGGAACTGCATTACATGGAACTGCATTACATG